>JAQGHB010000006.1 GCA_028289045.1 Candidatus Saccharimonadota bacterium
CAAGCTCGGGTCTGAAGAATTTGGCAATCATTTTGATGCAAGCTTGATAGCAGTGTGTGTTGTCGGCCGTGTTTGCAAAAAACGGAACGTCGTAATGGATGGCTTTCATGAGTTATGTGAGTTTTGCTGTACAAAACGCGCAGCGTGACGCGGCTTTAGGGATTTCACTGAGGCATTCCGGACATTTCTTTTCGGTGGAGTCTTCCGGAGTTTTGTTGCGATTGCTGTAGGCGACCAGTTTATTGATTGGCTGCACTACCAGGAAAAATATAACTGCTGCAATCAGCAAGAATGAGATGACTGCGTTCAAGAAATCACCGTACATGAACTTGCTGTTATTAAGCGTGAAATACAAATTGGAGAAGTCTTGCTTGCCGCCAACGGCGGCGATGAGCGGCGTCACTAAATCTTTCACAAGCGCGGTCACGATGGCGCTAAAAGCCGCGCCAATTACGACGGCCACGGCCAGGTCGACCACATTGCCGCGGAGGATGAATTTCTTGAAATCTTTCAACATGTAAGGCTCCCTTTTATCGTTAGACTTACTATATCAGATATCCTTCAGGGGTTGCATTAAATCCTGCCCAGCGATATAGTAGATGTATAACAAGTGATTTAGATCACTTCATTCCTCCCCGTAATATATTCTGTGCGACCAAAAAATTAGTAGCGTAAAAGGAGACGGATGTCTTTTGAAGGTGTGCCACAAACAGAACAATTTGGTGAATTGGAGCGACCAATGTTTGTCGTAACGAGAATTAGCCATGGATTTGAATTTGGCACGGGTGAAATTTCTGCGCGCGACGAAGACCCAGAAGTTTTAGGAATAGTCGACGATACTATACATAACAATCCAGGTATTTTAGTACCAATAGACCATGATGATAATGGCGAGCCGATTGACGATGATGGCTGTGGTGATGGGCGTGGGGTCGCAGCCGTCTTCTCACTTGGTAAAGTTTACAAGCGTAGCCTTAACCGACCAAAAGTCTTTGGAGCCTCTCCCGCCATGGCAGCGGCTATATTGGTAGGAACAGGCAAAACTCATAATCAACAGCTGAACGATGTTTTTAGTGTCGCTATTTCAGAATTAGAAAATGCTGGTCTGAATTTTGGCGCTCATACCGACGAACATGCTTCTGGCAAAAAATGTGGCTGTGGCGCGATCGACCGAGCGCCTGAAGCGTACATGGCAGCGGTAAAATACGAGGAGCCTATTCGCAATGTCATTGCCAGCCTGGGTGTCGACATGACTGAAATAGATACGGTGTATAAAAACATGCGTGCCTATGTTCGTGAAGTTATCCCGACTCAAACCGACTATAGCGGTAAACAGGTGGTGGATGAGATCGTTCAAGAAGCCAAAGTTGTAAAGCAACTGGCTGGCGAACACAAAGAGCGACGCATTGTTTTGAATCAAATTCCTGGCTATACCGTCAATCAAAAGCTTATCCGAGACGTTACCAATAATAGGGCGCAGATCTTCGCCGTCGATACCTGGCGGCTGCAGGAAATTGCAGATCGTTTAGCCGGTGATGATGAGCAGCTAGCCCAACAAGCGCTGCTAAGCGAGCTTGTTTATACGTTGGCGATTGCCGCGGTTTTGACAAAAGGTGATTTGCCGGTAGATATGATTCAGCCTGTTCCTCAATCTGTTGTCGCCTAAAAACAGGTCCCCTTTACAAACACATGCAGTCAGGGTACTATTACAGCATTAACTAAGTGGAGGTTCCAATAATGTTTGGAAGACGCAGAATAGCTACAGTAGTGGCTGAGTTTCTTGGTACCGGAGCGCTTACGCTTTTGGTTCTGAGTGTACAACGTTCAACAATCGGTGTGCCATTTTTCGTGGCACTAGCCGCAGGTGTGACACTGGCGCTAATGGTATTTACCATCGGCAATAAGTCAGGCGGATTCTTCAACCCAGCAATTACGCTTGGTTTGTGGACAGCGCGCAGAGTATCAACCGTAAACGCACTCCTATTTGTCGCAGCACAACTGCTCGGCGCATGGGGCGCATACTACTTGTACACGTACTTCGTGAACAACGCCTTGCAGCCAGTTGGCGGTCATTTCACCGGCCGTATCCTGGTAGCTGAAGCTGTTGGTACCGGTATCTTCGCCTTCGGCGTCGCTGCTGCTGTTTACCGCGGTGTCAGCAGTGCTGTACTGGCTTCATTCGCAGGTGTTGCGCTGATGGTCGGTATGGTGGCTGCATCGGCAGCATCTATCGGTCTGTTGAACCCAGCACTCGCCCTTGGCGCTCGCGCATGGGTATGGGGCACCTACGTGCTCGGTCCAGTACTTGGTGCAGTCATCGGCGTAAACCTCTACGGTTTGCTGTTCGCTGAGTCATCAAACCTGGTTGCTGAAAAAGTCTCAACCACAGTCACTCCTAACAAGACGACCTCCAAAACCACAACCGTGGCTAAAAAAGGCCGCTCCACTGTTAAGAAGACCAAAAAGACCACTACTCGCAAGCGATAATTTACTCGCAGGCGTGCAAAAGAACCCTCTTCGGAGGGTTCTTTTTAATCGCTCAGCAAGTCTTCTTCAAATGCCAGGATGCCCTTGAGATCTTGGCTGTAGCCACCCGTGTCGGGTAAATCTGCCTGGGTGATGCGGCGATATATAATTTTCATGAGGCGCTCGGTACGAGTTAGCTCGACTGTCGTGAAGTCGGTGATATCGAGGCGTATAAATTCATCTGGCTTTTCATCGCTGTTTTCTACGAATACCAATTGAGCGCAGGTGACTAATTGTTTGCCGCGGTACAAGATGCTATTGTCGACGAGTAACTTATAAAACAGCAATTGCTGTCGATAGAAATGCAGGCTGACTTTCTTGCTGTCGCTGAGGCCTTTGGTTTCCCAATCGGGCAGTGGTGGACGGCCGGTCTTGTAGTCGATTACCCGTAAACCCGCGCCATCTGTCGCCAAGGCATCGATGGCACCGCTGAGTGGTATTTGGGAGCTTGGTGACAGCGCGCTCAGGAATTGCTCGGTTTCGATGATGCTATCAAAATCGCTGGCCGAGAATTGGCGTACGAATAGCGGCAAGAACTGATGGGCGTGGTCACGAACGGCGCTGAGTTCATGTTCTGACAAGCCGGACGCATCGAGAGTTTCATCAAACGTTTTGAGAAGTTGAGTGTCGGTCAGTGGCTTCCCTGCCCGATATGCGGCGTGAGCGACCTGTAGTACGCGGTGCGAAGCCGATCCCAGCGCGCTGTGTGCATTGTATGTCGACGGAAATCTGAGCACGTGTTTTTCTATGGTAGCGATTGGCCCGGCGTAGCGAAAATCAATAAAGTCGCGCAGCGCCGTAGCACTCAAGCGGTAATTCTTAAGCAGAGGCTCGAGCACATGCTGCAGATCCCGCTGAGTGCGTGATACTGGGCGCCAGGCGTGTTCCAGCGCGGTTCGTTTGTCTTCTGGCGTGCTATCCTGCGTGCTTCCCTGCCACCATCCGGCATCGTCGCCGAGCATAAAGAAGCTGAGCGGCGTACTGGCTTTGCCGCTGTCACTTTGGGCATAGCTGGCAAGGAGGAGCTGCGATTTAGCGCGCGTCATGGCAACATACAGTAAACGTAGTTTGTCGCTCTCGGCGTCGCCGGCCGAATATAGCGGCAGATTCTCCGGCAGGAATATGCGCTGGTTATTGCTGCGGGCGCGGTTACCCCAAACCTCATCGACAGCCGATAAAATAATGACATGTTCAAATTCGCGGCCCTTGGCGCCGTGCGCGCTCATGACTTGCACGCTGTCGCTATCGCCGCGCAGCAGTGGATTATCGTCCAGCAGGCGAATATCACTTTGGCGGTATTGATCGGTGACATCGAGCAGATCTTTGATGCCGGTAGCCGTCGGCCGATTATCTAGCACTGCACCGCGCAAGCGTATCAAATGAGACAAGATACTTAAGTGCAATTCGGGCGGTTGATTGGTGTAGAGACGGGCGAATGGCGATTGTTTGAGCGCTGTATCGTCGAGGTTTTCGCGGCCAATGAGGATGTCCAGCATTTGCGTGAAATTGCGCGTCTGGCTGGCGCTAGCAGCCGCTAGCAGCCATTCAGCGTAATCTTTCCAGGCATCATCAGCCAGCATGGTGTCCAGCCAGCTCTGTCCGTCTTGTTTGGCCCGCGCTGCCAATTGGTAGATCGCGGTTGGCTGGAGTTGCCAGTAATCGGCGGCCAGCACTTGAGGCAGTAGTAATTGAGCGCGAAGCGGCTTTTCGGCCAGCGTTGCAACGTAACGTGCCAATTGGAGCAACTGCAGAATGGCCGGATGATCCAGGATATTTTCGCGGCGATCATAATTGATGCTGATGCCGCGGGCTGTCAGGAATGGCACAAAAGCCGCCAGCTCGGCGTGCTTGCGCCCAATAACGCCGATTTCATTAGCCGGCACGCCGCTCGCCAGCTGTTTCTCAACATAGCTTGCGACAGCAGCGTATTCGGCGCTGGGACTGGCATATATCGCATGCTCAATTGTGGTCTTGGGTCGTTCAGCCTGTGCGGTCAGCACCTTAGAGAAATTGCCATCCGGCAGGCTTACTTCTAGCCGCTCTTCGGTCTGCACCATAACTTGGCGACTTGCATCCAAAATGATCTGGCTTGATCGGTAGTTGTCCTCCAAGGCGATAATTTTTGGTTGATATTCTTTAATAAATCGCAGCATGCCTGACACTTCAGCACCCTGGAAGCGCATGATCGCTTGGTCGTCGTCGCCAACTACCATGACATTTGGCGCATCCAGTGGATTGGCTCGCAGCAGGCTGTCCAGCAAGCGGTTTTGGGCACCGTTGGTATCCTGATACTCATCAACCATGATGTACTGAAACCGCTCGGCAATATCCAGGCGCATATCGTCATTTGTTTCCAGCGCGTTTGCGGCCCACAGTATCATGTCTTCGTAGTCGAATCGCCCCTGCTCTACCAGCTGTTTTTGATACGCTTCGTACAGCCCTACAACTTCTTTGAGCAGGGTGTTCTGGGCGGCACTTTTCAGCACGCGTTTTTTGTCTTTAATGGTAGTGTGTTTGTCGCGCCACTTGCCCAGCACGGCGGTTTTGCCAGCAGCCTGCGATTCGCTCACAGCCGTGCTTAAGCTGTTCAATAAAATGTCGCTATAACTGAGCGGCTCGGCTTTTTGTTGATAGCTCTTGATTAGCGCAGCGATGCTATCGAGCCGCTTAGCGCTCAAATTACTGGCAAATAATTCGTCGAGCATGGGCTGCAAGGCTGCATATTCAGTTTCATTCTGTTTGATCTGTTGGCGCAAAGCTTTTGGCGTCAGACCAGCCTGCTTGAAAGCACGGATGGCTTCCTCTACCCCATGCTGTCGTATAAAACGCTCATTTTCATCACGTATAGCCAGCTGATGCCGGAATGGCAATCGTTTCAGCAAGGACTCTAGCAGCGTAAAGCGCCCCAGATCATCTAATGGCTGCAAGGCTCGCTCGGCGCTGAATTGCTCCGAATATTGATTGATAAGCCAGCTGCCAAAGCTGTGAAAGGTATGCACCGCTACTTCGCCGCCGTTTGGGCCCATCACACGGCCCATGCGGGCGCGCATTTCGCTAGCTCCCGTCTCGGTATATGTGAGGCACAAGATATTGCTGGGTGCTACGGTACCGACGGAAACGATTTTAGCGGCGCGCGTACTCAGCAGCTGCGTCTTGCCCGTGCCCGGTCCGGCAATGACCAGTAATGGCCCTTCGATGGTATCAACGGCCTCTTTTTGCTTGGCGTTTAGCAACCTGTACGCCGTCTGAAAATCTCCCTGCATGCTTCTATTGTACCCTGTTCCCCGCCCAGGCGAAGTTTTCCGTTTACCGCATCGATTGTTATGATGAGCGTATGAAAAAGATTGCCATAATCGGCTGTCCTGGGGCCGGTAAATCATACTTTGCCAGAGAGCTCGCTCAGAAGCATAACCTGCCTATCTACCCGCTAGATATGCTCTATCATGATAAAAAAGGAAAATATGCGCGGGACCGTGATGCCTGGCTGGCCGCTGTGGGGCGCCTTGTCGAAAAACCGCGCTGGATTATCGACGGAAATTATAAATCAACTTTTGAACTTCGCCTGCCCGCCGCGGATACGATAATCTACCTGGACTATCCGACCTATCTTTGTCTATGGCGCGCACTCAAGCGACGGGTGCAGTATCGGGGCGATCGTCTCCGGCCTGGCATGCCATCCGGTTGGACAGAAAAGATGCCCTGGGATTTTTTCACCTATATAGTGTCATTTCGCCGCAATGATAGGCCACACTTGTATAGAGAGCTTGAGCAGTACAAAGCAACGACCAACGTTATTATTCTGAGGAATCCGCAAGCGGCCCGTGAGTATCTAAAAACTACTTAATTGTGGCGATGTCGCAAATGTCACAATCATCTTGCACGGTGAATTCGGTGAAGAACTGTTTTGTGGCGCGTTTCCAGGGCTCCAGATCGTGGAAACCGATCAGATCGGCAGCTTCTCGTAGCACATAGCCAGGCCAACCGTACAGGCGAGTTTTGCCCCATAGCACCGCTGCCCAGTGCGGGCCGGCCGGAATTACTGTGATTGGTTGTTTGGCGTTGTAGCTCTTCATTTTTTTGCCGGCAGCTCGTCGTCTGAGGTTTTTGGCCACAAACTCGCCATCGCGCAGAGCTGTTTGGGCCAGCCCGCTATAGGGCGTATTCGCATTGTCGCCGAGCACGAAGATGCTGTCTTCGGTCTGCAGATAGGTGTCGACGGCGACTTTACCTCGGCCCATCAGCACGAAGTGATTTTCGCTGAAAAACGGATGATTAGTGACACCGGCGGTCCAAACCACAGTGTGACTGCGTATCGGTCGGCCGCTGACGGTAAGTTCATCGGTTGTTTCCCCCTGCACGACGCTGCCCAGGTACAATTTGATGCCGAGCCGGCGGAGCTGGCGACGAACGGCGCGCGACGTGTCTTTGGGCATGCGCGGCAACAATCGTGGCGCGGCTTCTACCAGATCAATATGGATTTTTCGCCGCGGCACGCCATGCAATTTCATAATCCGTTTCAAATAGCTTGGCAGTGCGCCGGCCAGCTCAATGCCGGTAGGACCCGCGCCAACGATCACATAATTGAGATCTGGCTTGCGATCTGCCAATAACTGATCGTGCAGATGTTTTTTGAAGCGCTGCACCTCTGTCTGTGTCTTAATGCTGTAGGAGTACTCAGCGAGGCCCTTAATGCCAAAGTAATTGGTGACCACGCCGAGCGCCAATATCAGCGTGTCAAAATACAGTGTTTGCCCGTCGGCCGTAATGATGGCGCGAGCCTTGCGGTCGAGCATGGTGGCTGTGCCTTGAATAATACGTATCGGCTTACCGGCGAAGATTGTCTCCAAAGGGATGCTCGAGTTGGCACGTTTGCCCCCCGTAGCAGTGTGGTATAGCGTAGGATAATAGCGCAGTTCGGTGTCTTCACTCAGTATGGTTACTGCGAAATGGCTATCTTCCACTAACTCCAGCGCTGCTTTAGCGCCGGCGAAGCCGCCGCCGATCACCAGAACATGTTCTTTTTTGCTCATTCTGCTTACGATTATAACAGATGGCGTCCTAGAGCGTCTTTCAGGTACAATGGCTGCATGCGAATCTTGTTTATTACGCGGAAATACCCACCGAGCACAGGAGGTATGGAGCTATTCGCTTTTGATTTGTACACCTCCCTAGCTGCTAAAACAGATACGCGCTTGATAAAGTGGGGTGGTTCAGGGCGAGTCAAAGCCGTATTAGTGGCTTTGCCTTATGTGACAGTGAAGGCTTTCTTTAGCTTATTGCGCGGCGGCGTGGATGTTATTCATGTTCAGGATGGCGTACTGGCGCCTGTCGGCTACCTCTTGTCACAACTATTTCGTAAGCCCTTCACGGTAGTGATTCATGGCTTGGATATCACCTACAAAAACCCTTTGTACCGCAAGTCGGCACCGTGGACAGTGGCGCGCGCCGATGTTGTATTCTGCATCAGTGAAGCTGCTTCCACCGAAGCGCAACAACGTGGCGTACCGATAGACAAGATCGTGGTCATCCCACTGGCTGTACGTGACACCTACAAGGGCAAAACCCGCCCCGCGCTGCTAAAAGTGCTGGATTTACCCGCCGACGCCAAGATTCTCCTCACGGTCGGGCGTTTAGTGAAGCGCAAGGGCGTCGCCTGGTTTATCGAGAATGTGCTGCCAGATCTGGTGAGCCGTCACCCAGAAATTGTTTACCTGATAGTCGGCGATGGCGAAGAACGGTCTGTTGTGGAGGCAGTGATCAAAAAAACAGATATGGGGCGTCACGTGCGTGTGCTCGGCCGCGTCAGTGAGGAGGTGCGCGAACTGGCCTATAGCGGAGCTGATATCTTTATAATGCCTAATATCACCGTGCCAGGCGACATGGAAGGCTTCGGCTTGGTACTCCTGGAGGCCTCAATTTACGGTTTGCCAGTGGTGGCGACCGATACCGAGGGTATTAAAGACGCTATCAGTAATGGCAAAAACGGTGTGCTGGTACCGGTATCCGACCCCACTGCTTTCGGCTCGGCCGTCGAGCGCTTCCTAACAGATCATAAAACTGCCGCAAAATTCGGCGAAAGCAGCCGCGCTTTCACGCTGGCGACGTACCAATGGGATGTTTTGGCCGAACGCTACATCGAACAGTACAAGCGACTCGTTAAGTAGCTTGCTTACAGGGGGCAAAACCCTTAAGCTTAGGGTATGGATGAAATTGTTGCTGGCCTGAAGAAGGCTGGCTATGAGGGTGAGCATGATAGCTCCCCCGCTACTCTCGACCTATATAGTCATGACGCGTCGATGTTTGAGCTGCGGCCCAAGCTGGTAGTAATACCACGCCACGCCCAGGACGTCGAAAAAATCGTTAGATTGGTAGCGAGCAAAAAAGCCGCGAATCCTGCACTGAGCGTGACGGCCCGCAGCGCCGGCACTGATATGTCTGGTGGAGCCATTAATGATTCGATTCTTGTAAATTTCCTGACGCATTTCAACAATATTAAAAAAATTACCGCTACCAGCGCTCACGCCCAGCCAGGCGTCTTTTATAGAGATTTTGAGCCAGAGACACTCAAGCATGGCGCGCTCATGCCCAGCTACCCTGCCTCTCGCGACTTAGCCTCCATCGGCGGCATGGTCAACAACAACTCCGGTGGCGAAAAATCGTTGGAGTACGGCAAAACCGAAAACTTTGTGACCGAGCTGCAGTTTGTCTTTGCGGATGGCGTGGAACGCACCGTCAAGCCGCTCACCAAAGCTGAGCTTGATAAAAAAATGCGCCAAAACGACTTTGAAGGCGAAGTTTATAACAAGATCTTCCAACTGGTCGATAAGCACTACGATCAGATCAAAGCCGCTAAACCACACGTCAGCAAAAACTCTACCGGCTATAATCTCTGGGATGTTTGGGACCGTGAAACCGGTATCTTCGACCTAACGAAGTTGATAGTCGGCGCTCAGGGCACACTTGGCTTCGTTACTGATATTCATTTCCGACTGGTACCGGCGCGCAAACACTCAGGGTTGCTGGTGCTGTTCATGAAAAACACCAAAGATCTCGGCGAAGTCATTCCCAAGGTACTGGAATCAAAGCCGGCGACTTTTGAGTCGTTTGATGATGCCACCATGCTGCTTGGTATCAAATTTATGCCGAGTTTTCATAAAATGCTTGGTTGGGGCGGCGTACTCAAGTTACTCATCAGCTTTATCCCGACGGGTGCGCAGTTTGTACGCGGCATACCAAAGCTCATCTTAATGGTGGAGTTTAATGGCGAGACCGAAGAAGAAGTGCGCGGCAAAGTGCAAGCCCTACATGCCGAGCTCAAACATCACCGTGCCCGCTACGAAATCAATGGTTTCGAAGAAGACGCCACCGAAGGTAAATCTGAAAAGTTTTGGCTAATGCGGCGCTATAGCTTCCAGCTGCTGCGCAGTAAGGTCAAGGACAAGCACACGGCGCCATTCATTGACGATTTTGTGGTGCCGCCCGAACATCTCACTAAATTCTTGCCGCAGCTGCGCGCCATCATCAAGAAATATAGATTATTCGCGACCATTGCCGGCCACATGGGTGACGGCAATTTCCATGTTATTCCGCTCATGAAACTAGAAGATCCCAAAGATCGCCGCAAAATTCTACCAGCGATGAAAGCCGTCAATAATTTAGTGCTGAAATATGGCGGCTCACTCTCGGGCGAGCACAACGATGGCCTGGTGCGCGGCCCATGGCTGGAAATGATGTATGGCAAACCCATGCTCAAAATTTTCCGCGAGGCAAAGCACATCATGGACCCTCAAGCTATCTTCAATCCGCATAAAAAAGCCAATGCCGATTGGGAGTATTCCTTCGGTCACATCCGCGACCATTTCTAGGTAGTCTCTTGTAGTAATTCTCGATGGATCATGGTATCTGAAGTTAATTCGTCGAGACGGACATAGCACGGTGCCAGGAAATTTGCTTGAACGGTGTATGTGTCACCTTCCTGTAAGCAGGCTTGCGCTGCCACCACGTGTTCCGGATTAGTAGCAGGAGCCTGACCGAATAAGTCACGCAAGAAACCCTTTTTACTTGTTACCCTCCGGTGTTCCTCAACTTGGTTGGCCGTGCTTACAAGAAATAGGGTAGCTAGGACAGTATCAAGGTGTGCCAACTATAGTTATGACCCTCCCCAGTTGCAAGCACTAGGATCTTCATCCGTTGTAGGTTCAAACCTTAAATTTTTCTTAAACTATTTGCGCTGGCCAAATGCAGGGGTCTATACTGAGTGAACTATGACACCACAAGACGCCTCAGCTAACATATCGGTAAATGCCGCTCAACGTATAGAAGCCGCAATTTTTGAGTTGAAAGAATTGATGATGGTTGGCTTTTCTACCATGAACGATAGGTTTGACCGCCTAGAACTCCACATTGACCGCTTAGAGATGCTACAGGCAGAAACGAATGCACAGCTAACGACTTTAGAAGCTGCCCAGCGAGAGACTAATGCCCGTTTGGGAGTGCTGGAAATACGAATGACAGACCAAGAGTCCGCGCAGCGCGAGGCCAACGTTAGGCTGGCGCGAATTGAAGGGAGTAGCCAAGCTCTGTATAACGACATAAAGGCACTGTACCGTGAGATTTCGCAGCTCAAGAAAAAATACGAACCAGCTTTGGCTCGAAACCAAGAACTAGCAAATCGAGTACGGAAGGTCGAAGTTTTTGCCAAAGAAGTAGCTCTACAGACAGGCATTCCCTACGAGGGCTAGTCTAGTCGACCGCCAATAGCCAGCATTACGGATAGGGTGAGAATGACAATCAGCGAAAACAGGAACATGCTGCGTCCCCATACTATATCACTCAAGCCCTTAAGGCGTCCTGCGCCTACCCACAGCCAGATAAGCCCAACAATAGTCATAATGGTGGCGAACGTTGCCCCTGTGTAACCCAGGATTGTGAAAGCGACGTTGATTAACATAAACGCCACAATGTAGAGCAGAATTTGCTGTTTGGTGGATTTGCTGCCACTGACCGCAGGCATGACGGGAATTTCGGCTGACTGATAATCTTTGAGCCGATACAGCGCAATGGCATAAAAATGTGCCATCTGCCAATAGACTAACACCAGGAATAGCAGGAGCGTGCCCACATCAAATCGATCTGTTACGGCCACGTAGCCTGCCACCGGCGGTAAAGCGCCTGGAATGCTGCCCACGAGTGTTCCATAGCTCGATCGCCGCTTATAGTAGCCGTATACGGCTACGTACATTACGAAAGCGACAAGCCCAATAATAAATACCAGAAAGTTGGTAAAACCTACTAAAATCACAAAACCCAAAATACCAAGGATCCCAGCATAGCTCAAAGCGTTTCGTCCTGACACAGCCCCGCTGACCAGTGCTCGCTTCCGGGTCCGCGCCAT
>JAQGHB010000016.1 GCA_028289045.1 Candidatus Saccharimonadota bacterium
AACCTGCAAAAGTTGAACTGGTATGGAACTCTTTTACTGACGAGGAAAAGAGCGAAACGCTTATCAATCGCGTTAGCATCCTGCGACTCTTGAACAGGGCATCTGAAGCCCTTGATGACGAGCAGTAGAATATTCTGAAAACCCAAACGTAATGTCCGTATTGGTGCGGATGAGAGGACTAGCGGCCTAAAGGCCTTTTCCGCAAAACCATGCTCGGAATACATTCCTGCGCGTGGCTTTGCTCCACGACCTCCCGCGAACTTCGTTCGCTTACGAGGTTCTGCGTCCTCTCATCGGCAGTACGGATCTAAAAAGACCTAGCTGCAGCTAGGTCTTTTTAGATGGTGCGGATGAGAGGACTTGAACCTCCACGCCTTGCGGCACTAGTTCCTAAAACTAGCGTGTCTACCATTCCACCACATCCGCGTGCAACTGGTACCGAAGTATTTTAGCTAATTTTTTGATAAAAGACTAGTTGCGCGTCACCGTAAACCTTTTGTTGGACGATCTTCAGACCATCAAACTTCAGAGCCTCTTCTTTGCCACGCCATGATAACACCAGTGTGCCGACATCGTTCAGGTGACGCGGCAAGACCTTTAAGTCGCGCCACGGAATGTTGTCATAGGGCGGATCCACGAAGATGATATCGAAGTGCTGGGCTTGATGCCTCGTAGACCAGGCATTCGCGAAAGCACGAACGGCTTTGATGCGATCATCGATGCCCAGTTTTTTGATATTAGCGGTAATAATACTGTGTGCGCCCTTATCTACCTCTATAGCTACAGCACTGGCCGCGCCGCGGCTGATGGCTTCAATTGCCAGGGCGCCACTACCTGAAAAAGCGTCGAGAACAGTTAGTCCTTTGATATCACCGAGCGCGCCGAAAATGGCGCCCCGTATTTTTTCGCTCATCGGATGGGTGCGGTGGCCATGGGGTGATTCAAAATTCTGTCCACCCAACCAGCCGGAGATAACGCGCATATCAGCGTTCCTTCCCGAGACCCGCTTCAACGGCGGCACCATGCCACACCAGAGCCACTGCCTGGACCAAGGCTGGTGCCAGCTGAGTCCGCACGCGTTGCGCCAAAGAAATTGTCCAGCCACGCTCGTAGAATGTGTCATACAGCTCCATACGGGCTACGTCTTGGGCCAGGGTTCGGAACCACATGCCGAGCGGCTGCGCTTCGAAAGCAGCAATCTTGTCGGCCGTCAAAATTGAACGGCGTAACTTTAATGGCGCGATCAGCACCGCCACACCACACTCAAAAGCCGCATGGGTGGTAAAGAGCCCCTTGGGTCCCCACATTTTCCAATTATTTTTGACCGTATGTGATCGAGTCTGGCCAGGCATGATTAATTTTTTGCCAATAGTCGTGCGGTCATCAATGGCGCGGCCGCTGCTGAGTTCTACTAGCTTTTCTTCGTATGGGTAGTGGTGCGCTGGAGTCAGGCCATCGACGATGGCGTGCGCTAGCCAGGCGGCCTCAAACGACGCGCGGACGCCATCCTGCGCTTTCAGGGCCTTAACGAGACGGCGGTAATGATCCTCGATGAGCTCTATGAGCTGCGTATCGGTGGTGTCGAACGGCTGTAAGTAATGCCAGGGCTCATCTTTGGCCGGACTTTTGCGTTTGATGGCATCGGGGCCATTGTCGCCCTCGAAATGCAGAATCGCTTTGGTGCCGGGAAATTTGGTGCCGGACAAAAACAGCTCTAGGTTACGGCGAGCCAGGCGATCAATTTTTTGATGCGCGCCCAGCACATGGCCAGAAAACGAATTAAAGGTGGAGCCAGAATACATAATTAATTGAGATTGGTGACGGCGCGGAGCCGTGTTACATGCGTCATAAGTTCTTTATATTCTAGCAGATTAACCCCGTCATCGAGAAGCGACTGGGCGGCGGTACGGGCGGCGGCGATGAGCTTGGTGTCGCTCAGTTTGGCAATCCGCAGGTCCAACTGCCCGTGCTGCATGGTGCCATAAATGGCGCCAGGGCCTCGGAGCTCTAGATCGAGCTCGGCCAGGCGAAAGCCATCATTGGAGCTTACCAAGGCGCGCAGACGACGACTTGGCTGCTTGGAATCGTCCAGCATGAGGTAGCATGAGCCCTGGTGTTCACCGCGGCCGACGCGGCCCCTTAACTGGTGCAATTGGGCCAGCCCGAAGCGTTCAGCGCTCTCGATCATCATAATTGTGGCATTGGGTACATCCACACCGACCTCTATCACCGTCGTGGAAACCAGGATATCGAGCTCGTGGTCCACAAATTTTTGCATGATCGCTTGTTTATCGGCTGCCTTGAGTTTGCCGTGCAGCAGGCCCACTCGTCGATGTTTAAATTGTTTTTTACTGAGCTGTTCGTAGATTTTTTCGGCTGAATTAGCCTCTACCATTGTCGAATCAGTGATCAGCGGGCACACCACGAACATCTGCCGGCCCTGCTCGAGTTCAGCATCAATTTTTTCGTAGAGCTGCTTGTGAGAATTGGGTGAAATAATTTCCGTAATAATAGGTTGACGACCCACAGGTTTGTCACCCAAAATCGAGATATCAAGTTCGCCGTACAGAGTCAACGCCAGAGAGCGCGGAATCGGCGTCGCCGTCAAACTCAGCACGTGCGGCATGTGTCCAGCCTTGGCCATCAGCGTCTTACGCTGTTCGACGCCAAAGCGATGCTGCTCATCAATAACGATGAGCGCCAATCGATGCATATCAACCTTATCCTGGATCAGCGCCTGCGTGCCGATTATGAATTGAGCCTGTCCACTCGCAATGGCCTCATGGGCTTTTTTCTTCTGGGCGGCGCTTAGGCTACCGACGAGCAGTACAACTTTGTCCGCATATCCGAGCGCCTGGAGCAGCTTATAGATACTTTCAGCGTGCTGACGAGCCAGCAGCTCAGTCGGCGCCATAAACGCCACCTGCCAATCCTGCGCCAGCGCCATTAGGGCTGCCATGGCAGCCACCACAGTTTTACCCGAGCCGACATCACCTTCGACCATACGGTTCATGGGCTGGGTTTTTTGCAGATCAAGATATATTCGCCAGATAGTACGCCGCTGTGCATCGGTCAGCTGAAATGGCAGATGACTCACGAAGTCCCGCGCCAGTTGCTCGTCGAACGGAATTTCAAGCGCAATCTCGTTCTGGTTCTCTTGCTTGTTGAGCAGGCTAGCCAGGCTTAGGCGGAATACTTCTTCAAAGCCCAATCGTCGCCGTGCCTCCTCGAGCTGTTGCGCCGAATCAGGGGTGTGAATGGTGAGCATCGCCTCGGCATAACTCATGAGTTTTTGCTGAACCACGATGTGCGGCGGCAATGTCTCGGGCAAGCCGGCAATCAAAGGCCTGACTTGCTGCACAGCCGCCCGTACCTGCCGCGAGGTCAGGCCCTTTGTTTCACGATAGACAGCGATGATTCGAGCCGTATTCAGCGGAAAGTCACTCGCCATTTCTACGCTGGGGTTCATAATCGCGAAGCGCTGATGGCTCAGCTGGTATTCGCCGGATATGAAATACTTCTGGCCAGGCTTGAGCGCATCTGCCCGATACGGCTGGTTAAACCAGATTAAGCGCACGCTGCCCTGCTCATCGCTGGCAACCGCCTCGGTGATATGCATGCCACGCCGCACATAGCGCCCCTTGGCCTGTTTAATAACCGCCTCAATGGTCACGGTCCCTGGTCGCAGTTGACTGGTCGGCGTCATCACCGAATAATCCTCGTATCTACGGGGGTAGTAATCAATAAGGTCGGCCAAGGTCCGGATGCCCACCACCGCAAATTTCTTCGCCAGCGCCTCGCCCACACCCTTCAACACTGTCACCGAACTATCTAGAGTCATACCTCTAGTATACGAGATCAGGCCGCTTCTAGGTTGCCGAGACGTATTTCGTGATTGTTTAGGGTTTTGTTTTGGTCTCGGATGACGAGCTTAGCGAGCTCACGCCACTCTTCAAGATCTACCACGGATTCTTTAATCCTCTTAATGTCTGCTGGAACGTCCTTCAGAGCAGTCAGCGCTTCAAGTATCAGTCGAAATTGGTCTCGCAGCTCTTCGGCCAGGATGCCATCGTAGTGGTTGTCTTTGCTCATAGTAAAACTAGTATATTCCGACAATTCTCAGGCTGCAACTGGAATCCGCTAAAATTAAGGATTATTTAAGAAGTTTGGATTTTACGGACTAAGAAGAAGACACTTGGACCAAAGTAAACAGAGGCCAACGGACGCTGTAAGGCGCGTTCCGCACCGAGCATAACACCGCGCGGTAAGATTTTCTTGAGCTGAGTGCTGCGAAGATTAGAAACAGATAAGTTGGCGACGGTTTCGAGACCGGCGTGCTCCAACTGACGCATTACCGTATGTGGATTATGATTGACGAAAGGAATCTCGTCGTCGCGCTTGTTGGCAGCCGAGCGAATGTCGACTGGCTTGACTGGCATGTGCTCACGGCGCGCTAAGTGCTTGAGGCGATTACGCATGTGCAGGTAGTTAGCAACTTCGATGATCGCGTAGCCGTTAGTGCTCAGCACGCGGGAAATTTCAGCGAATTCAGCGCTCGGATCCGGCAAGTGGTGCATGACACGGATCATGGTCAACAGATCAATTGAACCATCGGGGAACTTCAGATCATCAGCCTGCAAGAGCTTTCGGTGAACTTCAGGGTGGTCTTTTAGAAAATCTTTGGCAATATCGAGCTGTTGCTGACTTGGTTCGGCCAAGGTAACGTCGTCTGCATACTTTTCGAGCAGTAGACATAGCCGTCCATAGCCACCGCCGACATCTACGGCAGTATTAAAATGGCGACCCCGCAACAGTTTGCGGATAGCAATCTCTTCGGCAGCATGCTCGTACTCACGGCCATCCCAATACTTGAGATAGTTGTGTGAAGGGTCGTTGTACTGATCGGCTTTTTTGCGGGGCGTAGTTGTTGTTTTAGGCATATTCGATTCTAGTATATCAAGCTTGCTGAATTAACCAAGCTCCACCAGAGCGGAATCTTTAAATGCCTTGCCGCGGCGTAGCAGCAAGCGGCCACTGCGAAAATCAGTAGGCTCAAAGTTCTCGCGGCTGACTTTTTCGCCGTTAACAGATATAGCATTGCCGCCTAGCAGCCGCCTAGCCTCGGTATTGGAGCTCGCCAAACCGGTCGCTACCAGCGTGTCTACAATTGGTGCCGTTTCGGCGACACGGGCGGCTGGAATTTCCTTGCGGAGCTCGTCGAGCACGTCGTCAGCTTCACCGATTGAGCGCCGACCAACCAGAAAGTCAGTCACTGCTTCGGCGGTTTTCATCTGTTGTTCGCCGTGAACCAGCCTTGTGACTTCTTGCGCTAAACGTTTTTGTGCCAGGCGCTCGCCAGGATTTTGCTGGTGAGCCGCCATCAAAGCCTCTAGATCGTCTTTATTAAGTAAGGTGTAGATCTTAAGATAGCTCTCGACGCCAGCATCGTCAGAGTTGATCCAGAACTGATAGAACTGTGTCGGAGTGGTCTTGGCTGGATCCAGCCAGATCGCGCCCTCTTCGCTTTTGCCAAACTTTACCCCCGTTGTTTTGTTCACAACAAGAGGTGCAGACCAGACATGTGCTTCGTGATTGTCAATCCGGCGAATTAATTCGACGCCGGCGATGCTATTGCCCCATTGATCAGCCCCACAGACCTGCAATGTTACGCCCTTATCACGGTGCAGGACCAGGAAGTCATACCCTTGAATCAGCGAGTAGCTAAACTCGGCGTAACTGATGCCGGCACTATCCTCGCCGAGGCGAGCCTGTACAAAGTCGCGGCCCAGCATTTGACGCATGGGCACATGCTTTCCGACCTCTCGCAGGAATTGCAGGTAACCCATATCTTTAAACCAATCATAATTATCAACCAGGTCAAAGGGCTGATCTGCAAATACGGTGCGGTACTGCGCCGAAATACTGTCTTTATTATGCTGTACTTCCTCGACTGACTTCAGGTCGCGTTCCTGGCTTTTGCCATCAGGATCGCCGATCAGACCTGTCGCTCCACCTATGAGAAGTACGGCTTTGTGACCGTGAGAAATAAAGTGTCGAACCATCATGGCGAGCGCCAGATTACCAACCGTCATTGAGTCCGCGCTTGGGTCAACACCCCAGTAAAAGGCTATTGGGTCACCGTCAAGTGCGCTTTTGTCTTTATAGGTAGTCTGGTTAACGAAGCCGCGCCAGGTCAGTTCTTCGGATAATGTCATGGCCATAAGTATAGCCTACTCTGATATGAGCCGACAAATCGACAGCGAGCTGAGGAAGAGCTGAAGTAGCAAAAGAAAAACATAGGCGTTTTTGCTATGACGTTTGGTATAATGCATGGAGTATTTTCATGAGGGAGACATACAACTAAAACCATGAACGCATCACGTGGCCCAGGCCGTAACAGCCGTAATCGACGTCCCAAAAACTCTATTACTACGAAAAGTGGCAAGACACTGAAGTTGAATCAGTCTCTCAGCGACCGCGTTAAGGCCGCCAAGGCATCGCGAGCCGCCGAACGAGCGACCTATCTGAGTACGCTCCCTAAAAACCGCTGGAAGCGTATAGCCTACCGCTTACACCCTAAACGCCTTGCCGATTACTGGTTTAGTCGCGAAGGCGGTATTATGGCCCTCAAAATCGTCGGTGTAGCAATTATTATTGGTTTCTTCTTGACCATCGGCCTCTTTGCCTACTTCCGTAAAGATCTCCCTAAAATTAAGGATATCTCCGGCGACAAGCTTGGCGGCAGCATTACCTACTACGACCGCACCGGCAATACCGTGCTCTGGCAAGATTATGATGCTGTCAAACGTATTCCGGTTAAAGACGACGCTATCTCTAAGTATATGAAGCAGGCCACGGTGGCCATCGAAGATAAAGACTTCTACAACCACGGCGCTTTCGATGTCCGCGGTATTATGCGCGCTGGCGCCCATGACGTTTTCGGCGGTGGAGGCTCAGTTCAGGGTGGCTCAACCATTACGCAGCAGCTGGTCAAGCTCAACGAACAATGGACCGATAATCGTACTGTCACCCGCAAAGTGAAAGAATTGATTCTGGCAACCGAGCTTGAGCGCGAATATTCTAAAGACGACATTCTTACCGGCTATCTCAACGTCGCGCCGTACGGTGGTGTGGAATACGGAGTGGAGAGTGCCGCCCGTGACTACTTCCAGACTGATGCCAAGAGTTTAACCCTCGAGCAAGCTACTATGCTGGCCGCTATCCCGCAGTCTCCGAGCTACTACTCACCATATGCCAGCAGTAAGTACAACCAAGCAGTGACAGGTGACACCTTCAACTCCGCGGCCCTATTAAACCGTCAGCATTACATATTGGATCAAATGGCCAAACAGCACTACATCACGCAGGCCCAGGCTGATGCCGCCAAAAAAGTTGACGTGCTCGCCGCTGTCCATCAGCAGCAACCGAAGTATCAAGGCATCAAAGCACCGTACTTCGTGCTGGCGGCCAAGCAACAACTCGAACAAGTCTATGGCGCTACCGTCGTGCAACGCGGTGGCTGGAAAGTTCTGACTACGCTGAATATGGACCTTCAGAACAAGGCTGAAGATCTGGTCGCCTCCAATCTCAAGAATGTCAGTCGCTACGGAGCTGACCAAGAAGCAATTGTCGGTGAGGATGTGCAGACCGGCCAAATTGTATCCCTGGTCGGCGGTACCGACTTCAATAATCCCGACTACGGTCAGAACAACTACGCTGCCGGCATTAAGATACCGCCAGGTTCAAGCTTCAAACCATACGATTACACCACGCTCATAAACAATAATAATAACGTCGGTGCCGGCTCGGTCTTCTACGATACGCAGGGCGCCCTGCCAGGATATCCATGTACCAATAAAGCTTTGCCGAAAAATGGCGGCAACTGCCTTCAAGATTACGACTTCATCTACCCTGGCCCGCTCACGCTGCGCTACGCCCTTGGCGGCTCACGTAACGTTCCTGCCGTTAAAGCCATGCTCTCCTCAATGCCAAACGACACCAGCACCGGTCACGTTAAGTCCATCAATAAGGTCATCAGCACGGCCTCGGACATGATGTACAACACCTACAATCAGTCCAAGCATCGCAGCAGCTACAACTGTTACGGCGACGAAGCCCTTACGGAAACCAGCCAGTGTTACGGCGCCTCGGCTATCGGTGACGGTGCATTCCTGCATCTGGATGACCATGTTAATGGCCTGTCTACACTCGGTCGCCTCGGCAAAGCTATTCCGCGCACCTATATTCTAAAGATCACCGATGCCGCCGGCAAGGATGTCAAACTACCGACCTATCAGCCGAAACAAGTGGTTAAGGCCGATGCCGCTTACATTGTGAACGACATGGCCAGCGATCCCCGCGCCAGCTACCTGCCAGGCAGTTGTACAGACACTACTTGTACGCCGCTGGGCCGTGGCGGCTATAAATTCCAACGCTTCAATGGCTGGCACTTCGCCGTCAAAACAGGTACCACCAACGATGGTTATGATGGTCTGATGACCAGCTGGTCCACCAAATATGCGGTTGTCAGTTGGGTTGGTAATCACAACCGCCACGTTACCCTAACAACCTCCATGGAAAACCTCACCGAGCCACTGACCCGTGGCTGGATGGAGTATGCACACACGCAGAGCGGCGCGGCGCCGACAAACTGGACCCAACCATCCAGCGTTAAAACTGCACCTGCTTTCATTGTCCGCAACCATATCCACTTTGGTGATATCGAGCCAAGCCCGACAAATGACCTCTACCCATCCTGGTACGTCGGTGGCAGCAAGAGCGACACCAACGCAACGCTCGACAAAGTTTCCAACAAAGTCGCCACCAACTGTACGCCGGCGCTGGCAAAAGACACAGTCAGCAACGGTAACGCGGCTTCCTGGAACATCGACATCTTCAACGGGGGCAAGGCAAACATTGGCAGCGCTAAATCGAGCAGCACTTCCGGAGGCGCCGCGGCAAATGACGATGTACACAACTGTAGTGACGCACCGCCGACCATTACACTGACCGCGCCATCCGACTGTTCATCTAGCGGCTGTACCATTACCGCCACCGTCAGCCAGGGTACGCATGCCCTCACCGATCCACAGTACGCCCAGTTCCCTGGCACTGTCACATTCACTCTGAATGGCCAAACCATTCACACATCAAGTGTCAGCGACTCACCAAGCACCGTCTCGTTCAACTACACACCGTCGGGCTCTGGCAGCGGCAGTCTGTCAGCCACTGTCACGGACAGTGTGCTGTACTCCGCCAGTGACAGTAAAACGCTAAATTTTACTGGGCCGCAAGCGGCGACCGGCCTAACAATAACGTCCGCCACAGCAAGCGGAGCCACAACAACAATTAGCTGGGCAGGTGGCAACGGAACGTTTAACGT
>JAQGHB010000022.1 GCA_028289045.1 Candidatus Saccharimonadota bacterium
AGCCTGGCGCATGGTGCTGTTCGCCAAAGTCATAAAACACTTCACTGTCCGGGCCGCACGGATCGCCCATGGGCGTTTTGTCGAGTCCGCCGCCGCGGCTCCACCAGTTTTCGCCGTCGTCGTAGAAAAATATGCGGCCGCCTTGCATGCCTTTTTTGTCACCGTCAGCTTGGCTGCCGACTTCAACGATTTTGGCGTCAATGCCCTTCTCTTTGAATACTTGCTGCCAGACTTTGGCCGATACGTCATCGCGCTCGATGCCATGTTTTTCGTCGCCGATAAAGCAGGTTACGTATATCTTGTGCGGATCAAGGCCCACAGTGTCCGTCAGAAATTCGAAGAACCAACGAATCTGTTGTTCTTTGAAATAATCGCCGAGCGACCAGTTACCGAGCATCTCAAAGAAAGTAGTGTGGCGATTGTCGCCTACATCGTCGATATCCTGGGCACGCAAGGCCGTTTGGCTATCCACTAAACGGGCGCCTTCGGGATGTGCTTCACCGAGTAAGTACGGCAAAAGTGGCTGCATGCCCGACCCCGTAAACAAGGTAGTCGGATCATTCTGCGGCACCAGAGGAGCTCGCGGAATCAGCTTATGCCCGCGCTCCACATAGAAATCAAAATAAGCCTTGCGAATTTCTTGTGCTGTCATCATCATCTATTGTACCAGAGGTGTTGATTGATTCACTGACGGGGGTTCCATGTAGCCGTGTACTGTTGCTTCATCTGGAATAAAAAAACTTACCAATTGATGCCAATAATTCTGCAGCATGGTCCCCTGCGCTTGATGGGCCCGCATTCTGGCAATCGGGCATCCATCGCCCTTATAATAGGACTCTCGCATAGTCCGCAAAAAATCAGGCTTAATTCTTACTCTCAGACCACTATCATCTTGTGAAACACATAAGTTCTCACTGTACGCATATGGCTCACCAATTTCATAATAAGCTGGGGCAACTGCTTCTACTTGGAGTCTTGCGACCGCGAGCAAACCAAGACTTCGCTTAATTGCATCCTGACGACCTTCCACAAGACCTTTCTCCAGCAATAAGTGAAGTGCGCCGCCCGTCATAACACCAGCGTCATTGAAGACCGCTCCACCTAAATTTGTGAGCTCTTTAGAGTTCGATAAAGACGCAGCGTCGTACTTGTGACCGGCCTTGAGAAGATCCGTGTTCCAGTATGCGCGCCCGAATACACCTTGTTTTATCGCCGATTTAGTCACGCTTCTCACTACTTCCAATGCTACTTCATAACGATCATTAACTTCATAGGGCAACTGATAGGCCACTTGCTCATGGCTAAGAACATCTAGACTGGTGTCGACAATAAAACGCGTAGCCGGAACTAGAAATGCATTTGATATTCCCTGCTGAAGCAAGGTATGGCTATCTTGAAAAGTCTGTTCGTAATCGCCTGGAGCAAGCCCATGAAATTGGGCAACTCTTGGCTCCACGACTTCCGACTGCCAGTCCTGGGCTATAAAGGTACTGTGTTCTTCTATATATAGATCACCCATGCTTTAGCCTATAATCCCGCCACCTAGCACACGGTCACCGTCATATAGGACTGCCGATTGGCCTGCGGCCAGACCACGCTGTTCATCTTTGAGCATGAGTTTATTGCCTCTAAGTTCGCAGTCGACGAGAGGGCCACGGTAACGAAGGCGCACTTGATATTGCTTGCCTTTTTCGGGCTCGACGTTGATCCAATGCACATTTTCTAATTCGACTTCTTTATGCCAAAGATTGGCGTCATCCAGATTGGTGGTGACATACACCGTGTTGGTCTTCATGTCCTTACGAGCGACATAGTATGGCAGACCACCGCCAACGTCGAGCCCATGGCGCTGACCAATCGTGTAAAACAGCGCGCCGTCATGCTCACCGATAGTCTTGCCGGCTTGATCGACAATTGGCCCATGCGGCTGAGGACCAAGCTCGGCCAGCAAGAATTCTTTAATGCCGACTTTGCCGACAAAGCAGATGCCCTGGCTATCTTTTTTCTCGGCCGTGGCCAGGCCTAGTTTTTTAGCAATCCGACGGACTTCTGGTTTTTCGAGCTCGCCGATTGGCATAAGGCTGTGCTTCAAAGCGTTCTCGGTGACACGGTACAGAAAATACGATTGATCTTTATTGCTATCCAACCCAGTGAAAAGCTGGCCGTCTTTGACCCTGGCATAGTGGCCAGTGGCGATTAAGTCAGCGCCATCTTCCAGAGCTGTTTCCAGAAATAATTTAAACTTTACTTCCTGATTGCACATAATATCCGGATTCGGTGTCCGCCCTGCTTGGTATTCAGCCACCATGTAATCCACAACTTTGTGACGGTATTCGGTCTCGAAATCATACATTTTGAAATCAATGCCCAGTTGCACAGCAACCCTTTTGGCATCTTGGTAATCTTCTTTCCACGGACATGTAAAGCCAGGCAGATCCTGGCTCCAATTTTTCATATAGACGCCCGTGACAGCATAGCCCTGCTCTTTGAGCAAGGCGGCCGTTACCGACGAATCAACACCACCGGACATTCCCACATATACTTTTTTCGACATATACCCTCTATTTTAGCAAAAATTACCTCTGTTTGCTAGACGTCGAGAAAGACAACGACTTGGTCGGCTTTGACGTGCATGATGCCGCCGGAGATGCGGATTTTTTGCTCGCTGTGCTGGATGGTTCGGATTATAAGATCGCAGGGACTCAGCAGCGAAATGAAGTTGTGGTGCTGCGGTAATATGTCGAATGGGCCGGTAGCGTTTTCGGCGCTCAGGCTAAAGGCTGCGCCCTCGTAGTAGACACGGAATGGCGAGTGAACTCGCACGTTCATGCTGACAGGGCCTTGATCCTTGGCCTTGCTCAGCTGATCAGCAGCTTTTTTCTGCTCTTCTTCGCCTTTTGTTTCTGGGGCTGGCTTTTCATGAATAACACCGGTGTGTCCGACGGTTTTAGCTTTGCTCATACTATGATTTCTTCGATGCTTTTCAGGGTTTCTTCGCGGGTAAAGAAGTCACCTGGGATGCCATTGTGTTTCGTCATCACATTCATGTTCTGGGTAAAGTTAGTAATCAGTTTTTTGGCCTTGGCGTAGTCGGCACGGTCGGCAGGGCTGAGCTCGTTTTCACCGATAATGGCGATGATTCCGCGTAATGATTCATATTTTTGCAGTAAGGCCTGGACTTGAACGCTCAATAAGTAGTGCCGTTCGCCGACGATTTCTGGCGTCAGCATGGATGAGGTTGTCATGTTGAGATCAACAGCCGGACGAATGCCCTGCTCGGCCACCTTACGTGACAGCACGATGATCGAATCCATTTCGTGTTGGATGAATTGCACGGCCGGATCGCTGATGTCATCCGCCGGCACATAAATAGTCTGCACCGATGTAATTGACCCGTTCTCGTTGGAACTCAGGCGGTCTTGCAGCACCTTAACATCAGAGAATATGGTCGGCTCGTAGCCGCCCTCGTTTGGCACCTCATCCATGATGGTTGCCAGCTCGTTGCGGGCCTGCACATAGCGGTACATGTTATCGGCAAAAAACAGAATATCTTTGTGCTGCTCGTCGCGGAAATATTCGGCGGCGGCTGTTGCCGAGATGCCTACCAGCGAACGCTGCACAGGATTTTCATTCATTTGTGCCAGAAACAGACAGGTGTTTTTGAGCAGATCGTTTTCCTTGAGCGTCACATATAGCTCGTGACCTTCACGAATACGCTCGCCAATACCCGAGAAGAACGACAGCCCGCTTTCGGAACGAGCAATGTTGTTGATCAGCTCCATAGTCAGCACCGTTTTACCGACACCAGCACCACCGGTAATGCCGATTTTACGGCCCTTAACGAATGGCGTAAAGAAATCAATAACCTTGATACCAGTCTCTAGAATTTCTGTTTTGGAGCCCGAGAAATCAGCCGTGCGCGGTGGCAGCTTCAAAATATCTTTACGCTTAATATCGGGGCCTTCGATGGCGCCAAGCCCGTCCAGCGGATCACCCAAGGCATTGAGGATACGCCCGATTGTTGGCTCGCCGATTGGGATCTCAATGCCACGATGCGTGCGCTTCACTTCCATACCTTTGGTAATTCGGTGATCGCTACGGACGTTTAGGCAATAAGCGATGCCTCCCTGTTCGTAATGATCAACCAGCAGCTGCGTATCAAAGTTATTCTGTACGGCAATCAGCTCGTTGAGACTTGGCGGATCATCGTCGAAACGCGCTCGCACCACGAAATCTTTAACGGTAATGATAACCCCCGCCATTACGCTCGTGCCCCCAACTTGGCCTTATTAGTTTTCTTAAGGCCGTTCACAATTTCTTTCAGCCGCTCATCTTTAACATGTCGGCGGGCGCGGTTATACTGCATGCGTAAATCATCTTTTGACTCGTCGGCCCGCTGGTGCGACGTACTCATGGCGCGGAACCGCGAAGCATACTGTGCCAACTTTGATTCGAGGATTAGCTGGCTGATGGCAATTTGCATCATTGATCGCTCGAGGTGAGCCGCCACCGTGTAAGCGCTCGGCTCAAAAATATAGGTTGTTTCGCTGATGATTTCTTCTGGCTTATCGGAGGCACTGCCGCGCTGCTTGACAGCATTCGACAGCTCAATGCGCTTCACGTCCTGCACCATCAGCGACACATATTCTTGATAAAATAGTTTTGTCGAGCGATACTGCAGCACTTCACGCACAATAGGTATCACATTTATATTCTGGTCTTTAACTGGCAGCTTGTAGTACTTTTTGTAAGTGATGCCCCGCTGCGCTAGCTGCACCGCGCCGTGGTGGCCAATGACTACGATGTCATTTTTGTCTTTATCGTAATCGCTCAACATCAGCTCGACGAGCTTTTGATCAATATCGCCGCTAAAGCCGCCCTCGGCCGTAATGATAATATTGAGCTCTTTGTCGATGGTGTGTTTGTCCGATTTGTCGCGGCCAAAACTAAACGAGCCGTCGACACGGACTTGCGAATAAATATCCCATAGCTGGTCAAAAAACTTCGTAGACTGCTGCACCTGGTTTTTAATCTGGGAAATGCGCATGCCGGCCACGCCCTCGAACACGCTGGTCAGCTCGGCCAGCGTTGACATATCGGCTTGGTCTTTGGCGATTTCTATGGGTCGCTTCATGACTTAGCCTCGACTACTTGCTTGTCAACTGAATTGGCTGCTGGTTTCTCTGGTGGCGGAGCTTGCTGTGTGCTTGGTGCGCCTTTGAGCTCAATGATGCAAGCAGCTTTGAGTAGATCACGCGTCGTAGCGTAATCCTCTTCTTTAGTGACCTTGCCGGCGTACTCATTGGCGTTTAGTTTTAGGGCATTCAGATCCAGTTCCTCGCCGTCCGCCAGGCTCAGCACAATGTCGAACATGAGTTGTTGGGCCAACAGCGAATAGGTATCGGACGGACTCTGAGTCAGAATTTCAAAAATGCGCTTACCGGTGGCCAACGATCGTTTGGCTTCAACTGCCAGTTCCGAACCAAAGTGCGAAAATTCCTCGGCCTGGCGATAATCGGCTAAGACTTTCAGCGTTCTAGCAGCCAAATCTTTTTGGCGCTTGTTGTGGCCGACACCACCGGCACGAGTCACACTCAACCCCATACTAACGGCTGGGCGGATACCGGCACGGAATGTCTCCATATCCAGAATCCACTGGCCGTCAGAAATCGACATAATGTTTGTTGGCAGGTACGCGGTAATGTCACCACTGGCAGCATGAACCACCGGTATGCTGGTCAGGCACTTGCCATTTCGCTCCAGGCGGCCAGCGCGCTCAAGCAGGCTAGAGTGCGCGTAGAACATATCGCCTGGGTATGAATCGCGGCCTGGGCTCACACCGGATAGTAGCGCAACTTCGCGGTAGGCGTGGGCATGGCTCGTCAAATCGTCGTAAATGATAATGGTGTCCTGATCACAGTCCTGCCAGAGGTATTCGGCCATCGAGCAAGCAACGTAAGGTGCCAGATAGCTCATGATCAGTGACTCGAACATGGTGGACACAACTACGATGGCATTCGCCATGCCACCGTTTTTTTCGAGTCGCGTTAGCAGCGTGTCAACATCGCTGCGGCGCTTCGCAATCAGGCAGTACACCACCACCTGATCAGTATTTTTTTGATTTATTGTCAGCTGTGTCACCAGCGTACTTTTGCCCGATTTACTGTCGCCGAGCAGGGCCATACGCTGACCGCGAACGATCGGGAACAGGGCATCAATAGCGTTGACACCGCTCTCTAGCTGATCTTCGACCAAACGACGCTCGTACAGCGACGGCGCCATATTGAAAACCGGCCAGATACCATCGGCGGCGATCGGGCCCTTACCATCCAGCGGATCACCAGTCACCGAGACCACGCGGCCAATAAAATCTTTACCGACTTTGCAGACCAGCTCTTGATGTTGCAACACGGCCACCGCACCGGAGCGCAAACTCTCGGCCCCTAAGTGCAAAATCACCACGTGATCCTCTTCTACCTGGTGGACAAAGCCCTTACTGCCATCGTCGAACATTACTAGTGCCCGTACCGCGCAGGGCTGCAAGCCCCGAACCTTTATCAGGAACTTATCGACAGCAATAACTTCGCCGACCGGATTGCCCGCTTCTACAAGCTTCTCAAAGTGTTTACTACCAGAACTCATGCTGTCGTCACCTCTGGTTTCAACTTGGCCGTGAGCAGGTCACGATGTTTGGCAAAATCCTCGCGCAGCGACAGGTCAAAATGTTTATTGGTAGTCCGTAGTACGCAACCTGCACCAATATTTGGCTGCAAGCCTACGGTCACCAGCACCACGGGGTCAATTTCGCGGCGCAACCAACTAGTTAGTTTTTCCATGAAGCTCACTGAAGGATCGGCGCTAAAGCTCATATGCAGCACCGGTGCATGCTCCCGCACAGATCGCAAAAATTCCTGTAATTCCTGGCGGTCGGCCTTGTGCAACAAGTTCAACGTGTTGGCAGTAATCATTTGATCCATCAAATGGCTCGTTTTGGGCATTTTCACTTCGGCGCCTGCCCCCCGTAACTGCATCTGCAATAATGTCTCGTCGATCAGATGCAGTTCGCGCAACAATCTGCCCAGATCAACAGGGGTTACGACCGCAACCGGCAATTCCAAATTACGCGCCACTTTGGATATCCTCGATAATCGCTTTTTTGTTAGCTTCCAGATCGGCCAATATGTATTCCAGCTGATCGTTCAGGTCAATTTGATTGCCCACCGCCGCCAGCACGTAATGGTTGACGATATCAGCCATATTGTTCTCGAAATGCTTGAGCAGCTGCTGTTTTTCATTGGTGATTTCTTGGCGCACTTGGTCGCTCAGTACCTGCCGCTGTTCATCGATAGCTGTATTGGTCTTCTGAATCGACTCGATTGCCAACTGCTTGGCGTCCATGATCGATTGCTCGTATTTGTCGAATTCTTCGGTCAACTTATGCGTAATCTCGGTTTTCATGTACTCATTGAGCTGAGATGTCGTCAGGCGTAGGTCCTGCTGCAGGAACATGGCATTTTCACCGATGATTTTCTCGAAATGCAGGCGACCGCGGTTACGTAGCTCTTCGCGGAATTCAGTGTTGAAGACATGCTCGACATCTTCATCAGCCGCTTTTTCCAATGACTCAATCTGATTTCCGGCCTGTTTTTTGGCACCACCACTGATGCGACCGATGCGCACAATCAGCCAAATAAACCCAATGCCAGCACTACCTAGTACTCCCAGAATGAGTGCTAACCACCAGATTGTCATGTTTGTTTACCCACCATACGCTGTTACCGTCCTATGCGCCTAAGCCGCCCTTACCCAAATTAACAGGGGAGTATCACCCAAAATTTCGTTGCCGAACTGTCAATATTTGATAAGGTTCTAATCGCTTACGCTTTAGGGGTAATTATACCCCATATCGACCCTTAGCAAAAGTATTACGTGAGTTCGCACTATGCTGCTTGATTTACACAAATTGTGCAAGAGTCATGACCGCTTGCTCAACATCGGTCAAAGTAGTTTGTCTGCCGAGCGTCAGCCGCAGTGAAGCTTGGGCGTCTTTGTTGCTGATGCCAAGAGCTCTCAGGACATGCGAAGGCTCTTCATTGCTGGCGCTGCAGGCCGAGCCGGCAGCGGCCATGATGCCAGCTTCGTCGAGCTGGATAAGTAGGCGCTCGTTGTCGTGGCCAGGGATTGTCAGGTGGACGTTATTCGGCAAGCGTTGCTTCATCGAACCGTTGATAATTGCGCTTGGTATCTGTTGCTCGATCAATTCGAAAAATGTTGACTGAAGTTTTTGCAAACGCTGCGCTTCCTCGTGACGATCCGATTGCACCAGCTGAAGTGCTGCTGCCAGACCGACGGCTGCCGCGACGTTTTCGGTACCAGAACGCAGGTTTCGCTCCTGACCGCCGCCGTCAATCAGCGGCGTCAATGTGATGCCACCTTTCAGGTACAAGGCGCCGCTCTGCTTCGGGCCATATATTTTCCCACCGTTCAGCGTCAGCATATCGACACCCAAACGAGCAACGTGAAGATCCAGATAATTTCCGGCCTGGCAGGCGTCGGTATGCAGATATAGAGGCAGTGTATTGCCCTGCCTTTGGCGCTCATTACGCATAGCCTCAATCAGTTGACTGATCTGGCGGATCGGTTGAATGGTGCCAACCTCGTTATTGGCATACATGATGCCTATCAGAACTGTTTTGTCGTCGATTTTGGTCTGCAAATCTTCCAGATTGATTCTGCCATCTGCAGTGACCTCAGCCTCACGGCATTCATAGCGATGCGCCGGAGCCAAAACTGATTCGTGCTCAATACCACTTACCACAACATTAGCCTCAGGAAATTGCCGCATAACTCCGTGAATTGCCAGATTATTGGCTTCTGTGCCACCAGCCGTAAAAATAATTTCGCTGGGACGTGCGCCCAGCCAATGCGCTATGCCAGCCCGAGCCTCGTCCAAAGCCTTTTTAACGTCAGTTGCTTTAGCGTAGGTCGCCGATGGATTATAAAATTGCTGGCCAAAGTATGGCTGCATAGCCGCCAGAACACTCGGATCAACCGGTGTTGCCGCCGCATAATCGAGATAGATTGACGTATCAATGGCCATGGTCGCAGTATACCTGTTTAGGTGGCCTGGAGCATACGATCGTATTTGGCATCGATACGCCGTTGATAGAGCTGTGTAGCCTTAAAGAGATTACGCGCTTCGTCCATAGAGACAGGCAGGTATCGACCATCGCCTTGAGATTTGAGAACGCCGCCAGGGTGCACCGTGTAGCGAGTGGTCATAACTTGGCGCTGTCCATTTTCGGTCCATTCCTCGTGCCATACCCAAGTGTATTCGTCCAGGCAAAAGAATTGACGATGGTGGCCCTGAGGTACGGGACCAAATAATTGGCCGCCAATCTTAGCTTCTTCATGAATAAGGTCGCTCATGAGCTTGGCGCGGCGCTGGTCATTACTGAGCGGAAGAATTCTAGGCAGCAGCTTCATTTGGATTCTCCCATGCTTTTGCTACGGCTTCACGTGTAGCGGCTAACTCATCCTCAAGGTCTGTCGCTCTACGCGCTTCTTCGGCAACGACAGAGTTGATTGCCGCTTCGGCAACAGGAGCAGCTGCGAAATGTGCGTCAAGCTTGGCAGCTGGTTTCTGATGTACTTCCCCTGTAGGAGCCTTGGTGAACATCGCCGGAAAATGGGTCAGTAAGGTGTTCTGGGCATATGGCGCGGCAATGTCGACGATGTATTTACGCATCGCGACATCGGCCATGTCTTCAGATGAATAGCGTCGTTCGTTAGATTGAGAGTAGTTATTTGTCATAATTGTGTCTTGTGCTAGATGCCAAACAGCGCTCGGGCATTGCTGGTAGTTGTGGCAGCCAAATTCTCGAGATTTTCGTCTCGTCGTAAATTGGCCATAAACTCTGCAATAGTCCCCACGCGTTTAGACTCATTTATGGTACCACGATAAGGGGTCGGTGTCAAGAAGGGAGCGTCAGTTTCTAGTAGTAATTTTTGCAGCGGAATCGTGCGATAAACTTCAATTTGAGCCGGATCCTTGGCAAACGTGGCGATGCCATTAACGCCGATATACAACCCTCTCTCCATAGCCTTGGCCAGATTCTCGGCTGTATCGGTAAAACTATGCAGTACACCTCGAATACCTGCGTAGCTATCAAAGATCGGCCAGAAATCGTCAAAAGCCTCACGAACATGAAATATCAGGGGTAGATCGTGCTTTAAAGCCAGTTCAATTTGGAATTTCAGGAGCTCAATTTGAGCAGCTTTGGGCGAATGTTCGTAGTAATAATCCAGCCCGCATTCGCCGACAGCTACCACCTTATGCTGTACGGCCAGCGAGGCGAACTTCGCTTGCTTATCGGCATTACCTGCATAATGCTGTGCCTCATGCGGATGGATGCCCACACTGGCCCAGCAAATATCCCTGGTTTTTGCGAAATCTATGGCTAACTGACTATCTTCATGGTCGCAGCCCACGCAAATCAAACCAGTCACGCCAGCCTCCGCGGCATTTGCCACTAACTGATCACCAGTTAATTCTGGCGCCTTGGCCCAGAGTTCACGAGTCGAGCGCTCACCAACTTTGAGCCCAGCCGATTGAATGTGGCAGTGAGTGTCAAAAAGTTCGAGCATACGGGGCTTCCGAGTTAACACTTAACATGTTAAGCTTTTACTTCTACCTCTGTTTTTGGGAACAAAGTGCCTTCGATAGATCGAATAATGCCTTCATTGAAGACGGCCTTAATTTTAGCTGCGGTATCCGGCAAAAATGGCTCTAGCATGTCAGCGATCTGCAGCAGCGCGCTGGCCTGGTACGCCAGCACTTCGCGGAGGTGGTCTTCGTCGTTTTCTTTGGCAATTTGCCACGGCTTTTCTTCGTCAATATATTGGTTGAGCCCGCGGACCTGCTCCCAGACCTCATCGAGCGCTATGTCAAAGCGGCACGCCTTGAGCGCTTCCTGGTATTGGGCAATATCATGTTCGGCGGGCGGGATATCACCAATAAGCCCCTGCTGATATTTCTGAATCATAGCCGTAGTACGCTGAACAGCATTGCCGAGTTCGTTGGCGAGCTCGTTATTGTAGGCCGCTTCAAACAAATCCCAGGTGAAATCACCATCGTTATAACTGGGTATGTGCCGCAGGAAATAGTAGCGAAAAGCGTCTGCGCCATACTTGTTAATGACCTCGTCGGGGGAGATATAGTTGCCCAGACTCTTAGACATTTTCTTGCCGTCAACATTAATGAAGCCATGAACATATAGCGTTTTCGGCAGCTCAAGGCCCAGACTAAGCAATATAGCCGGCCAAATAGCCGCATGAAAACGAATGATATCCTTGCCGATGACCTGGACATTGGCAGGCCAAAAGTGCTTAAAGTCGTCATGTTCGGGGTAACCAAGCACCGTTATATAATTCATGAGCGCTTCGAACCACACATACATGACATGATCTGGATCATTAGGTACCGGAATGCCCCAGGAGATTTTCTCTTTTGGTCGGCTAATGCTGATGTCTTCCAGGCCGCCCTTGATAACATTGAGGATTTCATTGCGCTTGGTCTCTGGCAGAATTTTGAAATCACCGCTTTCGATGGCTTTTAGAACTGGCTCGGTATAGGCGCTGAGCTTGAAGAAGTAGTTTTCTTCTTCGACTTTTTCGTAAGGGCGATTATGACTTGGGCAGACGCCGTTGTTGGCTTTGACTTCGGCCTCACTGAAGAATGCTTCGTCGCCAGTGCAGTACCAGCCCACGTATTTACCCTTGTAAATATCTTTGTGCAGCGCCTTCCAGATTAGCTTGGCGCGTTGTTCGTGGCCGTTGTCGGTGGTGCGAATAAAGCGGTCGTTGCTGATGCGCAGGTTTTTTGCCAGATCACTGAACTTCTGTGACATTTGGTCAGCCAGAGCTTTTGGTTCCAGCTTCAGTTCGGCTGCTTTTTCGGCGATTTTGCCGCCATGCTCGTCGGTACCTATGCTGAATATAACCGTCTCACCCTCTTGACGGGCGCGGCGCGCCAGCACGTCAGCCATGACAAATTCCATGGCGTGGCCGAGATGCGGTTCGCCGTTGACATAGGGAATAGAACTCGTGATGTAGAAATTGCTCATCCGTCTAGTATACCCGTTAACCGATGTAATGAGAACCTCTTCGACGCTTAGTCGAGAAGCTTGGCAACGTCCGCCGCCTCAGCCGGATCGAGGTCGGTGAACAAGTCAGTTTCATACTGCTCGGCTACCTGGTAAATGTAGTCTTTATTGTAGCGCGGCAGGACGTGAAAGTGCACATGATCTACCTTGAGTTTGCTTTGCTCCAGAAATGGCCGGTAATTTTGACGAACATCAACACCCTCACCGAGTTTACCAATAAGCTTTTTCTCGATGAAGAATATCAGCTCAAAAATATCTTTCAGCTCTGCTTCGTTCAGCTCCCATGGCTTTTCGACATGACGTTTTGACGTCACTAGAAAATGACCTGGTGCTTTGCGCGGATTGCTCAAAAAGGCCTTAGCCGAAGAATTTTCTTTCAAGAGTCTATCTGTTAGATTGCAGAACGGACAATTGTTTGGAGCTGTATTGATACCCATATGTACGTTTAGTTATACCATATCTTTTATGTATGAATTCATCATTGCGACGCGTGGGTCATAGCTGTATAGTACGCAATATCAGAATGTAAGGAGCGTTTATGCAGCACTTTGAAATTCGTCCTATTCCTGAAGTGCCTCTCGAAACGGTACCACCTGAAGAATTTGAGCTAGTTAGAGCCGCTCTTCATAACCCACAATTTCAGTTCAGAACCATCACAGGCATTCACCAAGAAACAGAGGTCCCACTAGAGCATGTCGCCGCAGTACTAGATAACTCAGAGCTTGCCCGTGTATCAGTCATGCGTGACAAAAAAGGTGACACTATCTATGCACCCAAAGAACAGAAGAAGACGGTGCGGGAGCGCGTCGCAACTATACTTTATATCTTGGCACACTAGAAGCTAGTGGGGCCGGTCGATATAGTCCTGGCAGAAGCGCTCAAAGACAGCATTGGTCCACCCGAAGCCGGTTTGTGATGGGTAGACGCCCTTGAGTGGCGGTTTGTCGGGCGAAACAACATTGTACTTCTCCAAAAAGACGTGTTCGTCGTTGAACCAGGTCAGATTGGTCTTGAGCCATTTCATGGCAATGCGGCGGGCGTCTTTGTGATAGCCATAACGCTCTAGCGCTTTAACAACGATAAAATGCAGCGGTGCCCAGCCGTTTGGATAGGCCCATTGCGTTGGCATGCTGCCCAGTACAAATTGACCGAGTGGCAAGGCGTCGGTGGTGGCGAGGCCACCCTTATTTTCAAAACGGCGCAGGGCTTTTACTAGAGCCGCGGCTTGCTTGTCGTCGACCATACCGGCCCACATCGGGAAGAAAGCGGCCAGGCTACTGACATTCCCGCGCTTTTTCTTCACGTAATTATAGTCATAGTACAGACCGCGGATGCGGTCCCACATCAGCTCGTTCATATTCTTTTTGCGGACTTCAGCGGCATCATCCCAGCGAGCGGCTTCGCGCGTATCATCAAAAATGCGAGCGGCTCGGGCAAAATCAGTTTCGTACTTGTACAACAGTGCATTGAGGTCAACCGGCAAGTAATTCAACGCTCGGCGATCGAAGCGCGGTGTCATATCCCAGCCGCTCTCGGCCTCGGCCAAATCATGCAAATGATTGATGTCGTAGTAGCGGCTCAATCCCTGATACACCAAACGCTCGTTGGGTTTTTTGACGCCCATCCAAACTGTCTCGTATTCGCGCTGTGCGAGTTTCATGGCCTCTTTCAGCCACTTGTCGCCTGGATTATACGCCTGGTAAACATCGAAGATAAAGGTGGTCAGGAAGGGCGGCTGCGAGCGACCGGTTAGATAGGTGCGTGAAGCGTTGGGAATAACTTTGAAACGCTCAAACAGCGCCATCAAATCTTCCAGGATGCCGTTGACCAGCTCCTTGTGATCTTCGTCGAGCATGCCCTGCACCATAAAGTAGCTGTCCCAGTAGTAGAGCTCGTTATAATCAAAGCCTGTTTTCTCACGGTACGAGGGCACCAAATAGGGCTTTGGGACGCCCAGCAGACTTTCGTCATCTTTAGGGTGAAAGCGCTGCACTTTAGACCAGTACGCCGCCACATAATCACGCGCCAAACGGACATCTTCCGGATGTAATTCCTTATCGGGTCGAAACGAAAACGGCAGCTTGGCCGATACAACTTCTTTTGCTTTTTTGAGTGATGCCATGCCTCTAGCCTAACGACGTCACCTGCGCCGGTCAAGCAATATACAAAAAACAGGCTCCTTATTTCTAAGAGAGCCTGTTTTAGGGTGTGTTACTAAAATGAATTAGTAACGGTTGCGGTCGTTGCCGCCGCCACCGTTGTAGCCGCCACCACCACCGCCACCGCGGGGTCGCTCTTCGCGAGGACGAGCCTCGGAAACGACAATAGCGCGACCGTCGAGGTCTTTGCCATTGAGCTGATCAACAGCTGCCTTAGCTTCGTCGTCGCTGGACATCTCAACAAAGCCGAAGCCCTTGCTGCGATTGGTGTCGCGATCGATGATGACACTAGCTGATACTACTGTACCTGCCTGCGAGAAGAAATCCTTCAAGCTGTCATCGTTAGTTGCCCATGCGAGGGAACCGACAAATAGTTTGGTTGCCATATATTGTTACACTCCTGCGTCCGAGGTAACTGGCAAACCAGTTAGCTGCTCCTCATAACACGTACTTATTATTATTTAATTAACTCTAGAACCTAACATAATAATTATACATAATTACTTAGATGTTATTAACAGCTTTTCTAGCCCTGGCAGTATACCAGAGTTGCACTGAGTCCACAAGGGTAATTTAGGGCTTCTGCCTCTTATCCTTTTCTGGATCATAGTTAGCAACGCTGCTACCCAAATTAGTACCTATCTCGGGCTGGCCTTGATCGTAGATCTCCTCGAGCTCGACATCGGTGTCCAGATCTGGACGCGTATCATCCATTTGAGAGGCTGTCACCTGACGCCGATCATCCGGCTCCGAACCATCATCGCGGGACGCGCCCGCAGGCGTAAACGGCGTGTCACCGTCTTCTGGTAATTCTTCCAATCGTTCTTCTTCGTTTGGCTCATCTGGTGGCATCGGATCCTCCTTAAATTACACATTTTTATCTTATCAGCCAGCCAATAAAAGAGTAGTAAGATAGCTCACATTTGTAGTACTTGACGAGCTCCATATGGCTTGTACAATATAAGTATTAGCATTTCAAACAGAAAGGGGGTAATCATTGAAAAGTCCTAAATCTATCGGGCAGGCAATGCAAATCAATAACCGCGCGCAGGAGGTATGCGCCGGCTAGCTTTCTTTCTGTTCGCCTGCCTACGTAGGCCGAATACCCTCAAGCCGCTTTCATGACGAAAGCGGCTTTTCGTATGTCTACAAGCGCTAGGCTGCAGCTTTTTGCCGAGGCTTAGCCGCCTGCTTGAACTGCACGCCTTTCTTACTATCGTATGTCACGGTAACCTGGCTGCCCTCGGAAATTGCACCTTCGAGTAGTTGGCGAGCCAAGCGGTTCTCGATCTCGCTTTTTATCTGACGGCGTAATTCCCGAGCACCATACTCGGGTTTATAGCCCACGTCCGCCAGATAGTCGATAATTGACTGCTCGAACGTCAGCTCCACGCCCTGGCCCCGCGCCGTACGCCTGACGCGCTCCAGCTGAAGCCCGACGATGGCTTTGATCTGCTCTTTGGACAGAGCTTCGAAAACGATCACTTCGTCGATTCGGTTAAGAAATTCGGGCCGGAAGTGAACCCGCAGCATATCCTGTAAGGTGTCTTTGAGCTGTTGGGCCGATTTCTTGTCCTTGGTTTTGGCCGTAAGATTTTCCTGGATTACCTCCGCTCCAAGGTTCGATGTGGCAATAATAATCGTATTGGTAAAGTCGATAATTCGGCCCTTGCCGTCGGTGAGCCGGCCATCATCAAAGACTTGCAGCAAGATATTATGTACATCGGGATGAGCTTTCTCGATTTCGTCGAGCAACACCACGCTGTATGGCTTGCGGCGGACACGCTCGGTGAGCTGGCCGCCCTCGTCATAGCCCACATAGCCAGGAGGCGCTCCAATCAGACGCGAGACGGTGTGGCGCTCCATGTATTCGCTCATATCAATCCGGATCAGGGCCTCATCATCGCCGAAGACCAGCCACGCCAATGCCTTGGCAAGTTCGGTTTTACCAACTCCCGTGGGTCCCAGGAATAGTAGATTAGCAATGGGCCGCGTGCTTTCATTGAGCCCCGCACGGGACATCCGGATAGCATCGGCCACGGCCGTGATCGCCTCATCCTGGCCAATGACCCGTTCGTGCAGACGAGCTTCCAGCTGCAACAATTTAGACTTCTCTTCTTCGGTTAATTCCTGAACAGGGATGCCGGTAATACGCGAAACAACTTGGGCGACATGTTCGACAAGCACCTGCTCGGATGTCACGCCGCGCTGGGCCTGCCAGCGTCGGCTTAATTCTTCTTTATCGCTGTTAAGATCTTGAAGTTTTCTTTCGAGTCGCTTCGCCTGGTCCATGTGTTTGTGATTAATTGCCGATTCGCGCTCGCGGCTTTCTCGGTTGATTTCACTCTCCAGCTCGGACATTTCCTGCGTGTAGGTATCAGCTCCGATTCGCACGCGTGAGGCCGCTTGGTCGATTAAATCAATGGCCTTGTCCGGCAGGAAGCGGCTCGTAACATAGCGGTCGGATAGTTCAGCAGCCGCCACAATCGCCTCATCAGTAATTTTTACCTTGTGATGGGCTTCATAGGTATCCCGCAGACCGCGTAAAATCTCGATGGTCTGCTCGACAGTTGGTTCGTGAACCAGCACCGGCTGGAAGCGTCGCTCCAGCGCCGCATCTTTCTCTATATATTTCTGATACTCATTAAGTGTCGTGGCGCCAATCAGATGCAGTTCGCCGCGTGACAGCGCCGGCTTCATGACATTCGCTACATCCACGCCGCCTTCGCCACCGCCCTGTCCGGCACCTACCACCGTATGGACTTCATCTATGAAAATGATCAATTCATCTTTATGGGCAGTGATCTCGTCGAGCACTACCTTCAGGCGTTCTTCGAACTCGCCACGGTACTTCGAGCCGGCAATCATGGAATTCAGATTTACTTCTACCACTCGCTTATCCTGGAGTACGCGCGGCACTTGGCCGCTCTGTATGCGCTGCGCGAGCCCTTCCACGATAGCCGTCTTGCCCACACCAGGCTCTCCAATCAGCACTGGGTTATTCTTGGTGCGACGAGCGAGGATTTCGATGGTAGTCTCAATTTCTTGGGCCCGACCAATAACCGGATCAAGCTTGGCCTGCCGCGCTAGCTCACTGAGATCACGCGAATACTTATCGAGTTGCGGCGTTGTTGACGAGCCTTCCACTCGGCCTTCCTGCGCACCTTTGCCCACAACTTTGACGGTTTTTTGACGCAGTGCTTCCGGTGTCAAACCGTAGGTGCGCAGTACTTCACCAGCAAAACCTTCATCTTCCTGAACAAGCCCGATGAGCAAATGTTCCGGCCCGACATAACTATGCCCGAGTTCACGCGATGTCTGGAACGCCAAAGCAAGTACCTGCTTTACCCGCGGCGAAACAGTTATCTCGATTGTTTCACTTTCTGGCTTGGCGTGTTCGTCGCGCGGAGCGTGAGTTTCGATATAATGCTTTAGGTCATCGGTTTTTAGCTGAAACTGTTTCAGTATTTGCTGGACCACGTCGCTATCCATGAGGGCGTAGAGTAGGTGTTCGGTGTCGACTTCCCGTCGCCCAAAATTGACCGCTGTTTCGGCAGCCTGCTGAATAATCTCTTTGGCATGTTCCGATAGATACTCACTGATATCAGTGGCCTCTCTATCGCGCGGCAAAGGCGTGCCAAGCTCGGAAGAAAAGCCGGGAAAATCATTGGACATTGAGGCAAATGGATCAGAGCCAAAACCCGAAAACAGCGATTCAAACGGCGAGGTTCGGGACTGTCGACGCATTAGTTGTTCGTAATGAGTATCGCACAGCTCAAGCGTCATTTCGCGGCCATTTTGCTTAACCCTGACTCGATGCGTAGCAGGACGCTCGCCGTCGATATCACATAAACCATTTGCCATAATTCACCCCCTATTCTTTTTCTTTTCTCTCCCCTCCAGCCGCTTCAGTTAGTCCAAGAAAATCATTTCTAGATTCCAGCGCGAGCACAAGTGTCAGCGGTCCAAAAATCAGAGCGTACAGGCCGAGTACCCACACGAAAGCTACGCCGCCAGCCACTGGTTGCAACAGAATAATAATGCCAGCTGCAATTGCTGCAATTCCTAGGATTCCCCTGATTGCCCTGTGCGCGAACGATAGTTTATCGAGAAAAATGCTGACAATATCAAAGAGTCCGCGAGCAATCAGTGTCAGCCCAATTACCAAGATAAAGGTTGCGAAAGATACTGCCGGATGCCGCACCAGAAAAATACCTACTCCCAATGCGATGAGACCGAATAACAGTGTCAGCCACCATGTATCACGTCGTCGAATACTCATTACGCCAGTTAGTATCTCAAGCAGACCCCAACCAAGCACGAAAGCACTAAATAGATAGACCAGTGTTAGCAATGTCAGCGCCGGCCAAAATATGGCCACAATACCAAAGAAAATTGCCAGAATAGCCTCAACCATAAGCAGCCACCATAGTTCACTGACCGCTTGCCTCGGAATTATTGCTGCTGACCTTATGGCAACCATGCAGACCTCCTGACTGCCTTCCTGACCAATCTGTGGTTCTGTCTCTCTGTTATGGGGTACTATACGGCAACAATCAGAACCTGTCTGTAACAATATTCTCTTTTCTGGTGCGCACCGTGGGTAAGAGTTACAATATACTTGCTTTATTTGGTATTATTTGTTATAATATGTCTCCCTTATTGATTTTAGGGGGTTTGAGAGAATTTTATGCGAACATTTAACACTATTGCACGTCGCCGTTCGACTTGGACCCTTATAAAAGGCTCCATACTACTGATTGCCCTCACTAGTTTGGCTAGTGGATATCTCCTCACATACCCAGAGCCGGTAGCAGCTAGTTCTTTGGCTCGTATTGGCAAGAGCGCCCAGCGCACCTCCTCACCTACCAAGACCTCTCCGGCGCTGACTTTTACGAGCTCTAGTAGCGGTGGAGCCAGCATCGTCCCAAATTGCACGCCTGGCGCCAAGACGCCTCAGCCAACAGCACCAAACCTGAGCCCGGATCAATCCGGTCTGCAGCAAGTCATTTTACCCAATGCTATCTACACGGTATATGGGAATACGGTGAGCCAAATTTCGACGCAGATGGCTGTTTGCACACCAGTATCTGACAATGGCAGTGATCGTTTCGCAGCCAGTACCGACTATGCACTTAATTGGAATTTCCGATACCAGGACAAAGGCGACGGTGTATGCACCGTGACGAACGCCAGCGTTGGTATCACCATAGCCGAAATCTTTCCATCGTGGCAACCGAGTGCCGGTGCGGCTGCAGGGCTGAGTGGCAGCTGGCAGACATTTATACATAACCTAGCGGCTCATGAAGCTGGCCATGTGAGTCTTGATCAGGCGGCCGCGGCAACTATTTTATCTGATTTGCAGAGTATTCCCGCGACTGACTGTGGCAGGATTTTGGAAGTTGCCGCCGGCAGAGTTAGCAGTAATATAGCCGCTCTGAACAGCGCAAACGATGCCTACGACGCAGCCACCAATCATGGCGCCACCCAAGGCGCAGTGCTGCGCTAGAACAAGCGGTGACTGAACTTTATAATAACCCCACTCAGGCCTACGACCAGAAAAACACCCAATGCGCCCACGACGGTACCCGCAAGCAGTAAAATAAAATCATCGAGAATAATCGCCAGGCTAATCAGCACAACGCCCAGCGAGGGTAGCGTATCGAGGCCTGAAAAGGGCGGCGACAGAAAAGCAGTTAAGGTCAGTCCAAAAATGAGAAGGGCAAGAAAGCGCTGAGCCAGAGGCAAAGTGAAGAATCCGCGCCAACGTGGGCTGGACCGTTTCTCTACCTGACGCACTCGCTTGAGAAGCAGTGGAATAGCTTTGCCTTCCAGGAACTTGCCAAGCTTTAGGCTACGCCATCGTTTTGGCAGCCAAATAGTCTTGAAGCCGGCAATCATTTCCAAGCATAGCAACATGACGATGATTTCAAAGATGTGAGTGATACCGCCAGTTGGTAATGGCAAGGCCGGCAAGATCATAAGCACCAAGAATATGACCGCAAAACTTTTATCCTTGAATAAGTTGATCAGACTGTCGAAGGACTTGGGCTGCTTGCCTTTGAGCCAGGCTTCGAGCTGATCGCTAAATATATCTGGTTGCGCGGCTTTATTCATCTGCTCATCATAGCATCGGAAGGCTATTTTTGCTTGGGTACCTTGGCGCCTTTTTTACGCGCCTGAGACAAACCGATAGCGACGGCTTGTTTGCGGTCAGTAACTTTCTGGCCGGACCGACCAGATTTTAGCTTACCCTCCTTAAATTCTTCCATGGTTTTTTCGACTTCTTTTTGGGCTTTGGGACCGTACTTATTCATGATGTTCTCCTTAATACTTAACTTGTTAACTATGTAATTACTCATCTGTTACGGTAGTGGATTCCCGCCAGTGACTCCATACGTTTCGCCAGTAACGTAGCTCGACTCTTGCGACGCCAGAAAGACGTAAGCCGGAGCCACTTCGGCGGGCTGGCCTGGGCGTCCGAACGGCGACTGTGTACCAAACTCTGGGATTGCTTCCTGCGGCTGCCCACCGCTTGGCTGTAACGGCGTCCAGATCGGACCAGGCGCTACGGCGTTGACGCGAATGCCTTTGGGCGCCAACTGTTTAGCGAGGGCTTTGGTAAAGGCCGTGATTGCGGCTTTCGTCGAGGCATAGTCGAGCAAATGCGCCGAAGGGCTATAGGCCTGAATTGAAGATGTATTAATAATGGTAGCTCCGGCCGGCATATGTGGCAGCGCGGCTTTACATAGCCAAAACATGCCGTAGACATTAGTCCGGAATGTTTGGTCGAACTGCTCGGTTGAAACGTCGGCAATACTTTCGACAGCCACTTGTTTACCGGCGATGTTGGCGAGGATATCGAGCCCGCCAAGCTGCTCTAGTCCGAAAGCAATTAGGCTTTCACAGGTTTTTTCATCACCGACATCTCCTGTAAAAGTGGCTACTTTGCGGCCCTCTTTTTTGATAAGCTCCACGACCTCTTTGGCATCCTCTTCCTCTTCTGCCAAGTAGGCCATGACGACGTCCGCACCCTCACGGGCAAAGGCAATCGCCGCAGCCCTACCAATACCTGAATCGGCGCCAGTTACAATCGCTTTACGGCCCTGCAAACGGCCCGAACCGCGATATGATGCTTCGCCGTGATCAGGCTGAGGGTCCATATCTTTAGCAAGGCCTGGCGCGTCTTGCGGTTGCCTTGGAAACTTGGGCCGTGGATATTGCTTGGTTGGGTCTTGCATACTGTATTGATCGGGCTTGGCTGTATCTGGCATTGGTCCTCCTTCTATGAATAATACTTACTCCTAGCATGCGCATTCCGCGCAGGCGGTTCTATTAAATAACTCACAGCTCGGCTGCGCCAACTGCGAACTTTTTTACTGCCTGCAAAATAGAGGCAAGATATAGTGTCAAGCGCACAGGGGGAACGCATGAAGAAGCAAATAGTGGTGATTATGTTGGGGCTATCATTCGTAGGCGGTATATTCACGAGTACGGTCAGCGCCCAAAACTCGATAATTTCCAATATTAACCGTGGTGTCGATGCGGTTACTGGAGGAACCCAAGCTCCTGCGGCAACAACGCCCATGCCATCACAAACCACAACAACCCCGTCCAATAATGGCAGCGGCGGAACCTATGCCGCACTCGGTGATTCGGTGGCAGCTGGGCTAGGGCTTCCACCTGTCGCCAATGCGACTGCGCAAGACACGCAGTGTGGCCGCTCGTCACAAGCCTATCCATACATGGTCGCTCAACAACGACAACTTCGCCTCATACATGTTGCCTGCAGTGGGGCGACGATAGGCGATTTAGTCACGAACCAAGGGGTTTCGGGGCCAAATCTGCAGCCACAGCTGGATGCCGCTTACGCCAACGGTACGCCTCAGTTGATCACTATAACAGCCGGCGCCAACGATGTTCACTGGACAGATTTTCTGCGCCTCTGCTACTCTTTCAACTGCGCGACAACTATAAATAGCACAGTCGCGCGCGGTTATACGCTGGTAGCCGGCGCGAAGCTTGACTACGCGTTCCAGGATATTGCCAATCGCAGCAACGGACACCCGCCAACGGTCATTATCACAGGCTACTACAATCCCGTCTCCAACTATTGTTCTGGCCGCCAAAGCAATGTCACAGCCGATGAGATAAATTGGCTCAACACTCAGCGCGATGCGCTCAATAAGACTATTCGAGATACAGCTGCGCGCTATTCATTTGTAAAATATGCCTCGGCAGACTTCACCGGCCACGGACTCTGCTCCAGCGATCCATGGACACAAGGCTTAAACGACCCTGCTCCGCTTCACCCGACCGCCGCCGGCCAAGCCCAAATTGCGCAGTCTATTCTGGGCACTCTTTAAAAAGTACCGTCGGGATATGTAATCGATAATTGGATATTTGGATCAGGATCGCCGCGCTCACTGAGCGGATTAACCCTGTAAACTGCACGCTGTTCGCTGGAGGCAATATGCAGAAAACCTGCCTCCACATGTACACATGGCCCGCTAAAATTTGTTGCAGTCTTGCTCTCCGTGTGTGGAGAGTCCCACAAGCTGTACCCTAAATCACTAGCGCCGTTATCTTCGGGAGGGACAGTCTCTCCGACCTGAAGTTGAGGTTGGTCACTGATAATATGTAGTATTGGCCGAGAGCCTCTACGAGGGCTCAATCGATCTTGTAAGCCGCTCTCTATACCCTCCGCATATACAGGTACCCAATATTGAGCGTACAAAAGCTGCAAGTCTACATTAACGTACACCTTGGCAGCGTCGTTGAGCTCAGGTACCGACTCCAGAACATACGGCGATAATTTATACCCGTGTTTCTGGGCCCCCACGAGAGCCATGCGCCCGATCAGTCGGCCTTCAAACCTCTC
>JAQGHB010000039.1 GCA_028289045.1 Candidatus Saccharimonadota bacterium
CTTTCATGATCGACCGCGTTGAGCCGGCGATTTTTGCCAAGCCCGTCAACTACGGCTTCATTCCCCAGACCTTGGACGAAGATGGTGACGAACTCGACACTCTGGTGGTTTGCGCAGAACCCATTCCCACCGGTGTTTGGCTGGAAGCCAAAATCATCGGCATTATGAACTTTGAAGATGGCGGCGAAGCCGATCACAAAGTCGTTGTTGTACCGGCTGATGATCGCAACACTGGTGATAGCATCAACTCCTTGGCAGATCTCGGCGAACGTTGGCAGCAGCAGATCACCGAGCATTTTACGCACTACAAAGACCTCAAAAAGCCTGGCACTACCAAAGTTTTGGGCTGGGGCGACGCTGAAGCGGCCAAAGCAATTATTGCTGAGTCCATCGAGCGCTATAACAACAAGTAAACTCATCCTATTGCATATCTGTTACAAGGCTTCTACAATAGAGGCATAAGCAGTATAAAAATAAAAAAGGATGCGCATGAAAACACGACTGGCAATCAATGGCTTCGGACGAATCGGGCGGAACGCCTTTAAAATCGCCTTTGAGCGGAGCGATTTGGAAATCGTTGCCATCAATGACTTAACAGATACCAAAACCCTGGCATACCTGCTTAAGCATGACAGCAATTACGGTACCTATGGTAAAGATGTCACCTATGACGACAAGCACGTCATCGTGGAAGGCCACAAAGTGGTCGTTTTGGCCGAAAAAGATCCAGCGGCGCTTCCTTGGGGCGACCTTAAAGTTGATCTGGTCATTGAATCTACAGGACGATTTACGAAGAAAGAAGACGCCGAGTTGCACATCAAAGCTGGTGCGAAGCGCGTGGTTATCTCTGGCCCGAGCAAGAGTGACGGCGTAGATACCATTGTGCTCGGCGCCAACGAAGATAAATTAGCCGATGCCAGCATGGTTATCAGCAATGCCAGTTGCACGACGAACTCGCTTGGTGCCGTTATGGCCATCCTGGACAGTGAATTTGGTGTCGAAAAGTCACTGCTCACCACCGTGCACAGCTACACCGCCAGCCAGGCCTTGCAGGATGCGCCAAGCAAAGACCTCCGCGAAGGCCGCAATGCTGCCGAAAACATCGTTCCGACCACTACTGGTGCCGCGATTGCCGTTACCAAGACGCTGCCGCAGCTCAAAGATAAGTTCGACGGTCTGAGTATTCGCGTACCTACTCCGGTTGTTTCGCTGAGCGATGTTACGGTACTATTGGGCCGCAGCACTAGTGTTGAAGAAATCAACGAAGTCTTCAAGAAAGCCGCTAAAGAGCCGTTTTATCAAGGCATTTTAGATGTGAGCGAAGAGCCGCTCGTCAGTAGCGATTACATCGGTAACAGCCATTCCGGCATTGTCGACTTGCTACTTACTAAAGTCGTGGGCGGTAATCTGGCCAAAATTATGGTTTGGTACGATAACGAATGGGGCTACAGCAACCGTCTGGTTGAAGTCGTAGCTGACACGGGTAAACTACTACAGAAGAAGTAATCTATGAAAATATTCATTGGCGCCGACCACAACGGATTTGAATACAAGCAGCAACTCAGCCAAGCCTTGCAAAAAGCTGGTCATGAAGTTATTGATCAAGGGGATCTTTCCATAGTTCCAGAGGATGATTTCCCGCAATTTGCTGGCAAGGTCGTCAACGAACTACTGGCTGCCAATGATCCCGAAGCCCGCGGCATCCTAATCTGTGGCAGCGGCCAAGGCATGTGTATGGCCGCCAATCGCTTCAAAGGCATTCGCGCCAGCCTATGCTGGAACCGCGATACGGCCCGTGCGGCGCGCAATGACGACGATAGCAATGTCCTTTGCCTGTCTTCCCGCTACACCTCGCTTGACGAGGCTGGCTCAATTATGGCTACCTTCCTGTCAACGCCATTCGCAGGTGCCGATCGCTTCAAGCGCCGCATCGACGAACTCGATAAACTGACCTAATATGGCTACCATCTGCCCAACCATTACTGCCTACGAACCGCACGAATACCGTGCGCAGATGGAGCGCATTGAGCCCTTCGCCACACGAGTGCATATCGATCTGATGGACGGCGAGTTTGCGCCGACCAAATCGCCACCCCTGGAGGCTATCTGGTGGCCTCACGAGCTCACGGCTGACATCCATCTGATGTACCAGCGCCCCATGGACTACTTGGAGCAGCTCATCCGACTTAAGCCCAACCTGGTTATTATTCATAACGAAGCCGAGGTCCATCATATGGATTTTGCCGCCAAGCTGCATGCTGCCGGTATCAAAACAGGGCTGGCGATCTTGCGAGACACACCAATTGAGTATGCCTATCAGATCATGCACAGCTTTGATCACGTACTAGTTTTTAGCGGCAATCTGGGCCATCACGGCGGTGAGGCCGATCTGGGTCTGCTCGATAAAGTCCGTAAAATCCGTGAGCACCACCCAGATGCGGAAATCGGCTGGGATGGCGGCATCAACGACCAGAACGCCAAACAGCTTGTTGAGGGCGGTGTAGACGTCTTGAATGTCGGCGGCTTCATCCAGAAAGCCGACGACCCCCTTATGCGGTATCGATTACTCGACGGTCGAGCTAGTACCGATAGCGCTAAATAGATCAAGTACTTCGCCGTCGGTAACACTTCGGGCCGTGTCAAAGTCTATGGTATCGGTGCCCCTCCGAATGATATTCTTGGCGCAGCGGCTAGCCTTCAGGTCGTAGCGTTCGGCGCTCTTTTCGGCAAGGGCTATAAATTCATCACGTCTACTATCGTTAGGAAGGGCTGCCTCACTTTCGGCGTCGGGCTGTGGCTGGACCATATTTTGAGCGAAGCCTCTAACGGCTACGGCTGCAATCCGCGGACACATCTGTTTGGGCAGCTTGTTATTGGCGTTAGCCTCAGCCAAGAAAAGCTGATCGCCAAAGTAGGGACAGTTTTGTCGGCAAAATGATTCGGCCGCAGGGATTCGTATCATATTTAGATATATTGTATCACGGATGTCAAATAACAGATGTAAGGCAATTTTGCGCTATATCTGCCGGTAGCCTATAATCACTAGCAAGATGTTACAGAAGCTACCCATTGAACAGCTCGACAAAATCGCCAATGACATTCGTGAGGATATCATTAAGATGCTCGAACATGCTGGTAGTGGGCACAGCGCAGGGCCGCTTGGGCTGGCTGACATTTTCGCGGCGCTGTATTTTGACATTCTCAAATACGATCCCAAGAAACCTGATTGGAATGAACGCGATCTCTTTTTACTGAGTAATGGACATTGTGTGCCGGTGCAATATGCGGCCATGGCTAGGGCCGGTTATTTTGATCGCAAAGAATTGATGACTTTACGCCAGCTCGGTTCGCGGCTGCAGGGACACCCTGAGCGTACGAAACTGCCAGGCCTCGAAACCACTAGCGGCCCACTGGGCTCTGGCCTCAGCCAGGCCTGTGGCATGGCTCTCGCCCTGCGTATGGACAAACAGCAGCACCGCTGGGTCTATGTGGTGATGGGCGACGGCGAACAAGACGAAGGCAATGTCTGGGAGGCCGCCATGCTAGCCGGAAAATACAAGCTGAATAATATCATCGCCATCACCGACCGCAACAACATCCAGATCGATGGCCCTACTGAAACTGTAATGCCACTCGGTGATCTCAAAGCCAAATGGCAGGCCTTTGGCTGGCATGTGCTTGAGATCAACGGCAATGACGTCGAAGCAGTCATTGATGCCTGCGCCATGGGCCGCGCCATACAGGAGCAGCCAGTCATGATTATCGCCCACACCATTCCTGGCAAAGGCGTGGACTTTATGGAAAATGATTTCCACTGGCACGGCTCGCCGCCCAATCACGAGCAAGCCGTTAAAGCACTGCATGAGCTGCGTACTCTGGGCGGTAAAATCCGGAGCGAACATGAGTGACATGCATCTCGTGGATTTGAATGGCAAGCTGGAGGCCGAGCCGATCCGTAAAGGTTTCGGCCGCGGCCTCCTAGCCGCCGGTAAATTAGACGTACAAGTCGTTGCCGCCTGCGCCGATCTGACTGATTCCACGCAGATGAACTTATTCAAAGCGGAGTTTCCAGATCGATTTATTGAAATTGGTGTGGCTGAGCAGAACTTGGTAACCGTGGGAGCGGGTATGGCGGCCATGGGTAAGATCCCATTTGTATCGTCGTATGCGGCCTTTAGCCCTGGGCGTAACTGGGAGCAAATCAGAACCACGATCTGTCTCAATAACCGGCCGGTTAAGGTCGTGGGATCGCATGCGGGAGTTAGCGTGGGGCCGGATGGTGCTACCCATCAAATGCTAGAAGACATTGCGCTGATGCGGGTGTTGCCGAACATGGTGGTGATTGCGCCCTGTGATTCTGTTGAAGCTGAAAAGGCGACGCTGGCTATGGCCAAAGATAAGCGGCCTAACTATCTACGGTTAGCCCGCGAAGCAACGCCCGTTATCACGACCGCCGATACACCCTTCGAGATCGGGAGGGCCTATGTCTTTGAAAAGGGCGCCGATATTTCGCTGATCGCTACCGGCACCATGACCTACCAGGCGCTGCTGGCCGCCGAGCTGCTGTTCAAGGATGGAATCGAAGCTGAAGTCATTCATGTACCCACTATTAAACCGCTTGATGCTGAGACAATACTTAAAAGCGTGCGAAAAACCGGCGCTGTTGTGACGGCCGAAGAGGGTCAGATCATCGGTGGATTGGGTGGAGCGATAGCCGAATTATTGGCAGAAGAGTACCCAGCACCGATGAAGCGCGTTGGCATGTACGATAGATTTGGTGAATCAGGCTCGCCAGATGAGCTACTGACGCATTTTGGGCTCGATGCCAAACATATTCGTTTGGCTGCTCATGCGGTGCTTGATAAGAAACGTTAGGCGGCGCGGGAAAGGTTCGGCAAAACAAGCTCGTTGACTGTGGCAGCTAATTGGCCGATGTGCGATTTAGTCAAATCAAGATCAACCGGGACGCCCCGTTCAGTCAGACTGTAGCTGGACATGCCAATTATGACGGCACTGACGTGCTGAGCTCGAGCCTGAGTTGCGATTGCTAGGGCGTCGGCACAATCTTTATCTGGCTCACCCAGGTTGCCGTCTAGCGTGATAATATCGCAGGCAATCCTGCCCAGTGCGACCTCGTTGATTAATGATAGAGCATCTTCGCGGGTTGCCGCCTCACCGGTGACAATATGACCAGCTCCCACCATCTGTAGCCGCATCATGCAACGGGTGAGCTCGTCGTCCTCGATCATCACTATATTTGCGTTGGTCATTTAATCATATTTTAACTTATTAAATAATAATTAAATGTGAGTAATATCACGCGCGCATGTCGGCTTGGCGGTGTAACCATAAGCGGCTATACTGACGGTATGCCTCTCACACTTCAACAAATACGTCTCAACTGCACCCAAGCTCGACATCGTATGGCCCAGGCTCGGGCTGAGCATTGGGCGTTCGGTGCTTTTAACCTCGATGATCAGGCGACTTTGCGGGCCGTTGTACAAGCCGCGGCCGCTCAAAAAGCCCCTGTTCTGGTGGAAGTCAGCCAGGGCGAAGTAGATGACATTGGGCTGGATAATGTCCGTGATCTCGTGGACAACTTCAAATATGAATATGGTGTCGAAATCTATATTAATTTGGATCACAGCCCCAGTGTGGAAGCTGCCAAAAAAGGTATTGAAGCTGGCTTTGAGTTCATCCATATTGATGCTTCGCAGGCCAATCATGATGCCTCGGACGAGGAAATTATTGCTGCGACACACGAAATTGTCGATTACGCGAAGCTCACCGGCGCGCTCGTGGAAAGCGAGCCGCATTACTTTGGTGGTAGCTCCAGCGTATTCACCCAAAAAATCGATTATGAGGAGATCAAAAAAACTTTCAGTACCGCCGAGGGCGCCCAAGCGTTCGTCCATGCCACGGGCATTGATACCTACGCGGCGGCCATTGGCAATCTGCATGGCAAGTATCCGGTGCCCAAGAAGCTGGACCTGCACTTGCTACAACAGATTCGCGACGCGCTTGATATAAACATTTCGCTGCACGGTGGCAGTGGCACGCCAGGCCATTACTTCCGTGATGCCGTCAAAATCGGCGTCACCAAGATCAATATTAATAGTGATATGCGCTACGCCTATCGCACTACGCTCGAAAAAGTCCTGGCTGATAATCCCAATGAATACTCGGTGGCCAAGCTTGTTGCCAAAGAAGTCGTTCCAGCCGTCCAGGCTGTCGTCGAAAGTAAACTGGTCGATTTTAACTCGGCTGGTAAAGCCATTTGAGTCCAAATCTTAAATAATTCTTAAACTTTTTGCAGACACAAAAAGTGAGCCGTATACTAAGTTTATGAGCTTAACCAAACAAGATTTACAGTCGATTCGAACAATAGTTGTGGAGGTGGTTACGGAAATTGTCGAAGATGCCATTGAAGATGCCAAGCGTCAAACTGCCGCTGCTTTTGCTGAAGTTCATACAAGGTTAGATGATGTGATTGTTGAGATAAGGGGTGTCAAAGAGACCGTTGATCGCATTGACGCTGTCCAGCAATCTGAGCTCCAAAGGAACGACCATCAAGATATTGCCATTGCCAGGATTCGCAAAAGTCTGCGAGCTGCGTAGCTTGCCTAGAGCATAGGTCGTGGTAAACTTAGTAGCATAAGCAATATACAGAACATGAGGTGGGAACGGTGGCAGAACAACCAGATGTGATTAGTATCGGCGATATCGTAACAGATGCCTTTATCAAGCTCCTCGAGGATCAGGCCGTCACGTACGAAAATGATCAGGGTAAATGGCTGGCCCTGCCGTTCGGCACCAAGATACCGTTTGATCACGCCGAAGTGATTGAAGCCGTGGGTAACGCCAGCAATGCGGCGGTGGCTTTTGCTCGACTGGGTCTGAACAGCGCATTTGTGACGAATGTTGGCGCTGATTCGCATGGGCGTGACATGATTAAGGCGCTGGACAAAAACCATGTCGATAGCCGCTTTGTGCGCATCAATCCTGGCAAAAAGAGCAATTATCACTACGTTTTGTGGTACAAAGACGAACGTACCATTCTCATTAGACATGAAGAGTACGATTATCACTGGCCGCATCTGCGACCTGCCGAGATACCAAAATGGGTATATTTCAGCTCGATTAGCGAACATGCTATCGAGTATCACGACCAGGTGGCCGATTGGCTCGAAGAAAACCCAGCTGTCAAGATGGCTTTCCAGCCTGGCACTTTCCAGATGGCGGCCGGCACCGAACGACTGAAGCGTATCTATCGCCGGAGTGAAGTCCTGATTTTGAACCGCGAAGAAGCTGCCATGGTCGGCGGTGGTAATCACGATGACGTACACGATCTTATTAATCATTTGCACGAGCTCGGACCTAAAATCGTCGTAGTAACTGATGGCCCGAACGGTGCCTACGCCTCAGACGGCGAAAATCGCTTCCAGATGCCGCTGTATCCTGATCCGGCTCCGCCGATTGACCGCACCGGCGCTGGCGACTCCTTTGCTTCAACCTTTGTGGCAGCGCTTATGAAGGGTAATACTATCGAGGGAGCGCTGCAATGGGCGCCAATCAACTCTATGAGTGTGGTGCAAAAGGTCGGAGCGCAGGCAGGTCTGCTCACCGAGAAAGCGCTCGAAGAGCTCCTGCGCAATTCACCTGACGGGTACAAGCCTACGCGCATGAGTTAACGGAGATGGCGGCTAGTATTATCCGGCTAGCCATCTATCGCTAATGCGCCGCTTATGGTAATCTGAGAGCATACGAGGAGTATACATGCTTCGGCACGACAAGGAACACAAAAATAACAGGGGTAAGAGGCAGATATGACGCGGTTTTTATCTGAGGCTTTGCAGGCTTCCGAGCCGTATTTTCGGCAGGGCTTACACCGTCTTGAGGCAGCAACTGGCCATCCGAGCGCCGATATTCGCTTTTCCAGCGAAGTAAATCAGGCGGCTCAAAGTAAAATGCGGCTACTTGGGCTAGATCCACGCGATACGACGGCCGAAGAGCTATATCATGTCCTGCAGCAGCGTATCAAGGAAGATGATGCTCGCCTTACCAGAACGCTGCGTACGCGGGCTGCAACGCATATTTCCGCCGAAGCTGAGGTGACGGCAGGCATGATACATGTGCTCAAGGAACTGCCCGATTCCAAGCGCTGTTTTGCGCTGAAGGCCAGCGCGCTCAAAGTCATTCTCAAAAAAGCGCCGCCCAGGAAAGCCATGAAGGAGCTAGGCTATCGCTCGCTGGATTCGTTCCTGAAGCATGAATCACCGGTCTCGGTGTTGGCAGCAGCCTGGCTGAGCGAAGGCGTTCAGTGGCAGCAGCGGCTACTCGATCACTACAAGCGGTTGAAGTCCAGTGATTTCGAGGATCGAAGCATCATCATAGTCCAGCCAGAGTCACTGCGCTGGCGGCAGTTGGCGGCCACTGTGGTGGACCAGAAGAAGCATAATCTACTGAGTTTTAAGGAATTGGGAGCGCTGGTGTTCCTGCCATTGCCGGCCACGGTGCCAGCTGGTACGACTACCGTGAGTCTCAGTCTGGCGCTGCACGAACTGAACGAGATTCGGGCTGCCAGCACCTTCCTGAAGTTGTGTCAGGTACGACCGGATTTTGGAAGCATCGTGCGGACAGTGGCGACAGAGGAGCCACGGCTCAGCTCGCAGCTGCTCGATCGGGCGGTGCCCTGGCATCTGGTGCAGCGCTACTACGCGCGGCTCAAGCAAGAAGCACACGAGCATGTTTTTGAACCGCATCTGCAGCTGGAAGACATGGTCTGGCATCCCATCGAGGAAACGCTAAGCGCCATCGAACCTAGCTTTGCCTTTTGGCGCGACGGGGCGCATGTCGGCCTGCTGCACGATAAGCAGCCGGTATCGCTGAATGTCATCGACGCGGCGCTTAATTACTGCAATAACTTGCCGTTTGAAAATCGGATGGTCAAGTATTTTCAGCAATCGATGTGGCACGAGTTGCTGCTGCGATATCTGCGACCAGAAACCGTCGAGCAGACAATTTTAAATGAATTACAACCACGTCTGGCGACCGAAACGGCGCTGGCGTAAAGGAAATAAGGGGGGCTATGTATCAAATCTGCGTATCGGGAGCGGCCAAGGGTGACAGTGTCGAGGAAGGCAAGCTGCTTGCCGCTGAGCTCGGCATAGCGATTGCGAAAGCTGGTCACTCACTGCTGACGGGCGCTACCATCGGCCTGCCCAACTACGCGGCTGAAGCCTACAAAAAGGCTGGCGGACTCATGAGCGTGGGCATTAGTCCCGCATCCTCCAAAGTCGAGCATGTTATGAAATACCGCCTGCCAACGGCTGCCTACGATACGATTGTTTATACCGGCCTGCATTATGTCGGTCGTGACACGCTGCTCATTACCTCCAGTGATGCAGTGGTCAGCATTGGCGGCCGTTTGGGCACCTTGCATGAATTCACGATCGCTCTAGAAACAGATACGCCAATTGGCTTTTTGCAGGGAGCAGGCGGCATCAGTGAGCAAATTCAAACCCTCATGAGTCTGGCGCACCCACTGCGAACAGGGGCCATGGTTACCTTTAATGAATCACCTGAAGATTTGATCAAGGACCTCACCCATCACCTTGACAAGGAACATGCCAAGTACCACAATCTATACCAATAGATAAACATAAGCAGGATGCACTCCGTATGACCAAAAAAATGGACCAAAAAGGCTTTTCGCTCGTCGAGGGTTTGCTCGTAATCATTGCTGTAGCTCTCGTGGCGTTTGTGGGCTACTACGTCTATCATGCTCAAAGTCAAACCAACAAAACGTATTCGGTTGCCTCCAAAGTTGCCCAGAGCACCCCTAAAAAGTCAGCAAGTTCCAAGAGCTCAACGACGGTTGTCCCCGCGAGCGACGCTAATCTCCAAGTTTATCTGATTAAGACGTGTAGTTCGAATGAAGGAGCGGCAGTTAATGCCATGTTTGCTAATAAGTCCCAACAGACCGTCGAGACAGATAATTACAAGCTAGAGGGCAACTACGCTATCTCTAACGTCAATTGCACGCTTACCAATGGTACGCAACTAAGTACCGAATTCCTCAAATATAGCGGCGGGAACTGGGCACTGGTTGTTAATGTTCCCACGAGTGTTAACTGTCAATTTCTCACGAATGCTGGCTTCCCCGATGCCTTAAAAGCGCCGTATTGCTCCAACGGCGTGGGTGGCGAAGGTAACTTCTAGCGGCTACGCGGCCGCGACTTGTTATAATAGATAGGTGAGCAAGTTTCAACTTAAAGCCGATTTTAAGCCGCTGGGCGACCAGCCAGCGGCGATTGCCCAATTGACCAAGGGCGTTGAGGATGGTTTGCATGATCAGACACTGCTCGGCGTCACGGGATCAGGCAAGACATTCACGATGGCTAATATCATCCAGAAAGAACAGCGCCCGACGCTGATTTTGAGTCATAACAAAACCCTGGCGGCTCAGCTGTACGGAGAGTTTAAAAACTTTTTTCCGGATAATGCCGTTCACTATTTCGTGAGTTATTTCGATTACTACCAGCCGGAGGCCTACATTGCACGTTCGGATACCTTTATCGAAAAAGATAGCCAGATTAACGAGGAAATCGACAGATTACGTCACGGAGCTACCGACTCGCTGCTGAGTCGCAAGGATGTGATTATCGTGGCGAGTGTGAGCTGTATTTACGGTATTGGCTCCAAGGAAGATTACAATGGACTGTCGGTGGATGTGAAGGTGGGCGAACGCCGAGTGCGCGATAAATTCCTGCGCCATCTGACTGACATCCAGTACCAGCGTAACGATATCGATTTTCACCGCAGCACCTTCCGTGTGCGTGGTGATGTTGTGGATGTTTTCCCTGCAGGCGAAGAGCTGGCTTATCGAATTGAATTTTTTGGCGATGAGATCGAACGAATCACCAAACTCGATCCGCTAACTGGCGAGATTTTGGCCAACCTGGATTCTTATAAAATTTTCCCTGGCTCGCACTACGTAACGCCGCAATCCAAGTTGAAGGTTGCCTTGGGGCATATTGAAGAGGAGCTCGCTGGACGACTCAAACAGTTCAAATCCGAAGGTAAATTGCTGGAGGCGCAGCGCCTGGAGCAACGTACCCGTTTTGATCTGGAAATGCTGGAAGAAACCGGTTTTGTGAAGGGCATCGAGAATTACAGCCGCTACCTGACCAACCGCGAACCAGGCGAGCAGCCGGCCACACTGCTGGATTATTTCCCTGATGATTTCCTGATGATGATCGACGAATCGCATATGAGCATTCCGCAGGTCCGCGGTATGTATAATGGCGACCGTGCCCGCAAAGAGGTGCTGGTGGAGCATGGTTTCCGATTGCCGAGCGCACTGGATAACCGGCCGCTGACTTTTACTGAATTTGAACGACATTTAAATCAGACAATCTATGTCAGCGCCACGCCGGCCGAATATGAATTGTCGCGCAGCCCAGAGCCAGCACAGCAGGTCATCCGCCCAACTGGCTTGCTTGATCCGCCGATTGAAGTCCGGCCGATTGAAGGTCAGATCGATGACCTGATCGCCGAAATCCGAGATACCGTGGCCAAGCACCAACGCGTTCTTGTTACCACTTTGACGAAGCGCATGAGCGAAGACCTCACGGATTATCTAAAAGAGCTTAATATGAAAGTCGCGTACCTGCATAGTGATGTCGACACGCTGGATCGTACCGATATTCTCCGAGACCTCAGACTGGGTGTGTACGATGTGCTGGTCGGCATCAACCTACTGCGTGAAGGCCTCGATCTGCCAGAAGTTTCGTTGGTCGCTATCCTGGATGCAGATAAAGAAGGTTTCTTGCGCAGCGAACAAGCTCTGATTCAGACCGTCGGCCGCGCGGCGCGCCACGAAAAAGGTCATGTGATTATGTATGCTGATCGTGTCACCAAGAGCATGCAAAAAACCATCGACGAAACCACCCGCCGCCGCAAAATCCAGGAAGCCTACAACGCCGAGCACGGCATCACCCCAACCGGCATCAAGCGCGCCATCGAAGCCGGTATGCGCCCTGACATGCCCGACGAGGCCAAGCGCGCCAAACTCAACCTCAACAAAATTCCGAAAGACGAATACGGCTCACTCATCAAAGACCTCACTGGACAAATGGACCTGGCAGCTGCCAACCTGCAATTCGAAACTGCAGCCGACCTACGCGACCTGATCGACGACATCAAAAAGAAACTGTAA
>JAQGHB010000014.1 GCA_028289045.1 Candidatus Saccharimonadota bacterium
CGACGGCGCTCACCTCAACCTTATTTCATGCACAGGAACATGGGATGCTGCTCAGCATCACTTTTTAAAGCGACGGGTGGTTTTTACAGACAAGTCCAGCTAATGTAAGAAAATCGCTTTTCAGAGCAAGGAGGCTGGGCGCATACTATGCGCACGTAACCAAGGGGTGAATCATGGCATTTGAAGAACTCAATTTGGCTCCTGGCACCTGGCTGGCAGTGGACTGTGGCAGCTTGCCCAGTGAAAGTAATTGTCACGTGGTGATTGCTGCACCCGAAAGTCAACGTGAGGACCTCGTTGATGCGGCAACAGGCCATGCTGCAGACAAGCATGGCCACACGAATGACGAAGCACTCCGCAGCGCAGTATCCGGCACCGTGCAGACCGTGCAAGTCTAAAAGCCTAGTAGCAAACAGTCCGCCGCCCATTATACTGCACGCGTCAATCGAATATCAGATAGACTTCAGCCAGTATACAGAATATATTTGATGATACTCAAAACCCATACTATTAAATAGATATATCAATTAATTCATACGCAAGGAGGGCATGCTTATGATTAAGAAATTAACACGTATAAGCGCGATCGGCGCAACTATTGCCGCAAGTGGCTGTTTAGGCCTGGGCAGTGGGCTGGCGTCGGCATCAAGTATAAATACGACTGGTCCATGGTCGCATAATAATATTCGCAGCAATTTCTCGATAGAGAAAACTGTTCGCAATAACAACAGGGTCAATATAAATAACCAGAATCACCAAACGGCTATTACTGGTTCGGCTCGTGTTTCGAATAACACAAATAGCAACAAGAACAAGCATAACAAACGGGATGATGATCGGAACAAGAACAACAAGGACAACAAGTCCCGCTACGGCAGCAATAGCAGTAGTTACAGTAGCAAAGGTAACAATAATCGCAGCTACAATAGTGGTAGCAGTTACGGCAGCGGCAGCGGTGGTAGTGCCAGCACTGGTAACGCCTATAATTCCAACACTACACAAGCTGACGTCAGTATAAGTAATAACACTGGCGGGTCTTGGTCTTCGTCTTCAGGCGACTGGGGCTCTAGCAGCAGTTACGGCGGAGGCGGTAACTCCTACAGCCGTGATACTGGCCCACGCTCGAACAACAATGTTCGTTCCTCGTTCCGCAGTCAGTCTGAGGTAACAAATAACAACAACGTCAATATTCACAACTCAAACTCGCAGTACGCGCGCAGCGGTGATGCCACCGTTAGCGGCAACACGCGAGGCGGGGATGCGACGACTGGTTCGGCTAGGAACACGAATAGCTCGTACTTCAATGTCGATATCCAGAACTAACAGAATAAGCGCGAACTGTTAGGCGGAAAGAAAAGGAGGGGTTTCACTCTCCTTTCTTTCTTTTTTGTTACTATAGATAGATGCATAATTTTACTAGTCCTCACCCCGAAGAAGAACACAAGTCTCATCGTTCAGCATGGCTAAGGGCAGCTGTCTTGGGGGTGAATGACGGTATTGTGTCAACTTCAAGCCTGATGCTCGGTGTACTGGCTGCAGCCGCAGATAAATCAGCCATTCTGACGGCCGGCATCGCGGGATTAGCCGCTGGCGCGTTGTCGATGGCTGTTGGCGAGTACGTCTCTGTGAGCTCACAGAGGGACTCCGAGAGAGCCGACATAGCAATCGAGAGACGCTCGTTAGCAAGCAACCCTCACGAAGAACTGGCTGAGTTAGCGTCAATTTATGAACACCGTGGACTTGAACGAGATCTGGCGCAAAAGGTTGCCCAGCAGCTACATGACCACGATGCCGTAGCTGCGCATGCGCGAGATGAGCTTGGTATTGATCACGAGGCCTTAGCGAATCCTACACAGGCTGCACTTGCATCAGCATCTGCATTTTCGCTAGGCGCTTTAGTGCCAATTTTAGCCGCTATAGTCTCAGCCCGACAGGCAAGTGCATGGGGTATAGTTTTGGCGTCGTTAGTCGCCTTAGCCATATCTGGGGCTGTTGGCGCTTTCATTGGTGGCGGCCACAAAGTTCTGGCCGCTAGCCGTGTTTTCCTGGGCGGGGGTGCGGCAATGGCTGTGACAGCTTTTATTGGCCACCTAATAGGCGGTAACATATAGTTCTTCTAGGCCACTAGATCTCTAATCAGTACTATCAATGACTCCCACCCTATCAATCTTGCGGTGGTATTGTTCGCCGGCTTTTCCACCTGTTAGAGCAGCCAGCAGACTGACAATAATTGCCCCCAGGGAGGTGATCAAGCCACCGGTGGTGAAGCCCCCTTGCTTAACCGGAATATGTGGCAAGTTGATCTGTTGCAGAACATTGTACTTGGCACCTGCCGCTGCACCGAGTCCAGCCAGAATAGCCGTGACCAGAATGCCGATAACCCACACGCCCAAGCCCTGGCGGGCGCCATCAAATCGAGACAGCCGGCCGGCGACGTAGCCACCTGCGTAATAGGCAATGGCCAGCATAACCAAGAATAAGATTCCACTGACTATGCCGATCGTACGTACTGCCTGTAAATTTATTGTTTGCGATTGATCCAGAGTTGTTACTGCTACGGCGCTACCGGCAGCAGCCAAGATACCGGTGAGTATAGCTGCGATTCCTGTGCTTACTAACCAGCCAAACACTGCGGCGCCAAAATGGAAACCGCCATATTTACGGTGTTGCTGACTTTGATCTACCGCCACCGCGTTTTTGTTTTCGTGCCTATAATTCTTGTCGAGTTGTGTATGCGTTGCTGCCTGCGCCATAGTAACCTCCTTATTTTTACTATGAGCCTATTACAGAGCACTTGTTTGTTCCCGACTATTACTTTTCTAACACCGCCTTACTGCAATACTGCCAGCGAAGATTTCTGCTATTATTGACATAATAAATACTCGAAGGAGCAGATAGTAGTGACCATACGATATTCCAACGACAAAACGACGACTTCGGCAAAACGTAAGGTTTCCGTGGCGGCACTTGCGGGCTTAGTTGTACTGGTGCTCGGCGGATATTTCGTGTCATGGAACCTCGCGCCATTGCTGGCCTGGGACGTCGCGGCCCTGACATATATCGCGTGGATATGGGCGACTATATGGCCAATGAGCAGCCAGCTCACTGCCAGCCATGCCGTTCGCGAAGATCCTTCACGGACGGTGGCTGACGCTACCGTTTTGGCAGCGAGCGTAGCAAGTCTGGTGGCCGTTGGCGTCGTGCTCGTGTCGGCCAGCAACTCCGAAGGCGCAGTAAAATTTCTGCAGGCGTTACTTGGTGTCGTGAGTGTGGTAGTTGCCTGGATCACCGTGCACACACTCTTTACCTTGCGCTACGCAGAGCTGTACTACCACGATAAGCCAGGCGGTGTGGATTTTCCTGACACGCCACACCCTTTGTATAAAGATTTTGTCTACCTGGCGTTTACCATCGGCATGACGTTTCAGGTTTCAGACACCAGTCTTCAGACTACTGTTTTTAGGCGCACGGCCCTACGCCAGGCGCTTATTTCGTATCTTTTTGGTACGGTTATCGTGGCGACAACCATTAACCTTATTGCTGGCTTGACTCAGTAATTCAAGAATCCTACTGCTTGCTTCGGTAAGTTTTTTAACTGTTTGCAGGGCGCAGTGGCCTTATGATGCCTACACGTAAACGGAGAGCAGAGCATGGCAGCACCGCGCAAGAAAGCAGGCACTCTCAAGACACTTAGTTTTTTGCTAGTTGTACTGCTAATCATTGCTGCTGGCGCGTGGCTTTGGCATGTTAATCGGTCCCCAGGCAATGCAGGTAGCAATAACAATGCCAGCCACACATCACAGCCTACCACCACGCACAGTCCCGACCCTGTCAAAGACTCGACTGGCCCCAATACCGATACCATGCCAAGCAGCAACGGCACGGGGCCTGGCTCCAGCAATAGCCTGCTTGGGCAATAAGCTTGTATATTTATACGCGTCAGCACAGTACAATAAGACTATGAGCAAGCAGACTCGAGAGCTATGAAAGCGCGTGTAATAACTCAAGTAAGTATTGCAGCGAGTCCGGCCGAGATCTTTCGCTACTTAGCACAGGTGAAGCACCATCACTTATGGAACCCACATCTGGTGCATGTATCATCTATGAAAACACTAAAATTAGACGCCCACTACGACGCCGACAGCATACTTTTTGGCATTAATGTTACTGCGACAAATGTGGTAACAAAATTCGTTAAAAACGAGGAGCTCGAACTAGAAAATAAGGCCGGCCCACTCGAGTATCAGGTTAATTATCAATTGCATGCCAAGGGCAAGAAGACACTGCTAATCTGCGCTACTACTGTTTCTTCTGACAGCAATGCTTGGACGTTCGCGAAACCAATGCTGAAGCTGGTCGCGAAGCATGAGCTAAGAACCGATCTGGATTTGCTGAAACATGTCGTCGAGAATCGACTCTCGTAAATAGAGGAAGGTTATAGCTTGATCAGCGCGCGCATTTCGACAGTGCGATCGATCGGCAACTGATAGTAGTCGCTGGCGCTGAGGGAGTTGCGGCTCATCAGACTATACAGAGATTTGCGCCAACGGGCTAGGTTGCGGCGTTTGCTGGGCACGACTTTGGTGAGCGAGATGAAATATGACGCATGGTACGGATCAAAATCGAGTTCGGGGCTGAGGTGGCGCAGCGATTTGAGGGTTTTTGGAATATTGGGCAAGTCATGGAAGCCGTAGGACAGGGTGACCTGGCTGATGCCGTCGGTATAGCCGAGATCGTTGAACACAGCACGCTTGTCTTCGGGGACATGGGCTTCGGTGGAGGTTTGGACGTAGACAATGGTTACTTTTTCGTGCAGTTCGTGCAAATCTTCAACGGCGGTATGCAGGGCCAGTGGTGTCAGACCCTCGTGGTGACCAATGTAGACTGCCTGACCAGGCAAACGGGCAATGCTAGGGCTGTCGCTGCCATGCAGCATGGATATGAAATCTTGCAGCGGCCCTTCGAGCGCCACACGCTCCTTGCTGGTTATTTGGTGGCCTTTCAGCCAGGTGTTGACCAGTACCAGAACGAGCGCAGCCACAGTCAGCGGCAACCAACCGCCATGCAGTATTTTGGATGCGTTGGACGAAATTAGTACAAGGTCAACTGACAAGAACAGAACGCCGATGAGAGCCACTCTAGCCCAGGAAGCGTGCCAAAAACCGCGCATCACGGCCAGAAATAGTATGGTGTCGGCGGCCAGCGTGCCGCTGACAGCCACGCCATAAGCGTTGGCTAACCTTACCGACGAGCCAAAGAACAGAACCAGCAGCGTCACGACCACGAACAGGGCGATATTGACGAAGGGGATGTAGATTTGGCCGATTTCGCGTGCTGAAGTTTGGTAAATCATCATGCGCGGCAGGAAGCCAAGCTGAACTGCCTGCCGAGTGAGCGAGAAAGCACCCGAAATAACGGACTGCGAAGCGATAAGTGTCGCAATCGTAGCAAGTAGCACTACGGGGATGTGCGCGCTTGCAGGGAAGAGCAGGAAGAAGGGGTTGAGCGTGGCGTGCGGATCATGGAGCAATAGCGCGCCCTGACCCATGTAGCAAAGTGTCAGGGCGGGCAGTACCAGCAAGAACCAGGCTCTGCCGATCGGCGCTCGCCCGAAATGTCCCATGTCGGCGTACAGTGCTTCAGCACCTGTGATCGCCAGCACCACCGCGCCCATGGCAATGAATGCCCCGAGCGTGTTGGCCGTAATAAAATCGATGGCCGCGAGCGGCGATAGGGCGTGCAAAATATCTGGATGCTGCCAAACTTGCCAGCCACCACCAAGCCCGATTGTCACGAACCACAGCAGCATTACTGGCCCAAAAAGGCGCCCAATGAGCGCGGTGCCATATTTTTGTATCCAGAATAACACGGTGAGAATAACTAATGTAACAGGGATGACAAACGATTCTAGGCTGGGCGCAATAATTTTTAGTCCTTCTACGGCCGACAATACCGAGATGGCCGGCGTAATGGCGCTATCGCCATAAAACAGCGCTACACCTACCAAACCCAGAACAATAAAAAACCGTTTCCTGCGCAGCGAACTGCTTTTGATCAAAGCGACCAGCGCCATGATACCGCCTTCGCCTTTGTTGCTGGCCCGCATAATAAAGCCAAGATATTTGACCGACACCACCAACATTATCGTCCAAAAAATCAGCGAAATAATGCCGTAAATCGTAGGCTGATTGAGCGTGAGGTGATGCCCGAGCGGTCCAAAGATTACCCGCACAGCATAGAGCGGACTGGTGCCAATATCCCCAAAAACCACGCCAAGCGCACCCAGTGTTAGTCCAATCGCGCCGGTTCTTGTCTTTTTCACAGATATCATTATAGCTGACTGCGCTGATTCTTCATGCTTATGCTTGCAGGTTTCAAGTTAACGTCTTAGAGAGCGTGATGCACTCAAGAAGCTTGAGGAGTCCGACTACACCATACTGATAACAGGAGGACTCGATGGCGGTTGGCGTGATATTGCTGCTGAAGCCAGTCGAAAAGGGATCAGGCCGGTGCTTCTCAGCGCTAGCTCTCTGGTTGTCTCAGCTGCCATGCGCGATGATATAAAAGCCTACAACAAGAGTCGGCTCACCGATAAAAAGTCATTCCAGGGAATGCTTCGCGATGTTTTAGCGCCCTCTAAGCTGCCCTAACAGCTGCTTGTGCGGGCATGGGCTTAACTGATTCGGATGCTTGCTCGCGGAGTACGAGTGCTTTTTTGAAGGCGTCTGCTCTGGGTAGTCCACAACCTATAATAAGACGCAACACCTTGCTCATATTTTCTAGGGGAATACCGGATCTGGAAAGAGACAGATCATCAAGTATTGCTTCTTGTTCAGGATAGGTAGTGTTGCCGTAGCCATTGTGTACTATCTGGGCAATTTGTTTGGCTGTTCGTTCAATCGTTTGCGCGAGGAATCTCGAATAAAACAAGCCCGCGACACCATCACCATAGTCGACGAGGCCGCCCAGAGTACGTTGCCGTGGGCTTTGCGCCTGTTGGCAGGCGATCCATCGACTTTCTTTCGCAAACTTGAAGAGAGAAGTGTCTTCGGGAGCTGTTTGCGAGGGGCTGACCAAGCGATTATGGACAGCAATGAGGGTTGTTTTGGTCGGTAGTGATAATTCATCTTCGGATGGGATGAATTCGTTTTCAACCGTGAGAGCCCCAGCTCTTACCCAGTGAAAGCGAACTACCGCCGCGCCGACAAATCGATCATCCGGCGGTAACGGTATCGCGTCATCAACTTCTCCGGTGAGGGTCAGCCGAAAGTGGCTCGAATCTTCACCGAGCGGTGGGGTTTCTAGGGATGGCTGACCATTGTTTGACATTGTTTTTTGTCTGTTATGCTTATGGTTAAGCTGCATTATATGCCGAAAACCTCCATTGTAAAGTGCGATATTGGTCACAATTTAGTATTATTAGGTGCGAGCCAGTCGCGCGCGCCACCTTAGCTCAGTTGGTAGAGCACCTCATTCGTAACGAGGAGGTCGCCGGTTCGATCCCGGCAGGTGGCTCCATGTAATGAGACAGGCCCGCTGCTTGGCGTTTCGCGGGTATCGTATAGTGGTTATTATGTAGCCTTCCCAAGGCTGAGACGAGAGTTCGATTCTCTCTACCCGCACCAGAGGTACCGACATTGCACTTATGCTTGACTTTGGGTACACTGAGGACAAGTAAAAAGGAACAAAACGTGCCACGATTACCGATTCCAGGCTCAGATGACGGTCACTGGGGCGATCTCCTCAATGAATTTTTGTCCGTAGAGCTTAGTAGCGACGGCAGCCTAAAGAAGGCCAGCCAGATACAGGCTGCCCAGACGACTGCAAACAATGCGCAGACC
>JAQGHB010000019.1 GCA_028289045.1 Candidatus Saccharimonadota bacterium
TTGTCGAGCAGCCGATCGCTTTTAACCCGAGCAAAGATCTGTTTGAACACGCCCAGAAAGAAGGCTGGAATGTGGTTCTGGAACGCAAAAACATGGTCTACCGATTGGAGCCGCAAGATGGCCGATACCAACTCAAGAGCTAAGCATCTGACGTTTGCCATTAACTACGGCTTTGCGAGCGGTCCAGTACATAGCAAAAAGCTTCGCAAACTTGCTGCACAAGCAGGGTTTAAACAGGCGCCAATTACAAAGGCTGACATCGTTATCGCCCACTCGGCCGGTTGCTGGCTACTACCATCCGACATACGCCCCAAGTTGATCATATACGTAGGCATGCCGTTAGCAACGGGACGTGCTCAGCACATCTGGCTTCGTGCCAATCTGGCGAGTTTCAAGGAGGGAAATACTCGCCATAACCTCTCAACAAGAGTCAAAAATACTTATTATGGGCTCCGGCAACCACGTCGAAATCTACGCATTGTTAGGGAGGCCAAACACAAGATAGGTCATCCTACGCTTTTTTCTAATGTGCTCGCAGTATTTATCGCTAATAGGCGTGACTTGTGGCCAAAATCAGACACGCGACAAGCAGCACTCCTGGCTGAACAGCAGTGGGCTTTTATAAGTCTGCCTGGCAACCATGATGATATCTGGGAAAAGCCCGAGCGTTACGTTGCTATAATGGAACACTATGGAAAAATACTGGCACAAACAGACCGCTGATAAGCCGCTATTTCCCGACCTGCAGTGGAGCCGGCCGGAAAATAAGATGCAGGCTGGCAAATTATTTATTGCTGGTGGCAATGCTCATGGCTTTGCCGCAGCCGGCGAGGCGTATGGTGAGGCCACGAAAGCTGGTATCGGCACGGCGCGTGTGCTGCTGCCGGATAGTCTGCGCAAAACTGTCGGTCGAATCTTCGAAGCCGGTGAGTACACACCGAGCACGCCAAGTGGTAGTTTCAGCCAGCTGGCTATTGCCGAATTTCTGGATATGAGCGCCTGGGCCGATGGCACGCTGCTGGCCGGTGACTTTGGCCGCAATTCTGAAACTGCCATTGTGCTGGAACGATTTGTCACCAAATACAGCGGGCAGCTAACTATTACCAAAGACGGCATTGACTATTTTGTGAACAATTCGGCTGGGCTGCTGGCACGATCAGAAACCTTGCTGGTACTCAGTTACGCCCAGCTCCAAAAACTAGCCACCAGCGCACATTTCACCACAGCCTTCACTTTCGATATGGATTTCCTGAGGATTGTTGACGCCCTGCACGAATTCACTCAGAAACACCAGGCGCATATCATCGTCAGGCATCTCGATACCATCTTTGTAGCAGTTGATGGCCAGATCAGCACCACTACGCTCCCCGAAGATACCAAAATCTGGCGCGTCAAAACTGCTGCTCACGCTGCCACGTGGTGGCTCCAAAACCCCACTAAGTCCTTCGAAGCCCTTACCACAGCCGTTCTTTAGCATTTGGTACCGCGAGCCGGACTTGAACCGGCAAGAGCATAAAGCTCACCAGATTTTGAGTCTAGCGCGTCTACCAATTCCGCCACCGCGGCACAAAACAATAAAGAACGTTAGCGTAATCACCTAGGCTACTACGTAGGCTACAAGGTGTAATTGTACTATACTTGAGAGTGCAGAGCTATAGGGCTCAGGATTTTACCATGGCTACAAACTTACCAGACAACTCAGACAATCAACCACCCGACGCGCAAGCGGCGGCTGATCTGGTACGCCAGAAAGTTGCTCGAATATATGGACAGGAACCGGCCGCTGCTCAAGAAGCTGCAGAAGCCGAACATACCGCCCATCGCAGCAAGCACCAACAATTCATGCACAATCTGAGCACCTCTGGCAAAGATTTAGCCACTATTCAGACAGAGTGGCACCAGTATTACCAGGATTTGCCGGCCGACGAAAAGCATCAGGTCTGGCAAGAGTTTTATTCCAATCAGTCAGCGGTTACCGGCCAGGCGCCGGCACCAGTGCAGACCGCAGCCGAAGACCCTCACACGCTGGCTCAGCACAAACAACAAGCCGTCAGCAACAAGCAGGCCAGTGGTAAGCCGCGCAAACTCCGCGAAGCCCGCAGCAAAGCCCAGGTCCAGTCTGCCATCCGCAATAAAGTCAGTGCTGGCGGCAAGTTACAAGCCAAGCACCACCTGCAGTCACTGCTCTTCGGGCTGGGCATGGGCTTTGTGGTTATCCTAATTTTCCTGTTCGGCTTCTTCAACGAAGTCATTATCGCGCCGTTCATCCAGCCCAGCCGCGTCGCGGCCGATACACCGCTGATCGTAAATAGTAGTAGCGTCGCGCCTACCGCCACACCAGAGGTGATCATCCCTAAAATCAATGTCGAGATTCCGGTGAACTACAACGGTACTTCCACCAATGAAGCGGACATCGAGAATGATCTGGAGAGCGGGGTGGTGCATTACCCGACCACGGCGCTGCCAGGCCAATCTGGTAACGCTGCCTTCTTCGGTCACAGCAGTAATAATATCTTCAACAAGGGCAAATATAAGTTTGCTTTCGTACTGCTGCACACCATGGTGCCAGGCGACACATTCTACCTGACAAAAGATAGTAAGGTCTACGTTTATAAAGTCTTTTCTAAAACTGTTGTTGACCCCAGTGAGGTTGGCGTACTAGACCCTGTAGCCGGCCATACCGCCACCGCCACCCTGATCACTTGTGATCCGCCAGGAACAAGTCTAAAACGCCTGATAATCGTGGGCGATCAAATTAGTCCGGATCCGGCCGGAAATACCACAGCCAGCACTCCGACTGCCGCTAAATCTAGTGATTCAAGCGCCTTGCCAGGCAACGGCCCAACGCTCTGGGGCCGGATGATGGGCACTGCCGCCGGCAAAGCCATTGTCGTCATCATCCTGGTGGCGGCTTTCATCGGCATTCTCCGCTGGGCCAACAAACCGGCGCGTCAAAAATAAACTAGAGATGATCAGCGGCGCTCAGTAGCGATGTTTGGGATAGATCCGTCTGGCCGGCAGTGGCGCTAGGAGTCAACCCGTAGACAAAGGCATAATCAGGAGAGAATGCCGGCAAAGAGCGTGGGCTATTAGCCATCAACTCCTGCTGATTGGTGTTGTCATAATCAAATACTAGGAGTTTGCCGCCGCTGACGTACATCAGTCGGTTGCCGTCCATCCAGGTGGCATGGCTCACGTCCTGATCCAGGGGATGGGTTGTGATGTAGCTGAAGCCTTTCTTATTCTCGATATCGTAGACGCCGAACTGGTTGCCGCTCTGTGCCATGACAAACTGAGCGCTATTGGAGAAGCTCAGATAATTGGGTTGCTCGACGTGCAACACCTGGGTTGGAATCAGCGCCTGTTTGGGTCGTGTATGCAATTGGCCAATTGGGTCTTTGTAGATGTAGACCTTGTTCTGGCTGCTGGCACCAGCTGTCACATATAGGCTATTACTGTATTTTGTCAGGTCTAACAGATAGGTAGTACCTGGGCTGAAGCTGCGGATGGGGTAGGTGGTGTCGCCGACTTTTAATTTGATCAGCACCTTGGCATCAGGCGTGTCAGCGATGGTGGCGTAGAGCACGGTATCGTTGCCATAGGATTGGTAGGAAAGCACGTTTTCAAGAAGTGATTTTGGCGTGGGAGCGTCAATCGACGCGGTTTGCAGGCTATTTGCGGTGGCGTCATACAGGTAGTATTTATCGTATTTTTTATCGTTCAGAGTGATTTTGGTAGGACTGGCCGACAGTGTCGTGTTGAGATTCAAGGATTTTTCGGGGTTAACGCGGTCCACCAGAATGTACTCCATTTTATTGTCGTAGAGATGCTGCAGTAAGAGATGCTGATTGTCGTCCGCCCACTCGCCCAGCCGCCAGCTTTCACCGCTCGTAGCTTTGGTAAGTATGGTGCTCGGCAGCGTTAAAACTACGGCGTTTTTGGTCGGATTTTTCAGATCATAGACATCAAAGTTGACTACCGACGCCGGCTGCTGAGCGACAAGCCAGCGGCGATCGCGGCTTTGCGCCAATAATCCTGGTTCGGCGCTATAGGTCTGAATTTTCTTGGTCTCTAACTTCTTCGGAAACAGGAATGGATAGTCATAGTGCTGTACGCTGCCCCCGTCCAGCTCAACCGTGCGTTGCCAGTCGCGGTAGCCATCTCGGGCCAGCAAAACTTTATAGATTCCCTCCGGCAGCACCAGGCGACTATTTGTCTGAGCCTTGTTTTGTTTGCCATCTATATAAATATTGGCCGGATTTGGGTGGCTCGAGAAGAAGGTCAGACTATTCTGAATTACCGTGCCGTTTTTACCCAGGCCAAAGCCATACGCCTGATACAACAGCACCAACGTAGCGATGGTAATGGCGATTGCCAGACAGGCATAGCCGACCATGATGATAATATGGTGTCGAAATTCTTTTTTGGGGTCTAAATATTCCATGTTGCTACCTCTTATCATAGCAGTAACTTGCGTTAGCGTGCCAGAGGGGCTACTATATTCATAGTAAGGCAGCACTGTGGGCAAAAAAAATAACATTATAGAAATCAATGGCAAACGTTACGACGCGCGGACAGGCGCGCATCTGGGTCACGGCGCGCCAGCTCATGCAGCCAAGCCACATCCGCGCAGCATCGATGGTGTTGTCGCTCCCACGAAGCATCATCCAGCAGTTGTGCATCATGCTGTCCAGCCACCAAAGCCCGCGGCACGGCCGTCCATGCAGGATGTGGTCCGCCATCCGGCAAAACCCGCCGCCCGCGCGCAGCAGCCTGCTAAAACCTTGGTGCGCACTAGTGTCAAACGGCCAGCTGGTTCGCTCAAAAGCCGCACCAAAGTCCAGGCGCCCGCTGCTGGCACACTTGCGAAAGCAACCTCGGCCGCTCTTGTTCCGAAGCCTTCGGCCAGCCGTATCGACGAGCAGCGCCTCAAACTCGCCAAACACATTCCTAAAAGCAAACTGGTCAGCCGCTTCGGCACCCCGCAAGCCCATGCTGCTGCACCCCTAGTAGCCAGCACGATCACCCCTGTAGCAACCCAATTCATCAGTCGTCCAGCCGTGCCTTCTTCAAAGAAAACACAAACCACAGCCGACATCCTGCAACGAGCTCTGGAACACGCCAACAGCCACACCCAGCCCGCCGTTCATTCCAAACGTCTGTCGCGCCGCAGTCGGCGCTCCAAACAGATCACCGGCATCAGCGCCATCGCTATCAGCATGACGCTGCTCATAGTTCTGGCTGGTCCGCCCAGCCTAACCCACGTCAAACTCAAGATGGCCTCTGCCAAGGCCGGTTTTAGCGCCAGCCTGCCAGATTACCAGCCAGCCGGCTACAGCTTGGCTCATCTGAATTACAGCCTCGGCACCGTCGCCATCCAGTACCAAAGTAACAGCGATAACCGTGCCTATGCCATCACCGAGAAAACTTCCAGCTGGGACAGCCAGGGCCTCCGCGACAGCTTTGTGGCTCCACAAGATACGCACTACCAAGCCGTGCAATCGGCCGGCCGCACGGTCTACATCTATGGCGATAATGCCAGCAACGCTACCTGGGTCAGCAATGGCATTTGGTACCAAGTCGAAGGCAACGGCTCGCTCAGCAGCCGCCAGCTCGTCAGCCTCGCCAGCAGCATCTAATTCCCCTGAAGCCTCTTTTCTCCTATAATAGGTCGCATGAAGCCTGTTAGAACTCGATTTGCGCCCAGCCCGACTGGCTATTTGCATGTCGGCGGCATCCGCACGGCGCTGTTTGCGTGGTTGCTGGCTCGTCAAAATAAGGGCGCATTTATCCTGCGCTTTGAAGATACTGACAAAAAGAGGGAAGTTGAGGGCGCCCGCGAACATCTCATCGACAGTCTGCACCAGCTTGGCCTCGACTACGACGAAGGCCCAGATATTGGCGGCCCGTTCGCACCTTACACGCAGAGCGAGCGGCTCGACAGTTACCAAAAATGGGCCCAAAAATTAATTGAGAGCGGTCGCGCCTACGCCGATCCCTACACTCCCGAAGAAGTGCAGGGCTTCCGCGAAGCCGCCCAAAAAGCTCATAAGCCGTTCCTGTACCGCAATCATCGACCAGAAAATCCGCCAGCCTGGGACGGCACCAAACCGCTGCGATTCAAATCCGACCCCAAGGCATACGACTGGGAAGACGCCGTGATGGGCCAGCTGCACACCGGCCCAGAAGTTGTCGACGACTTTGTATTAATTAAGTCCGACGGCTACCCGACCTATAACTTCGCGCACATCATCGACGACGCCGAAATGGAGATCAGCCACGTGCTGCGCGGCCAAGAATTCCTGTCCAGCACTCCCAATTACCTGAATTTGTATGAAGCGCTAGAAGTTGAACGCCCCGTATTAGCCACCATGCCGCATGTCATGGGCCCTGAAGGCAACAAAAAACTCTCCAAGCGAGATGGTGCCAAAGATGTGTTGGATTACATCCGCGACGGTTACCTGCCGGACGCGCTGGTCAATTTTATCGCCTCACTTGGCTGGAACGATGGCACCGAGCAGGAAATCTTCAGCCGCGACGAGCTGATCGCCAAGTTTAGCCTGGAGCACGTCCACACCAGCGGCGCCAGCTTCGACGAACGCCGCCTGGAATGGATGAACGGCTCTTACATACGCGCTCTGCCACTTGATGACCTGCTTAATAAGGTCGCCGATTACTGGCCAGAAGAAGTCTCCGACTATCCAGCGGAATATAAGAAGCAGGTACTCGGCCTGGTCCAGGAGCGTCTCAAATACTTCTCCGAACTGCCAGAACTAACCCGTTTCTTCTTTATCGATCTCCCCGTTAATCCCGAGCTGATCTCCAGTCACAAGCATCTCAAGAAACTTTCTATCGACGAGCTCCGTGATCTGTTACAGCAAGCCCAGGCCAGCCTCGAAGCCAGCGATTTCAGCCTGCAAGACCTCACCGATCGCCTGAATAATCTTCTAGAGAAAACCGGCCAAAAGCCCGCAGTATTATTCAGCCTGATCCGCATCGCCACCACCCAGTCTCCAGCCAGCCCAGGGCTAGCAGACAGCCTGGCTGTCCTCGGCAAAGAAACCTCCCTCCGCCGTGTTAAGGCACAGCTCAATCAGCTTAATTAGGCATGCGTCAGTACTCGATGTAGCATATACGCTACATCTTCGAGAGTGGCTTTCGTGTTCAATAGATAAGGGCTAGGCGCAGAGCATAAGCATTGTTATACTAGATGCATGCAAGACGACTTTAAGCCGTCGAAGCGATCAGCGGGCAGGTCTCTGCGAGACTCGCTCGACTCGGTTGCCGACAATACCAAAGAAACCAAAATAGACACGCCGGATCGAGCCGATGTGTTTCAGACGCCCGAAGAAGTGGCGGCCGAACAGACGCTGACACCAGACGAAGCCGAAGCCACCAGCAATATTCCAGAAGATGACAAACCATCTAAAAAAGACTGGAAAGCTAAGTTTGCCTTTCTAAAAGATTACTGGCCGCCAAAAGGCCGCAAAGAGTGGGCTATCCTCACTCTTGCGATACTGCTTATTGCCGGACTCGGCTTCCTGGCCGTCAAACACTTCACGCAGTCTAAGCTTGTGACCGAGAAAAAAATCTCTCATGCCAAATACGTGCCAAAAATAACCACCGTGCCGTCAACACTCACCGGCCTGCAAGTCGACAAAGCCGTCAATGACCGCGTTGTGACGGCCGTGATGATCGAGAACAGTATGGACGCTCGACCGCAGTCGGGGTTGGGTCAAGCCGGCGTGGTATTCGAGGCTATTGCCGAGGGCGGCATCACTCGCTTCCTAGCAATATTCCAAGATACGGCGCCAGATAACATCGGGCCGGTTCGCAGCGCACGGCCATACTACGTGCAGTGGGCACAGGGTTTTGATGCTGGTTACGCCCATGTTGGCGGCAGCCCCGAGGCACTCAGCAACATCAAGGCGTGGGGTGTGCGCGATCTTGATCAGTTCGCCAATGGTGGCTCATACCACCGTATCAGCACCCGCGAAGCACCGCATAACGTCTACACCAGTATTGCAACCTTGAATGAATTGGAAAAAGCCAAGGGCTACAACAGCAGCAAGTACACCGGTTTCGCTCGCAAGCTTAAAGACACCCCCGCCAAAGTGCCGACCGCCAAGGCTATAGACATCGCCATTTCCAGCGCGCTATACAATGTGCATTACGACTATCAAGCCGCCACCAACACCTACAACCGCAGCGAGGGCGGCGCAGGGCACATCGACGCCAACACCAATACGGCGATTAGCCCCAAGAACGTCGTGGTGCTCGCCATGCAATACGGCCTGGAGGCTGACGATCACCACTCCCAGTACGCCACCATCGGTAGCGGGGCAGCCAAGATTTATCAGGACGGCACAGTCGTTGATGGCACCTGGACGAAAGCCGACGGCGCCAGCCAGTTCACTTTCACTGATGCCGCGGGCAAGCCAATCAAACTCAATCCTGGCCAAACCTGGATTACGGCCGTCGGCAGTATCGACAAAGTTAGTTCCGCGCCCTAACACCCGCGATGGATCATCTCCAGCAACTTCGCGCCACCATCCATCAATATCTATTTGGACTGTTGGCGCTGGAAAATCTCAGCTCAGTTGCCATTGGGTGGACGCTAGCCACTTACACACATCTCGATCCGTTATTGGTAGGGCTGATCAGCCTGACATCCAGCCTGGCTTTCAGTCTGGTCATCGTGATCATCATGACCAGACTGGTGGTGCAGCCAATTCGGGCTCTGTGGCAAACAATTTTGCACTTTAGCCCTATTGATCAGGGTGTAGCCGCACCGCAATTTGATGGGCTGCGCGTAGGGCGCGAACTGGTAGAGAGTCTGAGCACCCAAGTTTTTCAACTTGCCAATGTCGCCGAGCATGCCAACGAAGAGAGTCAGCGCCAAAACAGCAACCTGGCTAATAATTTTATCGCTCAAAACTTGCCGCTGCCGCTGTTTGTGCTCGATTCTAGCGAAACAATCAAATTCGCCAATGTCGCGGCAGCAAAGTATATCGGCATTGCCGCCGCCGACCTGATTGGCAAGAATATCTATATGGTGCTCGATATGTCATTCCCCAGTGAAGATACTTTCGATACCTGGCTGAAATCCGTCAAAGAAAAATCCGCCACAGCAACAGGGAGCTGGGAACGCGTGCGCCTGAACGTCCGCGACAATCACCCCACACTAATGTTCGACCTGGCCGCCTACTACAACCGCGCCAACTCCGAACACGACGAAACCATGCTGGCGCTGTTCGACCACACCAAGCAGTACAGTCAGGACGATCAAGCAGTCAGCTTTATCGCGCTCAGCGTTCATGAGCTACGCACCCCATTGACGCTTCTCCGAGGTTACATCGAAGTTTTTGAAGAGGAATTAGGCGGCAAAGTCGACGCCGAGCTCCAGGATTTCATGTTCAAGATGAAAGCCCAGGCCGAACAGCTGATGGCCTTCGTGAATAACATCCTCAATGTCGCGCGCGTAGATGACGACCAGCTTGAGCTACGTCTGCAGGAAGAGCAGTGGCCAAGCGTGCTGAAGAGCGCCATCGAAGCCCTCAGTCTACGCGCCAAAGTCCGCGGCATGCGTATAGAATGTACCATGGCCGGTAATTTACCATCGGTAGGCGTTGACCGCTTGAGCATCTACGAAGTAGTTAATAATCTCGTGGACAATGCCATCAAGTACAGCGGCACCAGTAAAGTTATCAAGATCGACACTCATTTGACCCAAGGTGGGCTGATTGAGACTACAGTACAGGATTTCGGCCTAGGTATCTCTGGTAATATCATGCCCAATCTGTTCACCAAATTCTACCGCGACCACCGCAACCGCGCCCAGATTGGCGGCACCGGCCTGGGCCTGTATCTGAGCAAGGCCATCGTCTCTGCTCACGGTGGCCAGCTCTGGGTGCGCAGCAAAGAAGGAGAGGGCAGCACCTTCGGCTTCACCATTAAACCCTACGCCCAGCTCACCGAAGAAATGAAGAAAACCGGCGATACCGACCTAGTCCGCGGCGCCCACGGCTGGATCAAAAATCACTCCCTTTATCGCCGCTAAAATCTAGTTCTTAAACAATTCTTAAACTCTCTTATCATTACTGTTAGTGCGTGCTACTATTAAAATATGAGAAAGAATAAGATATCTCAGTTAAATGTGGGCCTCCCTGTTTCAATCAAGAAAGAGGGCACGGCGTATATTGCCTTCACGCCCGCACTAGACATATCTACATACGGCAAAACCCAACGTGAAGCCAAGAAGAGCTTTTCTGAACTAGTTTCAATCTTTTTTGAGGAATTTATCGATAACCCTGATGGTCTAGAGGTGGTACTGGGCTCATTGGGTTGGACCAAGCGAAAAAGTAACTGGCAGCCACCAAAAGTCACTAACTTTGTGCAGGATGTCAAAGTAAGTCTCCCCGTCTAGTGACCTCCAGTGGTTTAAGCCCTATTAAATGGCAGAAATTTGAAAAGTTTTTGTTGGCGCATGGTTGTACTTTTGAACGGCAGAAGGGCAGTCATCGAGTATATAAAAAGCCTGATTTACTCCGACCAATCATCGTTCCAGCTCATCCCTATGACTTACCGGTAGGCATTATTTCAAACAACCTCAGAACACTTGGCGTCAGCACTGAAGATTATTTAGAGTATTGGGCAAAAAATCCTGTTAAAAAGCGAAGGAAATAATGTATCAACACTGTAATCTGGTAAACTAAAGCCATGACCGATCAACCTGCGCCCGCCGTTCAATCCCGCACGGTCCTCTGCATCGAAGACGAACATTTTATCAGCGAACTGTACACCCGCGCCCTCACCAAGGGCGGCTACCATGTCACCGTCGAGGGTGACGGCGAAAAGGCACTGGCCGAGGCCCAAACCGACAAGTACGACATCATCTTGCTCGATCTGATGCTGCCCAATCTCACCGGCATCGAAATCCTGCGCACCTTGCGCGATACAGCCCGAGTGCCGCCACTACGCGCCAAAATCATCATTACCACCAACCTGGAGCAGCGCGAAGACGTCCGCGCCGACATCGAAAGCCACGCCGATGGCTATCTGGTGAAAGCCGAGATGACCCCCCACGAACTAGTCAATTTCCTCGACACCGTCAAGTAAAATTTGTCTGGGCGGATACCTGGGTGTATACTCCAAGCAAATAACTGGAGACCTCTTGATGCCCGAGCAACCCAATCGCAAAAACAGACTAGCTAGCATCCTTGAGAACGAAAATATTGTGGCAGGTTCTTGGATTGCCGTGATTGCAGTCGGCGGAGCTCTTTTCGCCTCATCAGAGCGCTCACAATCTGCTGCAGAGAATACCCCGACACGTACTGCTACTCCCAATCCCTCACTCCTGGCAACCGACAATAAAGTAGCTCCTGTCCCCGATTTAGCCAAAACTAAGAACCCTCATACACGAAAGAATCAGCTACCAGCAAAATCAGCCACCAACTGTATGAACTTCGAAAGCAACCTAGCGCGAGGAGAATCAGTTAATCTGGCTGGAGCCTATAAGCCAAACGGGGGTCGCATCGTTTACTCGAAACAGTTTGCGCGGCACCCATTTGGCAAATACGCGCTTCTTGTGACCAATATCGGCCCGCATGACGTTACGCCTCCCGGCAGCAACCACAAGCACCACCTTTCTATTGGTGCCGAGCTAGACTATGTCGATGCCCAGGGCGAAGCTCATAAGACAGTTCGTCTCGGTCATGAAGTAGAGTCTGTTGAGTTAAACCACGAAGAGCATGATAAAATCGTCTCTGGCAGTCTTACGATTGATACATTTAAAGTTCCGAATAACACTATCCATGTTTCTGCCTACGTGTGCGAATATGCCCCGCTTAAACGCTAGCGCTCTTGACAGTAAGGCGTATAATTAATAGTAGCCATGTGGAGACTTTCGTAAGAATTTACTTCGCAGACTTATACACTGGAAGGCATACCTCGGTCCCTGTTTTCTACACAATAATTTAAGTTTCCAGCTCAACAGGCAAGCTTCGAACGGTAGCAACCCCTGGCTGTAAGCTCTAGCTCCAAACCCGTTTACTGGCAGAATCATCTGATCAGGCACTCTTTTTATTATCTAGAATCTTCACCCTAACAGGGGTGAGATAGGAGCTAAACACTATGACAATCTCTCACTTCGAAAACCCAGAAATCCAGATCACCGCCGTATCTTTTCGCGCGGGTCCAGGCGATAAGCGCTTCGAAAGCTTTCCGCGTCGCATGGTCTACGATGGCCGCGAGTACACCTTCATCGAACAAGGTATGCGCTATCTGGTGCAAAAGGGTCAGCAGTTCGTCAAACTCTTTGACGTCAGCGACGGCCAAACCCAGTACCGCCTGCGCCAGGATAGCGACAACAGCTGGAGCCTGGTCAATATGAAAGCTATGGCCTAAACATGAAAAATCAATTAAACACTCAGGAGACACAACTATGGACAATCTACAAACTCTGGCCAACGGCGACCAAGACGGCGTCACGGTCCACACCGGCTTTCCCAACCCAGCGCTCGACCACCGCGGCCAGGGCCCGCGCTTAGCGCTGGATATCAATCAGCTGCTCGTGCGGCACCCGTCGAGCACTTATCTGTTCCGCATCGCCGGCCATCGCTGGAGCGACCAGGGAGTTTACGACGGCGACATAGCCGTAATCGACCGCAGCACACGGCGCGGATCAAATGATCTGGTGGTTATCTGGGATGACGCTGGCTTTAGCCTGCAACGACACTCCGAAGCAGCCGCCGACATCTGGGGTGTCGTAACGGCCATCATCCATCAATTCGACAGGGGTGCGACCAGGTGAAAACTTCGACACTGGCCCTGATTGATTGCAATAACTTCTTTGTGAGCTGCGAACGTA
>JAQGHB010000025.1 GCA_028289045.1 Candidatus Saccharimonadota bacterium
TAGCACCACACCAGCGCCGACCACACCTGCCGCTACTACGCCAGCCGCACCAGCCACAGCTACTCCGACAACTGAGGTAGCCTCAACGACAGGAATTGCAGTCGTGACCGTGCTTAATCAACATAATCAGCCGGTCAAAGATGCCGTAGTGACGATCGGGGCAGTCACAGGGACTACAGATAAAAATGGCCAGGTTACATTGCGCGGTCTAACCCCGGGCTCCACATCAGGCAGCATTAAGTACGGTGATCAGAAGAAGGCAATAACCGTTGAAGTCGCATCTGGTGCTCAGTTACCAAAAGCACAGAAATTTACCATTCAGACCAAGAATACGAGCGCCCTTGTACCTATTTCGGCGGGAATCCTGCTACTCGTCATTATTGGTGTTGCAACGTTCCTACTGCTCGATCATGGGCGCAGCGCGCGGTCACTCCTGCAGAAGCTTCATAAGCATCCTTCTCCTGATACAGCCACCGATGCCGACCTCAAGTTTAACACGACGACTATCACCCCTCAGACGGCCCCAAGCGCTTCGGTACTTCCGGCAAAACCTCTGCCGCTAACTCCCGCACCAACCCACACTGACTTCGCGCCGCGCCAGCCTATCCCTGAATCACACCCGACTCCGACTGTAGCGCCAGAGCCCGCAACGCCCACTCCTCCTGCTCCTGCAGCGCCTCGTCCGCTAAGGCCCCGAAACATAGCCATCAGCCGCGAACATGCCATGGAACCAGGCACAATCGTTCGCCCAAGCGTTGACGGCTTCCACCGCGCCTAGTATAAACTGCACAGTAGATAACTTTCAGATAAATGACGAAGTATTTCATCCAAGGTCAGAACGACCTTAAAAAATTACTAGTCTGTTTTAATATCTTTTCGAAGTGATTCAAATTGGATAACCTCAGCTTCCGTATAGAAATGGTACAGCATTATTAACGAAGTTATAGCTGAGCTATGCTTTAAGTTGTAGTCGCCAGCGTTGCTGCTCAACTGGAAAATCAGTACCTATTATCATTTCTGCTGGTTTGCATCCAAGACGTTCAGGTATAGCAATACTGTCTGTGTTCCCAGTAATAATTTGAAAATATATCTCATTTGCGCCAAGTAGCTGTAGCTGTTTGACCATTGTCGTAGCAGCCTGTGTTGCGTATCCATTACCGCGTGCAGCGTGGTCCAGGCAATACCCGATGCCAAACTCACGTTCCTCACTACCCGGAAATGCCCAGACTGAGCCAACTAAAGTATAGTGAGCCATAATTGCGTATCTACCATCGATGGCTTCATTCGAACGACTTTGTAGGCTTGGCAATACATCATCGAGTCTTGTGATGTCTTTTGCAAAGGCCACATGTTTTGGAATATCTGGAGTGCGCTCGAGCATGGTAAATATTGCTTCTGCATCGCTCGGCACATGTTTTTGAAGCGCAAGACTATCAGAAATTGCAAAGTGAGGAGGCAGTGAACTAATAACTGCCATACTGTTATGCTCGTATATGTTCTCTTTGGGAGAGGGAGAGTGCTCAGTCATGATAATGGTACGCCCGGACGGATTCGAACCGCCGACCCTCTGTTCCGAAGACAGATGCTCTAATCCACTGAGCTACGGGCGCGAGTATAGCGTATACTATCGTAACAGATAAGGCGGTGCAAGGATAGTGGTCATACGAAACATACAGGCAGCCAATGAAATACTAGCGCGCTATGCGCCGCTGGTGAATGAGTTGACGGGCAAAGACATAACCCTCAGCCGCATGCGACCACTCATGGAACTGATTGGTAATCCGCAGGAACGGTTGCGGGTCGTGCACCTTGCGGGCACCAGTGGGAAAACTTCTACTGCCTACTACGTGGCGGCTCTATTACGCGCAGCCGGAAAGACGGTTGGCCTGACGGTCTCGCCCCACATAGATAGCGTTACCGAGAGAGTTCAGATTAACGGGCAGCCCATGGGGGAGGTGGATTTTTGCCGCGAACTCAGCGAGTTTATAGAGATTATCGAGCGCTCCGGCCAAAAGCCCACGTATTATGAATTACTGGTCGCTTTTGCGCTGTGGACATTTGATCGGCAAGGTATAGAATACGCAGTGCTGGAAACTGGTCTTGGCGGACTGCATGATGCCACCAACATCGCAAATCGGCCAGACAAAGTCTGCATCATCACAGATATTGGCTACGACCACATGTCTATTCTTGGCGATACATTGGAAGCTATTGCGGTTCAAAAAGCTGGCATTATTCACCCAGGCAACCAGGTATTTATGTACGAACAGGCGGATGCAGTCATGACGGCGATAAAGCAGTGGGTAGAGACTCATGAAGCAAAACTCCATGCTACCACACAAACGACACAAACGGATCTAACGAAGGATTTTCCAGCCAATATGCCACTCTACCAGGTACATAACTGGCTGCTGGCCTACTATGCGTACAAATATCTCGTTAACAGAGATAATTTGCAACACTTAACACGTCAAGTATTAGCAAAAACCTGGCAAACCTACGTTCCGGCACGCATGGATCGGCAGATTATAAACGGCAAAACGATCATCATGGACGGTGCACATAATCAACAAAAAATGACGGCTTTTTTAGCTAGCTTCAAACAGCAATATCCTGACCAATCGGTGGCCATACTAATCGCTCTAAAAGAGGGAAAAGAGTACCAGGATGTCGTGCCTTTGGTACAAAAAATAGCCAAAACGATTATCGTTACCACGTTCGACGCCTTGCAAGACTTGCGTGTTTTTTCTATGGATCCGCATACGCTTGCTGATGAGTTTCGTAAGGCTGGAGCAAGGAATGTCCAGGTCGTACCTGACAAGCAGGACGCGCTCAAGGCCTTGCTCGCAACTACTGAAGATTTGGGTATCATCACCGGTTCGTTTTACTTACTTAGCCAAATACGAAATAATGGGCATACCGTATGATTCGACTTATCGTAGCAATCGACCGCAAACGAGGCATAGCCAAGCAGGGTTTTCAGCCATGGTATATTCCCGAAGACGAACAGTATTTTAGTGAGCAGACAAAATCTCTTGGCGCCGAGATACTAGTCGGGAGCACGACATACAAAACATTTGGCGGCCCGCTGCCTGAACGCCAAAATCACGTGCTAACGAGTAATAGAACTCCGCTAGATGGAGCTCACCTCGTTCATGACCTCGGTGCTTTCCTCAAAGAGTATAATGATGGCGGCCGTGACCTCTGGGTTATTGGGGGCGCCAACCTGTACGCCCAGGTTATGGAGGCTGGCAAAGCCGATGAACTCTACATTACCCATATCGAGGCAGATTTTGGCTGTAATCAGTTCTTCCCAGAGCATGAGAAGAACTTCTCGCTAGCCGAACAAACCGAGCTTCATGAGCAAAACGGCTTTATTTTTACGTATGCTCGCTACACCAAGCAGTGATTACTGAATATCTGCTTCCTCTTGAGGTAATTGCTCGATTGCTTTCATGGCGAGCTTATCACTTTCGGTTTCTTTGGGTTTCATAATTCCAGCTTGGCGAGCAGATAGCTGCATGCCACGAGCGCTATGGCTAGCCCGAAATCGCGCGATAATCTGATCTGTCATAGTGCCCCCCGCATCTTGAATGTAAGTTACCATCTATCCATCATAAGCGTCGTGCCGGCGATAAGCAGTGCGATAACTAACAACATAGGTGTGAAAAAGCTTATAGTTGATCGTATAAAAGTCTCCTATGCTAGGCATAGATAGCATAACAAGGAGGTCATGATGTCTGGTGTATCAAACATAATCGATCAAAATTGTCGCCCTGTCACCAAGTCCTACTTCGATTTTGACCACCATTACGGGCAAGAACCATCCCTTTCTAGCTGGTAGGGAATAGGCTAAGTTGTCCCTCTGGACACTTAGGCCATGCTAGATAGTATGGCGCTGTATTGTATGGACATCATTACCAAAAAACTAGCAATAAAATTAGGGGGCTGATGCCCCCTAATTTTGTCTGTAGCCGAACTGTGATTATCGCCCGCCACTCTGACTATTTCGACCGCCTCTAGCTTTGGCTTCAGTTGGCTGTGCTTCAGCACCTTTCTTCCCGGCCTCGCTCGCTTTTTTCCGGTCGTTTGCAAAGTTTCCACCACTTGCTTGGCCACCCTTGCTAGCGATTTCCCTTTGCTTATCTTCGTCCATTGACGCGAACCCTCGATTGCTTGTATCTGCCATAGCCACCTCCTTTAAAGTTATTTTTGAACACTTGCAACTATAAACTGGACAAGAGTATCCGTCAGTGAAAAATCACCCTGTATGGCTATGCTATAATTGTCCGTTTCGCTGGCCTAACCCTAGATATAGAAAAGTGATTCGCGTTGCGACACTCTTCGATGTAGCGCTCTAATCAAACTTTAAGCTGTCCACCATTTGCTGTACATAATCCGTGTCATCATTGTTACCCGAGGGGTTTACGTAGTGATTGTGCTGGCCAATACTCCATGCAATAACTTTTTGTCTGGAAGGATAGTAGCGGATGACTGTTTTTCCTTGTCCACCAGAATCATTCTCATCAATTAAGCCGAGTTCAACCTCCTGCCACTCATTAGTGGGCCCATCTGTTAACTTTGCGACCTTATAATTTTCCCAGATTTTTTGGCGTAAAAATGTATTTATTTCTGTGAGATTTGAAGCATTGCCGATATATAAGGGTAATACTTCAAAAGCGGTATAGTCGGAAGGCCTAGAAGACATGCGGTCATCTACGGTACTAAAGCTTTTTTCTATTTTCTCACATGTTTTAAAGCCGAGGCCACCGTGAGGCAGGTTAAAACTGTTGCTTAAACTGTAGAAGTAAGTAGCGGTGATATAGATAGTTCCACTTTGTTCAAAAACTTTGGTCGGAACCCACTTATTCTCTGGTCCGTACGAGTTGCCCTGCTTTTTG
>JAQGHB010000045.1 GCA_028289045.1 Candidatus Saccharimonadota bacterium
TGAAGCTCATTAAGCTCGAGGCTCTGGTAAAGTTCCTCATAGAGTAATGATTCTATTTTACCATAATCCTGTAAATTTTGCATCAATTTTGTTGATTTTCCGTCGAAGTCAGGGTGCTTTTTTAGAAATTCCAGCAAAGCCCGGCCATCATCGGTGTAAAGCATGTCGGGTGTGATCAGATCGAGGAACTCGCGCAGCGTGATTCGCATCAGGACCAGACTCAGGAAATGATCTTGCAGTTTTTGGTTTTCGACAGCGGCTTTATCGAGTTGCTGCGGTGTGGATTTGATCTGACGGCGGCGCTGCGGCGGCGCGGCTTCGGTGGTTTTTTTGAACTTCTGCCCCAGAGCTTCGCGGCTGACGTCAATTGTCTCGGCAATCTGGTTCATATAATGATCACGCTCCACGTCATCGCTCAGGCCCCGCACCACGGGCAGCAGCACGTCGCTGTATTCGCGCTTGCCCTGCGCGCTGGTCAGGTCGAGCAGCTTTTTGTAGCGGGTCATCAGCCAGTCCAACGCGTATTGGTGCTTGGTGATGGCCGTTTCCCACAATTTGGGATCTTGGCGGATTAACTCGTCAGGGTCTTTGCCGCTGGGTATATCGATAATACTCAGCGAAACTTTGACACGCGAAGCGATGGGAATAGCCCGCTCGGTAGCCGCGACACCGGCTTTATCGGCGTCAAAACTCAACCGAATATCACCGGTGAAGCGAGCTAGCGTCTTGAGATGCGGTTCGGTCAGCGCCGTGCCAGCCGTGGCCACAACCTGCCGCACACCCACCTGATGGCTGGCTATCACATCCAAGTTTCCTTCGACCAGGACAGCATAGCCGCCTTTACGGATCGATTCTTTGGCCAGATGCAGTCCGTACACATGTCGACTCTTGTCGTACAGCACGGTTTGCGGTGTATTGATGTACTTGGGCGCATTCGGATCGTCTATCAAAAGGCGGGCCGTGAAGCCAATTACCCTGCCCTGAGGATCCTGCAACGGGATCATCAACCGGCCTCTGAACATATCTTGTATGCCGCCGCGGTAGCTGCGGGCGCTGACGCCGGCCTGTTTGATCTCCTCCTCGGAAAATCCCTTGCCTTTGGCGTAATCCACCAGAGCTGAGCCATTGTTCGGCGAGTAGCCGATCCGCCATTCCAGCGCCGTTTCTTTGCTGAATTCACGCTTCTTGAACACGTACTCCAAGGCCATCTTGTTTTTGCTGAACTGCACTTGGTAGAATTTTGTGCTCAGTTCCAGCAGCTCGTACAATCGCTCTTTATTGGGACCGCCAGAGCGCCCACTTTTGGAGCGATATTGCTCGATATCTATGCCAGCTTTGCGGGCCAGCAATTCCAGAGCGCCCTTAAAATCCAAGCCTTCGACTTCCATCACAAAGCTAAACATATTGCCGCCCTTACCAGAGGAAAAGTCATGCCAGATCTGTTTTTCGGGGCTCACCATGAAGCTCGGTGATTTCTCATTGGTGAAAGGACTTAAGCCGCGGAAATTCCGTCCAGCCCGTTTCAGCTGCACGTATTCGGCAATCACATCTTCGATGCTCAGCCGCGACTTGACCTCTTCTACCGCATCCATATCTATTCTTATTGTACGCTAACCTGCCCCTTACAAGCATGAGAGGTTTGGGTGGTTCGCCTCTGGTGTGATTAAATAGAAGTTATGCAACCAAATTCGCCGCAAGGCAGCGATCCGAATCAGCCGCAGGTTTATGCACCCGACGCGCAATCGCCTCAACAGATGTATCCGCCCAATCAAACACCGGTGGCACCTCATCCGCAAGAGTATGAATTTATTATGAATCCGGATCAACCTGGAGCCGGCCGCAAGTTTACCGGCCTGCCGCAAGGTGGAAACTCGATACTGCGACGCGTACTGCTCGTTGTGGGCAGCCTTGTCCTGCTCGTGATTTTACTCAGTGTCGGCAAAAATCTGTTGAGCAATAAGCCAAACCTTACTCAATACGTCGCCATAGCCCAGGAACAGCAAGAAATTATTCACCTTGCGAAGGCTGCTACCGATGAAAAAAGTTTGACCACGACCAACAAAAACTTTGCCGTTACAACCCAAGTCAGCCTGACCACCGGTCAAACGAAACTGATACAGTACTTGCGGCAAAACGGCCAAAAGCTCAACGACAAAACGCTGAACCTAAAAGTCAGCGCCAGCACCGATGAAAAGCTCACTGCCGCCGCCACTGCCAACAACTACAATCCGGTATTTCAAGAGGTCATGAACACGCAGCTCACCAATTACCAACAAATCACCAAACAGGCTATGACTGGCTCTGGCCCGAAGGGCCGCGAGCTACTGACCAACCAACTCAAAGCCTCAGATCTGCTGCTACAGCAACTCGGTACCGGCAACTAGCTGATAGCTATGCCGAATGAACCCCTGCACTTCCGGCCATTCCAGCTGTCCGGCAAGCACCAGCGTATTCCAATGCTTCTTATTTAAATGATAGCCTGGCATGACTTCGTCATATTTTTCGCGTAATACTCTGGATAATTCTGGATCGCTCTTTAGACTAAGCTGTACCGGTGTTTTGCCCTCGCGAATTAGCGCGAACATCTTGCCTTTGTCTCTCGGCCCCGTCTTGTACACCGCCACGTCTTCGCCAAACGGATAATCCAGCCAGGCGTCCGGCATGCTCAAGATGTATTCTTCGACTGTTTTATGATCCATTTTCTTTAAACCATTCCAGGTAGTGCTGAAACTCGGCGATTGACGCCTGAATGTCATCAAAGGCGCGGTGCACTTCCTTTTTCTCGAACTGCACATCGTACTTGGCTTGCATAAACACCTTCCAGGCGCTGACATCCAGCATGCGATAGTGTAGCTTCAAATCCAACTCGGGCCACCACTGCTTGATAAAATTCCGGTCATTATGGATGCTATTCCCCGCCAGCACCGCCGGTTCATCGCCGAAATGTTCTTTGACCAGTTCGATAAGCTCCTGCTCTACTTGCATGCTAGGCTTACCACTTTCTGTTTTGCGCACAAATTCATCGCGGTTGGCCGGATAGTCTTTCCACCAGATATTCTTCTGCATGCGATAGACGACAATGTCTTTTGGCTGTTGCACGATCGCTTCGTAACTACCCAGTGTTTTAAAATTAAAATCGGTGATTTCCGCCGCCACCTCCAAGATCACATCTTGGTGCGGATCCAGACCGGTCATTTCCAAGTCCACCCACAGCAGCTTGGTGGGCGTCGCTTTTTTATCAATCATTATCGGTTATTATAGCTTTTCTCTGTTAAAAACAGAAACCCCAACCTTGGTAGATCGGGGTTTCGTGTAGGTTTTAGTCACTTAGACCAAAGCAGGGCTGGCTTCGGCGCTGGTGCGAGCGGCGCTCAGGACATCGCTGTACCACTTGAGCTCAGCCAGTAAGGCGTCGAGCTGGCCCTGTGGGCCGTAAGGGTTAGCGGCGGCGGTAGCGTCCAGGACACCATCGTCGGTGATCAGCTCGCTGATACCGTGTACGGCGCTGAAGTTAGGGATAACTATAGCCTGGCCTTCGGACAGAATCTCTTTGAGCTGCATGGCGGCGCGGGCACCACCAACAGTACCGTGCGAGGCTACTGCGGCTGGCTTGCGCTTGAGCTCCCAAGTCATGTAGTCAAAAACATTCTTCAATTCACCTGGGATTGAGTGGTTGTACTCAGGGGTCACAAAGATATAGGCATCAAACTCATTAATTTTGTCGAGCCACTTCTGAACGGCGGGATCAATCTCACGGTCAGGGTTATAACGAGGGGAAATTGCCTCGTTAAAGAATGGCATTGGGTAGTCCTTGAGGTCTACGTGCTCGACTTCGACGTCTTCGAGCTGGCTGGCGGTGTTGACAATCCAGGCAGACTGCTTTGGTGTTTGGCGGCCCAAGCGGGTTGCGCCGGTAATTACTGCTAATTTCATGTGTTTTCTCCTTAGTATGTCTTTATGATATACTTTATATAGTATTGGTAGTTCTTAGTATAAGCCCAATACTATACATTGTAAAGTATTGGGAATAATATATGAACGCCACCCCTATAACACAACCTATCGAACCAAAAGTCGGTTGCATCGCTACCGCCATGGAAATTATCGGTAATAAGTGGACCGCGCTCATTTTGCGCGATCTTTTTAGTGGTCCAAAACGCTTTAGCGAGCTGGAGAAATCGATCGGCGGCTGCAGCCCACGCACCCTGTCTCAGCGCCTGGACGATCTCGAGGAGCACGGCATTATCACCAAGCAAAGCTTCGCCGAAGTGCCGCCCCGCACCGAATACACTCTCACCTCCAAAGGCGAGGACTTATTGCCTATTCTCCAGCAAATGGCTGCTTGGGGCACAAAGTACAGCCAGCCGCTCTGCGACTAGACTGTTCGACTATTTTTTGGCTTCGAAATCGAGAGATGCCGAGTTGATACAGAAACGCTCGCCGGTAGGCTGTTCTGGCGCGTCATGGAATAAGTGGCCCAGATGGCTGCCACAGTTAGAGCACGTAACTTCGGTGCGATGCATGCCAAAGCTGTCGTCGTCGGATAGTACGATGGCGTCATTATTGGCGGCGTCATAGAAACTTGGCCAGCCAGTACCGCTTTCGAATTTGGTGTCGCTCTTGAATACTACTTGGCCGCAAACCGCGCACACAAAATCACCCGTATGCTTTTCGTTGAGCAACTTGCCGCTAAATGGCGCCTCGGTCCCCTTCTCGCGCAGAATGTGATACTGCTCAGGGGTCAATTTCTTCTTGAGCTCGTCCTCGTTGACATCAATCATACCTTCTATTCTACACCCACTACGCCACTTACTTCAGTCTGGCCGTTGCTGAGAGAAATGGATTTTTACGCTGTAGTTCAGACTGGTTAAATTGCAGGGCCTGGATTGCCATATGTACGGGAACACCGTTTTTTTCCTGTTGTTCGTAAATGGCTCTCGGATCCGTGTAAAAATCGTCACTGATTTCACCATTATGAGGCAGCGGGTGGGCAATAATAGCCTGACGGTGGGCACTTTTCATAGTCTCGTGTGAAATTCTACAGCCAATTTCTTCGTACTCGGCCAGGATAGCCTCTTTTTCTCTTGCTGTTTCTGCGTACTCAAGAGGTGGTCGACCGATATAGAAAAATCCTGGCTGCTTGAGCAGCGGCCGTAGATCGGTAGCTTCGTGAACCCGAACTCCCATCTGACGAGCTTGTTCAATAACCTCTGCTGGCATATGACCCGACTCGGGAGCCACGATTGTTACGTCAATGTCGTTGAACAGAACGAGACCTTTCAGTAGCGATATCGATGCCCGATACTTTGCCATATAACCAGCCAAAACCACATGGCTTCCGTCGATTTGGCCGTACAATTTCTGCATCGTGTAAAAATCTTTGAGTGTTTGCGTGACATGATCCCCCGGATTACCGCCACTCGTGAAAGGTGTATCAATTCTTTGAACGAGCGCATCCATGAAGCCCGCTTCTTTATGCCTGACCAAGAGCCCATCGGCATTTTCGGCAAAGCAAAAGGCTGTTTCGATGTCACTTTCGCCCTTATTCTTTGAGCTGGTAGCGATATTCGGCTGAATCGGTATCGCACCAAGATAGGCAGCAGCACTCATGTATGAATCAGAGGTGCGGCTAGAGTCCTCGAACATGACCGCTTTTAACACAAATCCGGAGAGTATCTGCGGAATCTTATTAGTCCTGTCTGCCCTAAATGCCTCACGAGCCGCCTCCATGCTACCGGCCAGTTCCAGGACTGTTTCCACGTCTTCGCGAGCAAATTGGTCAATTGATAAGAGATTCTTGCCCTCAAACTCACCGTTAATCCTTGGTCTGGTTTCCAGACATGGTTGCTCGGGAGCCGTTTCGATTGTTGCTGCCATTGCTATCTCCTTTATATAAAAAACCGATAGGCGGACCTATCGGTTGGTTGATTTCGTGTGATTATGTTGCTTGCTCAAGGTATTACTCCCTGAGCTTTTACTATAGCAGCCTAAACATAAGCGTCAAAACTTTAATGTAGATGTGTTACTTTTTATCTTTGGGTTTGCTGAGTTCGTCGAGGTTAAAAAGCTTGATCAGCAAGTATATAATCGCCAGGACAAAGATGAAATCTATCAAAGCGTAGACGAAGGCGCCCCAGGCAAAGGCCTGCTCACGCCCATGCCAGTGAAACGTGGAAGTCATAGCGCTGAGCTTCTGGCCGTTGAACAACAATCCGTATAACGGATCGATAAAACTGGAGATGAGCTGCTTGATCACCGTTTGCGCCTGAGTGGCAATGGCGAAACCAACCGCCAGGCTGACTACGGAGTACTCGCGCAGGAAGCCCAGGAAGCCTTTGACCGGATTAACTTCGTTGACGATCACCGACACAGTGGATTCGTGATGCTCGCCGCGCTTGCTCCTGGGCGTTTCAATGCGCACGCCACTCGCGGTGGTCAATATTTTAGTTTCGTTGCTCTGTTGCTGTCGTTTGCGTTTGCGTTCTGCCATGATTACTCCTAAATTTACATCTGTTGTGGTGCCGGAATGCCCAATAGTTCTAAGCCGTTTTGCAAGGTGTCGGCGTAGCGCTGCACCAGACCCAATCGCACTGCTTGCCGCGGATCGTCGATCACCCGATTATGCTCGTAAAAGCGGTTGAACACCTGCGCTAGCTCATACAAATACGTGGCGATGTGATGCGGCATCAGATCAGCCACGGCCTTATCAACTACCTCAGCATACTCCGAAATTTTTCTAACCAGGCTGCGTTCGCCCTCTTCCAGCGTCTCGGCCTCAGCGGGCTCACCCTCGACTTTTCGTAAAATCGATCGCGCGCGGGCATGTGCGTATTGCAGGTACGGTCCACTGTTCCCTTCCAGGCTCACCGATTCGACTGGATCATAAATGATGTCACCGCCCATGCGAGTCTTCAGGAATGAGTATTTTACCGCGCCAAGCACGGTTTGCTCATTATCCTGGCCAGTGATGGCTTTATTGGCTTCGGCGGCCGCGTCCAGCACGTCGTAGGCGCGCAGGAAATTGCCCTTACGCGAGCTCATTTTCACGCCGCCAGCCAGTTTCACATTTCCATGCGTCAAATGCACCGTCGAAGCGGCCAATTTCGGCTCGAATTGCTCGATACTTTTGAGCACGACTTTCATGTACTCCACAATGTCGTTACCGGTGATAATTACGGATTCATCGAAGTGGTAATCCTGCCACTTCATCATGCTCAGACCGACATCTTTGGCCTCATAGGTTGGCAAGCCCTCGGAATTGATAAATACCCTGGTGTGCAGACCATATTTTTCGCCGTCGAACACCACGGCGCCGTCACTTTTTTCGTACACATCACCAATGTGCTCTTGCACTGTTTTGAGACCCAGTGGGGCTGTTTGGCTCTCGGGGTAGTACTTCTCGAACTTCGTGCCGATGCGCTGGTAGAATGCATCGAAATAATCATAACTCCACTGGCGACAGGTCCAGTAAATCTTCGCGAACGCTGAGTCATGATCGTTGTCATCGTGCAGCTGATATACTCGTTTGTTGAGCGCAATAATCTCGGCTTTGACCTGTTCATCATCTTCGTAAGTCTGGGTTCCAGCGACATAATTTTGGGCCATCCACTCCGAGCGCTCGGCTTCGGGGATTTGGTCGAGCTTTTCGGGGTGTTCGCCGCCTAGTTCGCGCAAGATAGCCCACATAGTTTTGCCTACGTGCAGCCCGACGTCGCCACCAAAGTTCACACGGTGCACTTCCGCGCCAGCGTGTTCTAGTAAATTAGCAATCGCGTCACCGACCACGCTGGTGTACAAATGTCCGGCGTGTAGCACTTTGAACGGATTGGGGTCAGAATACTCGGCGACGACTGTCCTGCCCTCTAGGCTTTTTACTGGCTGGGTTTTCATGGCTTCCAGCAAGGCTTTATCCGACAGCTTCACATTGATAAAACCAGGTCTGGCAACAGATACATCACTGACTGTGTCGGCCAAGCTTTCACGGATTTTCACGCTTAAGGCGTCGGCGACCTCGCGCGGGTTTTTACCGAGCTGCTTAGACAGCTGCAGCGCCACATTTGTAGCGTAATCACCGAACTGTTCTTCAGGGCGTGTCAGGACAATTGATACGTCAGCAGCAAATAGTTCTTTGGTCGCAGCGGCAATTGCCGACTCAAGTTCCCGTTTCATGTCTACCAGTATAGCTAACTTCGGTCGCCGGAGCTATCGGTTTATTTTGTGAATAGTAGGCGCCTCTCTGAGCAGACGGGCACCGCGCCACAACAGTCCATACATACTGGTCAGCAGCACAAAGAACGTAATAACCGTCACGAACATCTGTGGATAGGCGGAGGGATGCAGCAATCTATCCGACATATCGAATAGCAGTCCGCCCGGATTTGTCAAAATATCCCAGCTATTCCAGCGAAGATCTCGTCCCACGTAAATGGCCGCGCTACAAATTAGCAGCGTAAACGCGATCCAGGCTGCCGCCGATCGCCGCGACAAACGCCGCCGGAGCTGGAGGTGGATCAGGTACAAACTACTAAAGCCAAGTGTCACGCCGGTGTAAATAAACGAGGTGAACATCACGGCGTCGTACAGCACGTCAACGCGCTGCGCTTCCTGCAAGTGAATAAAGTCACTGATCATGTAAAAGCTGTTCGGCAGGAAGACTAGCCACAGCACACTCAACCCCATTGCCGGCCAGCTTGACCAGCGCTTGCGGCGCAGCAACGATACCAGCCAGACAGCGAAAACCAATGGCAACCAAGCCAGAAACAGGTTCCATAACAGATAGCTAAACTCATTGCTCTGGTTGCGCCAGGCTCCATAGGCGAACAGTCCCACGCTGACAAGCGTAGATATACCGAGGGCAATAATATACTGGGTGCGGGGCGACCGCCGCGTACTCATAACACTAGTAATTATACCTCACTCATTTATTCGGCAGTAGTTATTAAATACTTATTAAGCGTATCTAATATTCGCTTGCGTCCCTCGAGATAAGCGCCTACTGTGAGCTTATGGAAGAAAAATTTGTTAATAATAGCGAAGAAATATTCGTGTTCGGCGAGGTCGCAGAGCGCAGGTATCCCCTTCTCAACGTATGCCTACCGTTCGTCAGCACGGTTCGATCGCTGATTATCGCTGAGGGCAAAAGCCGTTCCAGCGTGGCAGACAATGACATACAAAAGGGCTTGCAGAGTGTGAAAGATCTGCTCGCACCCGCTATTCTCTCGACCGACTCACCCTCCACGCCTCACATCTCTAAGTTTAGCGTCACCAGTGAGATACAAGACATACTCGGTATAGAGCCCAACAAGGTCGCGCCATGGGCTACACAAGCCACTCACGTCATAGACACGCTTCAAATAGATGGCTGGGCTGCCTTATCTGCCGAAGATCGTCGGTTCGCTCAAGTCGGATTAGTCGAATTTGGTACCCGCATTATGGAGCAAGTATTAGGCCCCAGACACCGCTGGCCCTGACACTTTAGGCGCGTTCTTTGTCGCGCTGTGCGGGCGTTTCGTGCGGGCGGGCGTAGTCGTCTTCCAGGCGCCAAGTGGTGCCGAGTTCAGGGGTAGAGACTTCTACTACGTCACAGTCAGTGATGCCCATCAGGCGGTGGCGTTGGCCCAGCTTTGTGCTGTAACCCTGCCCTGGCTGCAGCTCGGTCTGGACCAATTCACCCGTCTCGTTTTCCCAAATGACAGCGGCCTGGCCATTTACGACTAGCCAGCTCTCCTGCTTTTCATCGTGCAGTTGCAAGCTCAGGCGCGCGCCCTTGTTGATATGGATGATTTTTCCCATGTACGGCGCGTCCGGTGTCACCCAGTGCAATTCGTAGCCCCAAGGTTTATCGACACGCTTCACATATGAGTCTGTGCTGAAGTTAGTGGTATCAAACACCGGTGGTTGTTGGTCGCTCATTTAATCATCCAGACTCTTTTTAAATTTTTCTATTAAATCTACTGGCGCGGGATTCAGGCCGTTGAGTAGCGCCGTGTAGATGGTCACGAAATCGCCGAAGGCGATGATCCATAGCAATTCTTCGAGCAGTATGCTGCCCTGCGCTTGCACCACGATTGGTGCTGGACGCACGCCCGACAGCAGTCTTTCTGTGACTTCGAAGCGCTTTTGCACCCGCGGATGCTCCAAATTGCTGCGCAGGTCGATCACGGCATAGGGCTTATCGACCGGCTGCTTAGTCCAGCCCATAAATTCATTATGATTAAATTCTGGGTATTGATTGGCCCAGGCCACGTGCTTGGCATTCTCGTTGAAGCTGATTTTCCACTTGTACGCCGCTGGCCATAACTTCGGTCCAGCATAAATAACGGCTGACTTGCCGATGACTTCCAGCGCGATTTTCTTGGCCGGATTATTTTCAGTGGGGATGGTCGCAACCCAGGGCTGCACGGCATTTTTCAAAAATTCACCTGCTTGCTCCAGCTCGGTCAGGGCATTTTCGTCGGCCAGCAGGCCGGCTTTTTGCAATAAAATCAGCAGAGCTTTTAGATTGAACAAAACAGCGTAGCGCGGCTGTTCCGCCTTCGGTAGCAAGGCCAGCGGATAGCCTTTTTTCTGTGCCAGTTCCGCCAGCTTCCCGCCGCCAGCGATCACCGCGATCTGCGCACCCTTAGCCTCGGCCTGTGCAATCGCCTCAATCGTTTCTTCGGTGTTTCCCGAATAACTTGCGGCAATGAAGTAGGTCCGTGGCGACACATAGGCGGGTATATCATAGCCACGCACTACTTCAAAAGGCTTGTTGTGGCCAGGCCAGCTCAAGCTCAGCACGGCCGCCAGCGCTGAGCCGCCCATACCGGCGTAGACAATGTTATCGGCATCGACTGGCTTTTGCGAGACATCAAATTCATGATTAACCTGCTGCCACTGCCGTTCAGCAATGCCCAGCGTGTCCTGCGCGTCGCGTTCGTGGATCACTTTCAAGTCGTCAAGCATCGAAACTCCTTGTGCTTTAAGTAGTGGATTGTATATAGTATAACGTAACTAATGTGGGACCTGAGGGGGAACAATGTTCGGACAACAAAGCGATCAACCAAAACATGACGATGCACCAGTAGATCAGCCAGCTGACGCTGTTGTTTCACCTGATACCGACCAATCGGGGGCCGCACAGGCCCCGCAACCAACCTGGCAACACCCTGGCGCGCCTCTGGGCGGACTCGGTGACGACCAGCCCGCAGCAGCAACTCCTTCAGCACCTACCGCGCCCAGCGACGACGCGCTACCCACTCACCATGACAATCTCATAGCTCCAGCCGGTTCAACCGACGACCTCGTCGCTATAAAGCAACAAGCCCTCACCCAGTTGTCGCCTTTGGTCGGTCACCTAGACCAAACCCCCGAAGAAAAGTTCCGCACCACCATGATGATGATCCAAGCCAGCGACGACCAATCCCTCGTCAAAACCGCCTACGAAGCCGCTCAACAGATCACCGACGAAAAAACCCGCGCCCAAGCCCTGCTCGACATAGTTAACGAGATCAACTACTTCACCCAGCACACTCAGAGCTAATCTGCGTTTTTTTGTGTAGCCTAACTCGTACTTCTTGATGAATGATTTCGTGGGCCACGTCCTCAGTATGAGGATCAATCAAAATAGCACTTACTGTTTCCTTCTTGCTCATAAGGGCGGCGATCCAGCCAACAAGATCAACTCTTCCCAGATTCCGCATATCCTCTGAGATATATCCCTTTTCGTAAAGTATAGCGCGCAAAGCCGGATCATTAACCCTACCTCCTGCCTGCGCATTGAGGCGAAGATGCCTCTGCTGGACAGCGTTGTCTATTTCTTCTAACTCACTTGCGACAATAGGCTGCAAGTTAATCGCAGCCGCCTTTCGTTTTTCATGAAATGCGTGAGCAACTCTTGCTAGCTCAACACCGTTTTTTAAACCAAGTATCCCACGAACTTTATTTGAGTGGTTTCTGGCAGTAGACACATCTATACTGAGCTGTTCGGCTGCTTGACCATAGCTCAGTCCTGCTCCGATTAAATCGAACATCTGTCGTTGGCGGCCCTCAGGAATATCCTGTACATTCAACTCATTGAGTTTACTCTCGTCAGCGGCCAACAGCGCCGCCAGGTGTGCCCTATCATGGACGCCCAAACGGATATATGCGTGATGCAAATGGGTCCTAACTGTAAAGGGGTGGATTCCAAGCTCCCTTGCAATCTCTTTATTTTCCAAACCCTCGGCTGCTCTGAGCGCAACTTCACCTTGTCTTTCTGACAGTCTCCACAGGGGTGATTCGGTCGCATCGAAAGGCTCACCGCCTGCGCCGAACTCACCTGCTAATCCTAACGGAGTTTCATCTGAACGCATCGCTTCTCGATTAGTCATAATGTGTGTATTTTAACTTATTCTGGCTTTTATGTCTATAAGATGTATCTGTACTATAAAACAGGAAACGGAATTCACTTCCACATCTCACTCAAAACTAATCGAACGGGCGCGGCCGTTCGACCATCTCGCTCAGGAGCACTGCCTTTTGCGGTTCGAGTAACTCGGCTTCAGCACTTTGCCATTCTCGTGTTGCTCCATCGTACATAACAGCAAAAAATATTACATTTTCTCCGCGCTCGCTTGTGGAGCTTTCAGTAGCTCTTGCGCACCTACGCGTGCCATGCCCAGTAATTCCCGAAATGCTTGAGCAATCTGCGGGCTTTCCAGTATTGTGCCGGTCGCTTCCTCACCAAAAGAAATAATTGCTACTTTGTCGCCATATGCCGAAATCTCAACCGGCGCCTTATAAGCTTCTCGAGGATACCAGGCACTCTCCCTATTGAGCCGCTTATTATTCTTTTTAGCCCAACTAAACGACCCCAAATTAAACGGCAGCAAAGCATGCGTTTTAATTCCTGCTTTGGCCCGCTGATCCATAAAATCATACAGCCAGTCACCGAAGTAATCTTCGTCAGCATAGGTTCGCAGCAAGTGCACGTCCTTGCCGGTGCGCACGATGTCCTTGTACATCTCCTGCAGCCCGACCTCGCCTTGAAAATACTGCATCCCTGCCTGGCGCTGCTGCGAGTAGTAATAAGCCAACATGTCCGACAGACCGGCGCGATACTCGTCTTCCACCTCGGTGAGTTCGCGCTTTTTGGCTTCGATGTACTTGTTGAGCGCCGATGGACTGGTCGGTGCAAAAGTTTGCTTCTTGACGCCTTTGACCTTCTCGGCCAGGCCGATCTCCTCGAGCTTGCCCAGGGCCATATAAGCGGCGGTGCGGGATTCTTTGATGGCTTTGGCGAGCTGCGGCGGGGTTAGTCGGCCGCTTTTTACCAGCGCTAAGTACGCTTTGGCTTGCGATTCGGTTAAACCGATCTTAAGTAGTAGATCTTTATTCATAGCTTGTATTATATCTGTTATTCTTCATTTTGTAAAGCTATAAATTGACACTTTTACAGTTAATCTATCGACTTTATCCTCATATATATTGACATAATTTGTAATTAATGCAATAATATGATCAGTTAACATAAGGATTGACCACATGCCAGAACAACTAATGAATGAGTATGCTATGCAGCGAACCGTAGAAGCTATGGACGAGTCCATGACGACTGTCGCGCGCTTGAATCAGTATCGCCAAGAACTACTTGATACACCGGATAAGACCCACCACTTCATGTACAGACTTCCACGCGAAAATGAAAATACAGGTCGAGGCCGACGCCGTTACCAGCCGGCTGGCGTAATTCCTGTGCGTCAGGACGCGGAGCAGTACCCAGAGGCTTATGGAGATTACATACATGAATATTTCGATTTTTTAGATGAAGAAGATAAATCGCACCCAGAAGACGATCAGTTCGACATAGTAAGAGCTGCGTGGCACGCAAGCGACGCAGAACACCCAATCCCTATCCCAAATCGATTTGTAGCCCGCGTGTTGGAGAGTGAGATTGATCTGCACGAAAGATTGGCTTCACAAAGCGCCTTCAACATCGAACGGCAATACCGAGATGAGCAATATGTGCAGCAGCTAATAGCCGATTTACCTGAAAACTATACCTTGTATACCTCAGATCGCTTCACGCCAGTCGAGCCAGAAGACCTACGCATCAGCGCGGAGATTACCAGAGCACGAAGAATTGAACACCTGGAAGCCCTTCACCGCAGCCTCGAAGGACGCAAGCAGCTTGTTGCCAGCGTTCTCGGCGCGCTTGGCATCAATCAAACTCCACTCGATCTCACGCAAGAACAACGGCTCAGCATAATTGACGCGGCCGAAGCATATGCCGCCACCATCAACACCGACGACAATGACTTCTGGGAGGAGGATTAACCATGTCAGAACATTCACCAGAGCTAGCAGCTAAGCTAGAACATATAGAGACCCAATCTCGCGAGAATTCCGAAAGATTACTGCCGATACTCGCGCAACTTTCACCCGAGTCGAAACGTGATCTTTTAGGGCTACTAACCCTGCCCTACGATGATAAATATTTTGATTTTGACTACGCAGCCCAAACGGATAGCGATGTCGCGACGTGGTATGCCGAACGAAAGGCAGAGCGTGCAGCCGAGTTCGCGGCTTATCGCCAGGAAGAGAAGAGCGCCAAAGAAAACGCTTTTGCTCTGTTTACCACCGGCCAAGCGCGACTTGAATCAGACATCCAAGCATCGCAAAGCAACGTATTCCGACGAGACAAGTCAATCGTAGGTGTCTACCAGGGCGAATTAGACGGTAAAAATACCTTTTTTAGATTGGTGCGACACGATGATGCCCCCAACTGCCTATCTGTGGAAATACCGAGTGAACCCGTGCCTTTTGACCCGAACATCTTAAATGACCGAGAAACACACTCCCTTGCCCGCATGATGACAATCGTAAGCGATGGCTACGAACTTCAATACGGCCAAAACCGAGACTTCGTAACGGTCGGTGAAGAGCTAGTGTTTACGATTAATAATAGGAATTCCCTGGATCCAGATGACGGTAAACGGAATCAAGTCATTGACTACGCAGACACCAAACGGGACAGTTACAGCGCGCTGGAATCAAGAGCACTGGGTGATCTGCCCATGTCCATTCCTGTTGCGGATCAGGACTACGGCATACCCTCTGAAACCATTGCAAAGTTGCATCAGATGATAGCCAACGCGCAGCCCGTTCCGCAGTAATAAACATGAAACCAGGACTTGGAAGTGAATTCCAAGTCCTGGTTCTCCTTATTCAGGAAGAGCAGCAAATCTTTGATTTGCGATGAGGAACCCACACGGGGTTCCTCATTCCCTTACATCATGCCGCCCATACCACCCATGCCCGGAGCGCCGCCACCAGCGGCTTCTTCCTTCGGTACGTCGACTACAAGCGCGCCCATCGTCATAGCTGTGCCAGCAATGGAGGTCGCATTCTGCAATGCTTCTTTGGTGACGCGGGCTGGGTCGATGACACCAGCGGCTTTCAGGTCAACCAGTTTGGTCGGATGGTTTACATCAACACCGAAGCCAGCCTTGCCTGCTTTGACTTGTGGCAGCCATTCGTCGGGGTTGAGACCGGCATTGCTGAGCAGGATGCGGAATGGCTGTTCCAGCGCGCGAACCAGTAGTAATTTACCAGCGGTAACAGAGGCGTCATCAGTAGCAACGGTTTTAACGGTGCCGATCAAGTTGATCAGCGTCACGCCGCCACCAGGCACGATACCTTCGTCCAAAGCGGCCTTTACAGCAGCCACGGCATCGTCGACACGGAATTTCTTCTCTTCGATTTCGGTTTCGGTGGCACCACCGACTTTGATGACAGCGACTTTGCCGCTCAATGCAGCACGGCGCTTCTCGAGGTTTTCTTTGTCGTAAGAGCTGGTAGCCGCTTCGACCTGTGCTTGGATTTGCTTCAATCGAGCTTCGATTTCAGCAGGATTGCCGCCACCCTCGATGATAGTGGTCTCGTCTTTGTTGACGATGACACGGCGGGCCGAACCAACAACGTCCAGGTCGACGTTTTCGAAGGTCATGCCGCGGTCTTCGGTAATCACCTGCGCGCCAGTCAAAACGGCGATGTCGTTCAATACGTCTTTACGGCGATCGCCAAAGGCAGGTGCCTTGATGGCAACGGTGTTAAAGACACCTTTCAGACGGTTCAAAATCAGTGTGCCGAGCGCTTCGCCTTCGACGTCTTCAGCGATCAAAACTAGGTCTTTTTTGCCGGTTTGCGCCAATTTCTCCAGCAGTGGTAGAAACTCCTGGATCGAAGAAATTTTCTTATCCGTAATCACGACGGCAGCTTTGTCGTACACAGCTTCCATACGTGAGGTGTCGGTGACCATGTACGGGCTCACGAAACCGCGGTCAAAGGTGAAACCTTCCACGACTTCCGCTTCCAGTAACAGCCCCTGTCCTTCTTCGACCGTCACGACGCCGTCTTTGCCGACTTTGTCGATAACATCAGCGATCAGCTCGCCAATCTCAGCGTCACCAGCCGAAATAGTAGCGACTTCCGCGACGCGGGTCTTCTTGCCCTGAATGTCTTCAGACAAGGTGCCCAACTTGGTAATAACATCGTGCGCGGCAGCCTCAAGGCCCCTTCGCAAAAGCATTGGGTTGTGCCCGGCCGCGATCAGCTTATTAGCCTCGTTCAGGATGTGGTAGGTCAAAACAGTCACCGTAGTGGTGCCGTCACCTGCCACATCGTTCATCTTGGAAGCGGCTTGCTTGATCAGCTCCGCGCCAACCTTGTAGCCCAGAGTTTCGTCGTCAACGTCTTCCAGCTCAACACCCTTGGCGACCGTCACGCCGTCGTGAGTCACCGTAGGCGCGCCGAAGGCCTTGCTAATCACCACATTGCGGCCTTTGGGGCCCATAGTGGTCTTTACGGCGTTGTAGAGCACCTCAGCGCCGCCGAGCACGCGCCCGCGTGCGTCTGCATCATAAAAAACTTTCTTTGCCATGAATAATTCTCCTATTTAACCGTCGCGAGGACGTCTTCCTCTTTGACTAAAATATAATCTTCGTTGCCAACCTTCACATCAGTGTTGGTATAACTCTTATAAACAATGCGGTCGCCGACCTTGATCTGCTTGGCATCCTTACCAACAGCCACCACGACAGCGGTTTTCGGCTTTTCCTGCGCATTGTCAGGCAGATACAGCCCGCTAGCAGTTTTTGCTTTGGCCTCTTCGGCCTGGGCCACAATGTAGTCACCCAATGGTTGCAATGGTGCACTCATGTATAAACCTCCATTTAAATTCAATTAGAACAGCTGTGATCTCGCAAATTCACACCTGCAACTAGCACTCATCATACCCGAGTGCTAAAACCCCTGTCAAGCGTGACTACAAGGATAGCTTATTATTAAGCTGGTCCAGGCCATCGGCCATTATCTGCTCGGTGCTAAGTGGCCCTGGGGACTGGAAATTATCGATAACACGCACTTCAAACAGAGCGCGCTGGGCATAGCGGCCCAGTTCATGATTGGCAACAATATAACCACAGGCGACTGCAACGGTC
>JAQGHB010000048.1 GCA_028289045.1 Candidatus Saccharimonadota bacterium
CAAGCCATTGGATCGGAAGCCTGTTTCTCGGAGTGCTACCAGGCTATCACCGGGTCGTACTTCGTGGCCAGTAAGCACGCGATCTCTATGTGCAGCAGCATGCACTGTGGCTGACCAGTTATACTGCAATACTCGAGCGGGATTGCCATAGCCACCGACACACTTGCCAATTTCTGCTGCTTCACCACCCTTAACTGCCACACCAGATAACTGAGCTGCTTCGACCATACCAGCTGCCAATTGCAGCATTGACGGCCGCATGTGTTCTTTTAGTTTATTAACGTCAAAAACCGTAGTCACAATCACTGGCTCGAAACCTCGGGCGGCAGGATCGTCACAAGTCATAGCAAATAAATCGTAAGCCGCGGTATTATACGTTCCTACGCGCTGCGAAACTTCAACTTTTGTGCCAATGCCATCAGCATCCTGATCAAATTCAATTTTGCTGGGCTCTGGAACCTCTAGCAGCGGCTCAAGGCCCCATGACCGAGTGCCAGAAAATGAGTCATGCGGCGCTCTAATTTCACCATATTTACCGATACGGTTCTGCCACGTTTGCTTGCTAGCTTCATAAAGCATCTTTGACAGATCATTACCAAGCGCCAAATCTACCCCTGCTGCTTTGTAGGCTTCACTCATATCAGACTATTATGCAGCCCTGCCTTGGTAACTACAAGCACGAGCTCTTTAGGTAAAGTTATTGCTGGTTTTGAGGAGGCTGTTTGGTGCCGAACTGGAATGGAATCGGCGGTGGCACTGGTGGTGGCGCGGTGGGATCTGTTACTTGAGGAGCTGGTGCGGTCGATAGCGTACCGTCTGGACTCACTGCTACAGATGGTAGATTATTGCCAGTTGGCTGATCAGCTTGCGGAGGAGGTGTCGGTGGGGCAGCGGCATGCAAGCTATCGCCACCCATTGGCTGAGCGTTCAAAGCCTGGATTGGCGGCTGCGATGGCAACGGCGCGGCGCTGCTATTGAGCGCCTTGTTGACCTCGTCGCGGACGGCATCAATTTCTTGACCAGAGCCAGTATGGGTGGCATGGACGGATTCTTCCAAGTCGGCCAAGGTGTGGTTCTCTGTCCCCTGTTCCGATGCCAATTTCAATGGGTCATCTTGAACGGGCGGCGTCCAGTCGCTGGGCGGCGGTGTCAAACTTGGCGCGGGTTCAGGTGCTGGCGCAGGTTCTTCCGTAGGTTCAGGCAGCGGATTGAGTCGTGCCGCCGGCTTATCACGGTTCATCATTGAGGACTGGTCGGCACTTTGCGCGCTGAGCGGATCAGTGCTCGGATCCAGCCCCTCTACAGAGGTATTGGCGGTCAATTGTCCGCCCATAGTTGGCGGTTCAGTTACTAGCTTCGGACCATTCGTGATGCCGGCATTCGCCGGCTCAGTTTCGGGAGTCTCCTCGGGCGTTGGCAGTTGGAAATACTGATCAGTTTTGACTTGGGGATCCCCGCTCGAAGCTTCCTTGTCCTTGTCCGAATCACCCGTAGAATCCATTTTTTCTTCGCCTTCGTTGGCCTCGTGTTCGATGGCTAACGTGCCGTCATTCGACTTTGGCGGATCTTCGGGCGCAGGCGCGGGATTGCCCGAGCCATTATCCGAAGAACCCTTGTCTTCATCCAGTTTGCTCGCTACCAATTGTTGATTAGCGCCGGCAGCCATCAGTGTGGCGCTGGTCGACATGGTCATAGAGCTCGTCTTCTCATTACTAAAGCGCGCCGTCTCGGCAACGATACCCGTTAGCAGTGCTGTGGCGATCTGCGTATCAAGCAAGTTTTCGCCCAAAATAGGCGCGAGTTCGGTGACCAATTCACTCAGACTGCTCGCCTGTGGATCCTGCCAGTTGATGCTGCCCAGGCCGCCTTCGGCGGAGATATTGATACTTGTCACCGTAGCGTCATGCAAAATCCGGCCATGTGCGGTAATCGCGTCATCCAAATCCTCTTGCTGTTTGACGCCCAGCGCCACGACTACGTCAACATTGAAGTCGCCCTGGCTGAATTCCAAATCATCTTGAGTAATCGACGTTTTGTAGGGCGTGATAAAAATGCGCACCACATTGTCTTCTACCTTGTAGCGCAGCTTGTCTGCCTTGCTCTTGTCCAGTGCGATGATGAAATCGCGCAGCGAATCGGTGTTTTTCTCGATGGTTTCTTCGGGCTGCAGGAACTCCAGCGTCGATGGCACTTCACCGCTAAATACGGCCGCCGTGTGCTTGCCCTGCTTGTTCAGCAGCAGCGTCAATCCCAGCAACGCCGACAGTTGGTCGACAGACGGGTTGCGACTTACCGTTACCAAAATATTGCTGGCGGATTTGAGCTTCTCGGCGAGTTGATTCTTGGGGTTGGTATTGTTATCCATGGCTGAATATTGTATCTGTTTTTGTTTTATGTACTGTTAGAATTTAGACTACCATATATGCTTACGCTTGTCTAGAAATATGCCGTGTTCTTTACAACCGAGGTCGGTATCTGATACAGTTACACTCGATACTATAAAAAGCGTAAGCTAAAAGGAAATCAAGCACATGCCAATTATCAAATCAGCCAAAAAGCGCGTCCGAACTGCCAAAAAAGCAGCTGTCCGCAATAGCAAAACTCGTCGCAGCCTGCGCACCGCGCTAAAGAGCTTCGTAAAGAGCCCTTCCAGCAAGTCCCACAGCGCCGCCCAGAGCACCATCGACAAAGCCGCTAAAAAAGGCGTCGTCCACAAAAACAAAGCCGCTCGTCTAAAGAAACAAGCCGCTAAAAAAGCCAAAGCCGCTGGCGTCAAGCCAGGCAAAGCCGCCGCTAAGAAGGCCGCACCAGCTAAGAAAGCTGCTCCAAAGAAAACTGCAGCCAAAAAGCCAGCCGCCAAGAAGAAATAACTTCTGAATCCAGCTTGAAAGATCGCCGAAAGGCGGTCTTTTTGCATGCACGCGCTAGCGTGAAAGTATGAATTC
>JAQGHB010000003.1 GCA_028289045.1 Candidatus Saccharimonadota bacterium
GCGACATTCCAGAGGGATGGGTCGTGTAGCACGGTCAGGCGGTAGTACCAGTACTCGGCGCCCCAGAGGTCGATTTCACGCATGCCGGTGTTTTTACCGAAGGTAAAACGGCCCTGTAGGCGTTTGGCGTCAAGCGATTTATTTTGTTCGGCTAAGCTGGTTTCGGTGATCTGTTGTCCGTTGGGCGGCCAGGCTTCGGCTTGCAGCTCACCAATACGCATGTCCTTGCCCAGAACAATTTTTTGCCAGCCAGCCATGAAGCCGTAGTACCAGGCGGGCTGCGGATATTCCAGATAGCGGTGAGTCCAGCCTGCATCCCATACGCGTTTGTAGACAGACACACTGAATTCGTCAGGCTGAGGCTGGCCAACCGGATAACCCAGACCATTATTACTGCGTGGCACCACGATTTGATGGCCAGGATCGGCTTTTTTTACCAGATTATATTCGCTGACGAGCCGCGCACGGTCAAAATTGGTGCAGGTGCCGAAACCTTTCAGGAAATATTCGTTTTCGAGCTGGTATTTATCCAGACTAGTAGAGTTTTTGTAGCGCTCCACTACTTTCTGCATAAAGGTTTCCAGTTGTGGTTGCCACTGTTGCACCGGTTCATTGCTGGCCCAGTCCGGAATATGACACTCCGGCCAACGCGGCTGCCGGAGGCCCAGCGTCAGAACCACCTTGGCATGAGCCGCTTCGGCCTTTTGGAATTGCCAATCCAACTGACTAAAGTCGTAACTGCCAGGCGTTTGCTCCATATCACTCCAGTAACTCACCAGGCGGAAATTTTTGACGCCGATGCCGAGCAGCCCGTCCATGGTGGCCTTTGGCTCAACACCGAGGCTCTGCGCGTAATCTGGGATAAAGCTGACGCCGTATTCCAAAGGTTTATCGTTTGAGGTGTGAATGTACCACTGGGCTATGCCGTACATGCCGCTGACGCCCACGATGACGAGCAGCGTAAAAATAATTCCCAGTTTACGGAGCCAGCTTCCACGCCAAAGTTTTTTTAAGCTGTTTATCAGGTTTTTTGCCATATAATAGATAGAAGAATTTATGAAAGTAAGTATTGTCATCCCAGTATACAACGAAGCGGCCCAGCTCGGTGCCTGCCTAGAGGCGATTAGCCGCCAAACAGTGGCGCCATTTGAGGTGATTGTGGTGGATAACAACTCCACGGACAGCACGGCGACCGTGGCGCAAAGCTACCCTTTCGTGAAATTGTTGAGCGAATCGCGCCAAGGCGTTCTGCATGCCCGCACCACTGGTTTTGACGCCGCCCGCGGCGAGATTATCGCCCGCATCGATGCCGATTCCCTGTTGCCCAGCGATTGGGTAGCTTCAGTACAAGAAGTTTTCCAGGATACGTCTGTAGACGCCGTTTCTGGCGTGGCCCTGTACTACAACGTGGCCGTCGCTGGACTGTTTAATGCCATCGATTTATTTTTCCGCCGCCGTCTGAGCTGGCAACTCAAAGACCGCGTCTACCTCTGGGGCGCCAACATGGCCATGCGCCGCAGTGCCTGGCAGTCCGTCAAACCATCACTTTGCTGGCGCGGCGGCATGCACGAAGATTATGATCTAGCCATTCACCTGCAGGAAAAAGGTCACGGCGTGACTTTCGACGAACGCTTGCGTGCTCAGGTATCCTCCCGACGTATCGACGTCGGCTACATCGATTTTATGCGCTACGTTTGGGTCAGCCCTGGTACTTATGCCCAGCACCGCATCCGCGCCCGCTGGCATATGTACTGGGTAGTGTTGGTCTGCGGTATCGGCTACCTACCGGCACGCCTACTCCACCGCGGCTACGATCCCGTCCGCGATAAATTCTCCTGGAGCCAGCTCTTCACCGCCAAACGTGTCATCGCCCGCGTCGACCCTACCGCCAACGTCGCCTAGCTACTGATTATTTGACACAAAGCCCTTACCTTTGGCAATTGGGTGGCAGTTGCCCCACAGCCCTTTGTTGGCTGCCATGGCGACTTTCTGATCAGCCTCAAACTGTATGGATTTGGTGAACGGGAAGTAAGGGTAGTAGAAGCCGTAGCCGTTTTGAATGAGTTTTTCGTTGACCAGCGTGCCGTCTGGCAAATAGACGTAGCGCAGCAAGCGGTTGTAACGGTCGCGGTCGGTGCTGAGTTCGTCGGATACCAAGCGCACCGATTGTTTACCGATGATATTTTTGGTAAACGCGGCCGCGGCCGGACCGTAACACTGCACCGGCGTATTTGGTTTATGCGTTTCCGGCGTGTCGACGCCCACGAAGCGGATGTTTTCGACATGGCCGTTCATGTTCACTGCGATGGTGTCGCCATCGGTAAAGTGCGCGATGCTGTACAGTCCTGGCTGATTTTGTGTGGCCGTTTCGCTGGCACTTTGCAGCCAACCTTGCTGCTTGCCGATCGTGATGAGCAAACTCAAAACCAATATGATCAGTGTCGTGACCGCGTGTTTTTTGTAGTAACGTAAACTTCTAGCCATACTACTGACTAAGTAACCGCATTAACTCCTGCTTGTCAAAGTTCGTACCGTCAATTTTAAGAACTTTTTCAGATTCGGTCGGCGGCTCCAGCTTGCACACAATGTCGTCGAACTGCTGCTCGCTCATCAGTACTTCGTAGCCATTACGTGTCATATCGCTCTGCACGGCACGCTTTTTGGAGATTTCTTTTGGCGTTGTTACCCAAATCACAATTGCTTCGGCGCCAGAGCGTTCGGCAATCTGCCGCAAATGTTCACGGTCATTATAAAAGTTAAAATTCGTATCAAAGATAACACTCTTGCCAGCCTTCAGAAGCTCTTCGGCCCGCTCGTTCAGCCGTTCATACAGCTCAGTACTCTCTTGATGCGAGTGAGTAGGATTCGGAAACATCTTGTGCCGTTCATCATCGGCCCACAAATGCACCGCTCCCGTCGCCTCTTCCAAGGCTTGCGCGACAGTCGTCTTCCCTGCGCCTGGGTAGCCTACAAACAGGTAGAGTCGAGGTTTGTTCATGCCTCTAATCATAGCAGATTACCGCCACCTTTCGGCTCAGGTATTTGCTAATAACAGGGAAAATGGTAAAATAAATTCATGTCTTTTGAGTCACCCGACTACCATAATGCAAACTGGGATCATTTTCCGGATGATGCTCACTTAGAAGTTCTCAAAGCTGTGTATCAAGCTGAAAAAGTTGTCTCCTTTAACTTTGCTAAGAATGACGTCAACGCTCTCATGTTCGATAAGGTGCCGGAGCTAGTGCATGATGCTCGTCAGGCCGCGGTGGATTTGCACGAATCGGATCGGGGCTACGCGGTCGGAGCAGCTGCGTTTGGCTATGACTCATCAGAAGCATCCCCACGAATAGTTAAGTTCGTGGCCGCAAACTACAAAACGCACCTGCACGGACAATATGAAAAGGGCGTAGACCTAGAGAACGTGCCTAAACTTTGTGCCGAAACAGATATATTAATCCGCGCAGACCATCGTCAGATTGAACGCATTAGTATTCTGGTCGTTGCAGCTACAGTAAATCTACGTCGCATCCAGGAAGTTAACGATGTGCCTACCACGACTCTTGATCCCTGTGATGACTGCGGCGACTTATTGGCTCGAAGCCCGCTCATTGATGCAGACACGATTATCATGACAATAGGGGCGGGTCTTAACGAGCACCGTATCCAGCGCTATCCAGCCTATCGCAAGCGCTCCGAGGATTTTCGTAAAACTGGTTTATACGATAACCGAGGTATCACCCCCTATTCTGACCATGTGTGGGGCATGAAGCGCACCGCCTACGAGATTGAATTACAGCGATCCCACATCGAACACCGAACTTCACACAGCGACCCTGACGCAGAAGCGGCACGCCGATTTGTTGCTGCTGAAGCAATGCTCAAAGGCTAGAAGTCGATACCTTTATTAGCCAAAAACTTATCGTCAAAGTGATGCTTGATCTTCTTCATCTCAGTAGCAATATCGACGTACTTTAGCAGCTCTGGCGGGAAGTTGCGACCGGTGAAGCATAGGCTGGTTTTGGGGCTGCGAGCCTCTAGGAGGGCCTGCAGCTGTTTGACGGTGATGAGGCCGTCATGGACAGCGTTATTGATCTCGTCACAGATCACGAGGTCGAATGTGCCGCTTGTGGCGCATTTCAGGGCTTCCTGGTAGGTTTCTTCGGCGGCGGCGCGGTGCTGCGCCTCTGTTACGTGGCCTTCGCTGAGCTCGCCGGCCTGGAAAAAGCCTTTGCCGCCCTTATAAAAGTGCAGCTGATCTTTATACAGCGGCTGAATATCACGAATAAACACGTGCTCGCTGACGCCCCAATACTTAATAAATTGGATGAAGGCCACATTCCAGCGATTGCCCAGCGCCCGCACCAGCAGTCCTAGCGAAGCAGTTGTCTTGCCCTTGCTGTCGCCGGTGTAGACGATCACCACCGAATCTTTGTTCTTGTAGTCCTCAAAAGCCATAGACTCTTATGGTACTATATTTTCATGAACCATGAGTCAATACAGTCCTCTGATGACTCTGTAGCCACAGAAATAGTGGCCAGCGCGGCTCACATAAACCTCGAATTGTTTGCCCTCACTGATGAAATGAGAGAACTTCACTACATTGTGGGAGACCCTACGGGTTCATACCCGCACTTTTTAGGCGCAATACGTAAAGTCCTGGCAGAGCGCGCCGAGTAGTAACTTAGTCGGCTTGCTTAACGAGGTTGTGCTCTTTGAGAGAGGCGTCAATTTTGGGTCGGTCGAAGCCAACAATGATGTCGCCATCGATGTCGATGACCGGAATGCCGCGTTGCTGCGATTTGGCGACGGCTTCTAGGCCGGCTTCTGGGTCTTTTTCGACGTCTTTTTTGGTGTACGCAACACCGAGTTTATCGAAGTAAGCCATGGCTGCGTGGCAGAAGGCGCACCAGCTGGCACTGTATACGGTAATAG
>JAQGHB010000012.1 GCA_028289045.1 Candidatus Saccharimonadota bacterium
CCCGCACCGTGAAGCGCACTTGCGGTGATCAGCCAGCAAGTACTTAGCACCGGTGGGCGTTGCAGCCAGCGGCGAGGCGGCGTCAGCTCCCACGCATAGCGACTGGGTTGCACGAGTAACGCCTGCACTGACGTCGGCACAATATTTTCGGGCATCACGCAGAGCATGGTCTTTTTCTTTTCCAGCAGTGTTTCGACCAGCACCCGCAAACTATCAGGCTCGAAACGAGTATCGACGCCGCAGAATAGCAGCAACTCACCACTGGCTTTGTCTACAAGCTGTTGGTAGGCGTGATTTTTGGCTACCCATGCGTCAGGCGGCACTGAGCCGCTGATAAAGGTGACGCCGTTTTGGGCAAAGTTGCGGATAATCTCGGGTGTCCGCCGCTCCTGCGAGCAATCATCGAGCACCAGAATTTCTAATTTAGGGTAGGTGCTAGCGACAAGAGACTCCAGACATCGTTGCAATTCCTCGGTCTCGTTGCGCGCAGGGATGGCTACCGTCAGCGTGGGCAGGTCGCGGTCGGCATAGGCCTCAGTAATGACTGGTGGCTTGGTGGTTCTCAGGTGACGTCGTGTGGAGCTCAGAAGAATGATGGCTATACCCAATTGTGTGAAGCCAAGTAAGTATAAATACGGCAGCGCACCGATATTATATAAAGCGTGGAGTCCGGCAAATACTCCTAGCAGCGCCTGTAGTCCAATTAGCCAGAGACTAGTTTTGCGGGCCACATGAAACAAGTAGTCGGCCTGCGTCTGCCCGTCGGCGATTCGTATCAGGTTTATGACGCGGTAGGCGCTCAAGGTGACTATAAGCGCAGCTAACAGATTGGGGAATCGCCCGATTACGAGAGCGCTGGTCACGGTAACACCAAGTCCCATCAATCTGGCTAGATTTTTGCGCCAGCGCCAGGCTGAAGGTAGCCACAGTAGCATTTCTAGGAGGGTAACACCGACAAAAGAGATAAGCGCAAGCGTCATGTAGCTACTATAGCAAACATATGCCACAACTTCGGCATTTGCTTGACCCCTGAAACTGCATCTGCTACACTTGACTTTAATCGCCTACAAATACTGTAGGCTTTTTGTTTGGGCAAAGAACAATAAGGTGGGAGTAACGGAAGATATGGCCGAAGACGACAAGAAGACAGCAGCAGCCAAGCGACGCGTAAAGAATCCTGAGACATTTCGTGAACGAGCCATCAAGGCGTCAGAAAGCGATGATCAGCCAAAGCGGACTACTCGCGTAAAGAGTGCAGGCAAAAAAGTTGCTGGGCCAGTAGCACGTCCTTTCCGCGCGGTTGCACGGACACTCGGTAAGTTTAAGGTTTTTAGACTGATCGGCAAGGTGCTATATCCGGTATACCTCCGCAACAGCGTCAAAGAGCTAAGGCAGGTTGCATGGCCCAACTGGGAACAAAGCCGGCGGCTGACTTTCGCAGTGTTGGTCTTTGCCACTGTCTTTGGTGTCTCCATTGCCGTGGTTGATTACGGCCTAGACAAATTATTCAGACACATATTATTACTTAAGTAAGAGGATCATTATGAGCAAAAGATACGACACTACAAAGCAATGGTACGCCATTCATACCTATAGCGGCTACGAAGAAAAGGTTGCCGAGAGCATCCGCCAGCGCGCCGATAGCCTGGACATGGCTGACAAGATCTTTGAAGTCTTAGTTCCTAAAGAAAAAATGATTGAAATCAAGAACGGCAAACGCCGCGTCGTCGAAAAGCGAATCTTCCAGGGCTACGTTCTGGTACACATGAAGCTCTCCGAAGATGCCTGGTACATCGTCCGCAACACGCCTTCAGTCACCGGTTTTGTTGGTTCCGGCACCGATCCCACCCCTGTAGAACCCGAGGAAATCGAGAAGATCCAGAAGCGCATGGGCTTGGAACAACCAAAGCACAAGATCGACTTCAACATCGGCGAAGTCGTCAATATCATCGACGGCCCATTCAAGGGCTTCGACGGCTCTATCAATGAAATCGATCCTGCCAAGGGCAAACTTAAAGTCCTGGTCAACATGTTTGGACGCGAAACTCCTGTCGAACTCGACGGCCTGCAAGTTAAGCGCGTCTAGACTTCTTGCCGTAAAGGAATAAAGATTTATGCCATCACACACAAGCCAACATGAGGTACCGTACTTACGCCGGATTGCTGAAACACCGTACGCTCAGCTAGAGGAACGCGATGTCGAAACGGTAACACGGTTTACCCCAGGCCAGCTATCATATGTCATCGATAGGGCTACAACGCAAGGTCTGCCCAGCACTGAGCTATTAGATCTGTTGCATGCTGCACACGAGCGTTGTCTGAATGAGCTCCAAGCGTCTTGATCTTAAATTCTTCTTAATTTTCTTCGAATAAAATTGCGCCGTTACCTAATGACTAGTAGCATCTTGTTCGTGGGACTCTGAAAATCATGCATCAAAGTGACATATATATGGACGATTTTTGGATATCCTTGGAGGAAATATGGCCAAAGTGACACTACACATACCGATGGAGCAGCAACTTTATGACAAACTAAAGCAAAGATCGGTCTGCATGGGCTTTGATTCGCCACAGGCGTACATAAGGTTTTGGGTGGCAGCGGAAACGGGCGTGCAGGTAAACCATGGCGGTTTGAGCGCTTATAGCGATTTGTCGTCGGCAAAAGCGCAAGCGCTGCGTTATGTTGAGTTGATTTTGGCATTGCATCCAGGGGAATTTCCAAATATGGAGCAAGCCGTTCAGCATCTTGTGCAGCAAATACGTTTCATGAGCTTGCGAAAGGGGCTCAAAGCCATGTTGGACAACAGAGGTAAAGTGTAGTACAATAATCAGGTTACGCACTTCTGTCTTAGCAATATAATAGGAAAGGGAAGGAGAACGTTGAGCTAGACTCCGTTCGAAAATCACTATGGCAAAAGCAGTAAAAGCAAATTTGAAAATGAAGATTCGCGCCGGTCAGGCCAGTGCGGCGCCACCCGTTGGCAGCACGCTCGGTCAGTACGGTGTGAATATGATGGATTTCATCAATCCATTCAACGATGCCACCCGCGAAATGCAGGGTGCCATGGTTACCGCGCACATCACTATTTATGATGACCGCAGCATGGACTTCCGTGTTGTTGGCGCACCTACCGATGACCTGATCCGAGCTGAGCTTGGTATCCAAAAAGGTTCCGGCAAACCAAACAGCGAAAAGATCGCCAAGAAGTTAACTGACGCTCAGCTGACCAAAATCGCTGAGACCAAAGCCCACGACATGAACGCCGAAGATGTTGACGCCATCAAGAAGATGGTCGCCGGTACGGC
>JAQGHB010000033.1 GCA_028289045.1 Candidatus Saccharimonadota bacterium
CGCAATTTTCCAGTCCCACGCGTACACCCAGCTCACGAATTGCTTCCACGAAAGATAATGACTCGTAATCCCCTACCGTGCCGCCGATTTCCACGATGTGCACGTCAAAACCTTCGCCGGCTTTGATAATCCAGTCCTGGATGGCACCGGTGACATGCGGGATAATCTGCACGTCATCGCCTTCAAATTTGCCGGCACGCTCGTCCTGAATCAATTTCAATAATACGCGGCCGCTCATCAGGCTGCTGGACGAAGTCAATTCTTCATCGATAAAGCGTTCGTAGTGGCCAAGGTCCAAATCGGTTTCGGCACCGTCGCGGGTGACAAAACATTCGCCGTGCTCACGGGGATTTAATAAACCGGCGTCAACGTTCAGATAAGGATCGCACTTTTGGAGGTTAACACGCAGGCCGCGGGCCTTGAGGAGGTTGCCAATCGAGGCGGCCGTGATACCCTTTCCTAATCCGGAAAGCACGCCACCTGTTACAAACACATACTTAGTCGCGTTTTTCGCCACGTCCAACACACCTCTCTTTATTCCCTCAATCCTACCCTATTTCGCCCCTAGTGACAAGGTATATTATAATCCAAGTTCAATTTTCATACGATTAGCAGCAATCGCGCGCATAGAACAGGTGTCTTTCTCGGCAGGACTCATTTCAGCAAATGTTTTTGATTGACCCTCGGGCATAAAAATTGGGTCGTATCCAAACCCATCTTTCCCTTGTGCACGTAAAGTGATAGTGCCCTTCACCTCCCCAACAAAAATTTTGGAACCGGCTTCATCACAATATCCCAAAGCTGTTACCACTCGAGCCGACCGATCATCCCATGCCTGCATCATACGCAGCAAGCCCTGAATTCCAACACCGTCTAAAAACCATGCGATAAGTGCACCGGGCAAGCCGTTCCATGCGTTAACATAGAGGCCTGTATCATCGACGAACACAGGCGTACCGATCGCCTTATATGCCGCCTCTGCTTTTGCACGCGCCACTACCGCCACATCAATATCTTGTAGCTCAGGTAACGATATCTTTTTATGCGCCACGGACACGCCTAGCAGCCGGCCCATCTCGGCAGCTTTGGCCTCATTACCAGTGATTAAAGTTATGTCTTTCATAATTTTAAAACGACCAAGGTCGATCGCATACATAGTGTACCATTGGCCCATGTCGATCAGATAACTCGGCTGGGTTCTGCTCAATGCCTCCTTGTGGGCTAGTCGCAGTCTCTATAAGATAGGCGGCAACATCCAAAACAACTGGCCGAAATTGACGGATACCCTCTTTAGAAATAGCATCGGTAGCTTGGGGTATAAATCTAGTATTGTCGATGATGGCATCATATCTTGTCATATCCGTGAATAAATCAAACTTCAGTCTGTTTTGGAATTTATCACGAGTTTCAGTGTCTTTTCGCGCTACCAGTTCTTCGCAAGCATCAATATCACGCGCTTTTTCCTCACCCTGCGAAACATAGCACTTCCGAGCCCTTGATACTCTATCTGACTCAAGCCATATACGAATTAGCGGCCCTTTGAATATGTATGCCATTGCCCATGTATCCAGAATAAGACCGTCCTTGCTGCTAGCTAGATCAGTCACACGGCGCTCAAGCTCAATATCTATGCCATCGCCCTCGCGAGCCTTTTCAATCTGATCATAGTTATTAAGCCAGGCCTTATTGGGATCACCCTTAAGGCCTGTAAGTTCTAAAATAATTTCAGTCGCTGAAACATATTCATAGCCAAGATCTTCAGCCAGTAATTTGGCATGAGTAGTTTTACCGGCTGCAGTCAGGCCGGCAAAAGCGATATTTGGTCTTGGCTCCCTCATATGAGTGTTATATCACAAATATATTAGATTTTTATTAACTTATAGGGATTCTCACTAGCTTATTACTTGTTGAGGTAGGCTTGGGCGGCCTGCAGCTGTGTGTCGTTGCCGGCTTTGGCGTCGGCGTCGGAGATCTTGACGGTCTGATCGGGAGTAATGCCCTTGTGATTGATGTTCTGGCCATTGGGACGGTACCAGCTGGCTACTGTGACTTTGAGAACATCGGCCGAACAGGTGGCGGCAGCCAGGCCGCTGTCATCAGCGCTGCTGGACTTTACGCTGGCTTCGCTGTTAATGCAGATTAATTGTTGCACCACGCCCTTGCCGTAACTTTTTTCGCCGATCACGTAGGCGGCTTTGTTGTCGTGGAGTGCGCCGGTGGTGATTTCAGAGGCCGAAGCGCTGCCGGCGTTCACCAGCACCACGGTTGGAATGCCCTTCAGCGTATCACCACCCTGGGCGTAATACGTTTTGTCGACGACACTGCCACGCTTCTCCTGCAGGATTGTCTTGCCTTGTGGCACCCAGAGACTGGACACGTCCACAGCCGAATCAAGCAGTCCGCCTGGATCGTCTCGCAGGTCGAGCACAATGCCCTTCACCCCCTGGGATTTAAACTGGTCGGCGGCTTTTTTGGCTGCCGCGCTGGTGTCGTTCGCGAAGGTACCGATCTTTATGTAGCCGATATTACCGTCGAGCGTTTTGGTAGTGACGCTTGGCAAGGTGATGTTCTGGCGCGCAATCGTGAAATTCAGAGTTTGCGACTTATCTCGAATAATTTGCAGGGTGACTTTACTGCCCGCCGGTCCGCGGATCTTACTAATCGCATCGTCCAGCGTGATACCACCGGTATCGGTTCCATTGACGGTGGCGATGATGTCACGGGCCTGCAAACCAGCTTTCTGCGCTGGGAAGCCATCGATGGCCTCACCAATGATCAAATTGCCATCACTATCCTTGCTGAGCCGCGCACCGATGCCGGCAAACGAGTTATTCAGCTGATTGTTGAAATCTTTATACTCCTTAGCCGTGAAGTACACGGTGTAAGGATCTTTGGTAGCTGTAGCGACGCCGTGCTTCAGGCCGTCTTGCAGCTGACTGGCTGTCAGCTTGCCATCATAGTTGGCTTTGAGTGCCTTGTAGACTTCATTGACACCGCTATAGTCTAACTGAGCTGGCAGACCCGTCTCGGCCTGCTTCTTGTGCCCGAAGTCGACATTAATCCGACCATTACCGACATTCACGCCGATCAGAAAAATAATTGCGGCCACCAACACACGCAGTACGTTCCCCATGCCGCCGCGCTTTTTGACCCTACCCTTTGTTTGTTCTGGCTCCATTACCACTCAGTATACCAATAATGCTTACCCATGGACAGCGCAACGACCAACAAATTTGAGTACAGTTTGGGATAAAGCACGAAGCCCGCAAACGAGCCGTACTTCAGGTACGGTGAGTGCGGACTGGAGGGCTTTCCCCAAAATGTGCCAAATTTATTGGTCGTTCTAGAAGTGCAGGAAGACTAAGCCGGTAGTGTAGCGCCAGCCCTCGGAGTAGCGTCCGTCGAGCTGCTGATTGTACTGCTGAACATAGATCTGGTTGCCATTGACGGCTTCGACGTACATGGCATGACCATAGGCACCAGCGTTGCTGATGGCGATAGAGCCTGGTGTTGGGTTGCCATCGACAGGGATACCGGCGGCACGGGCGTTGTCATCCCACTGGTTGGCGTTACCGACACCGCCCCAATACGGCATGTCGCGGTTATTCTTGCCCGCCAGATAATCTTGGTGAACTCTAAAGGCTGTATAGCTAACACATTCTCGGTTGTACATGCCCCAGCTATCAATCAGCGTGTCTTGACCGGCGTTGGCCCAGGCGCTTGGATAGCCGCCGTTATTTGGGTCGCCCTTGAAATCACCGATGTTGTAGCGGGCGTTGAGTATGGCTTGCTGACGGCGTAATTCGCCGATTTTACCGGAGTTAGCGGCAATCTGACCATTGTAGGCGGCCTGCTGCGACTGGTTGAAAGATAGCAGTTGCTGCTGCTGAGCCTGGGCGCTGGCGAGCTGGTCGTTCTGCTGCTTTTCGGACTCGACCAAGGTGTCGAGCTGGCCCTTTTGGCGCTGTAACTGTGCCTGCAAGTCGGCAATCTGCTTGATGAGATCATTCACTTTGTTCTGGATGGTGATACGGTACTCTTCCTGATCGACGTAGTCGCTGAGGTTTTTGCTGGTCGCCAATTCCTCGATAGTACTCAGCTGGCCATTTTCGTACATATAGCGGATATCGTCGCCGAGATATTTCTTTTGGGCATCGATTTTTGCCTGGGCTTCGGTGATTTGTCCTTGTAACTGTGCCTGCAGCGCTTGGTTGGCGGCGATCTGAGCCTGCACGCCATTAATTTGGGCCTGTAGCTGATTGATAACTTCTTGATAGCTGCCGGCTTGGGCCGATAAACCATTCAGGGCGCCTTGGGCGTCACTGTTCTGAGCCCGCAGAGCATTGATCTGATCATCAAACTGATCGGCATGAACTTTCGCTGCTCCGCCAACCATGGCAGTCAGCACCAGCGTGAGCACGATGGCGCGTAACGGGAGTAAAACTGACTTTTTGAGGTTTTGTTTTGGCATAGTTTTTATTTTGCTAATGCTATCCAACAATATACCACGCTTATTCAATTTTGTACAGTACCCTCTCGCCTGGCTCGCAGGCTGTTATCGTGCAATAAATTTATTTTGTCTTGAATTTGAGATAACGGCGGGTCGCGATGACAGAAGATACCGTACCTATAATTATACCAATAGCAATTTGCAGAGTCAAAAGCGCCCAGAAATGATCACCGAAATACTTGCTGGCATAATTGATGTCGAGTAAGCCTAGGCTGCTGGCCTGCAGAGCATTACTGGAGGCTAGGAACGCAGAATTGATGATGAGCACCGACAACACGGCTGACAAGAGGCCATAAATGGCGCTTTCTACCACGAACGGACCACGGATGTAGCTGGTTTTGGCGCCGAGCAAACGCATAATGGTGATCTCGTCACGGCGGTTGAAGATGGCCATTTGGATGGTATTGAAGATGATCAGCGCACAGATGACGGCGAAGACGGCGACCATCAGGGCGCCGATCTGGCGCAGCACGTTGGTGGCGTGGGTAATGTTATCGATAGCTTCCTTGCGTTTGCCATTATAGGAGGGCGAACGTGGAGTTTGCAGCTTTTCCCGCTCAGGTGTCGTCAAGTATTCCTTGAGGTGTTGGATTTCGTTGAGATTGCTCGGGAAGACCTGGATGGTAGCCGGAATCGGGTTGCCTGTCTGCGACGCCGCAGTCACGGTAGCGGGGTTTTCCTTGTTATCTTTTATGAAAGATTGCAGTGCCTGCTCTTTATTCAGATATACGACACGGTGAACGCTGGGCTGCTTCTTCAGATCAGCGACCAGCTGCTTGGCCTGTGTGTCGGTTGTGGTGTCGTTGAGGAACACCGAGATATTGATCTTATTGGTGATTTGGGCGATGGTGTTTTCGAAAGTGGCGTTGGTGATAATCGAGAATAAGATGATAGTCAGCGTCACGACCATCACCGCCATAGCGGCAATTGCCAGGCTGATATTGCGCATAAAATTGAGCACGCCAGTATGCAGGATACGGCCGAGTGTGGTGAATCGTTTATGCATATTATTTCCCATCATACGTCGCATTCGCGCGGTCGCTAACCACCTTACCGCCCTGGATTGTAACAACACGGCGCTTTAATTTATTGACAATGTCTTGGTTGTGCGTGGTCAATAACACCGTGGTGCCGTAGCGGTTAATTTTCTCTAATACCTTGATGACATCCCAGGCATGCTTGGGATCGAGGTTGCCTGTCGGCTCGTCGGCGATCAGGATGCGGGGCTGACGGACGATGGCGCGAGCGATAGCGACGCGCTGGCGCTCGCCTCCGGACAGCTCGCGCGGCATGCGCTTTTCCTTGCCTTTCAAGTTGACGATTTCCAACACTTTTGGCACAGTGTGACGGATTTCGCGGTTACTGACACCGACGATTTCCAGTGCGAAAGCCACGTTTTCGAAGACGTTTTTATTTGGCAGCAGCTTAAAGTCCTGGAAGACCACGCCGATTTTGCGCCGCAGCAGCGGAATGTCTTTGTCCTTTAACTTGTCGTAATCAATGCCGCCAATAATAATCTTGCCCGAAGTCGGACGCTCTTCGCGCGTCAGCAGTCTTAAAAGCGTGGTCTTACCGGCACCGCTCTGCCCCACCACAATCACAAACTCTTTGGGTTCCACGTGTAAACTCACGCGGTCAAGTGAGGGACCCAATTTTCGGTTATAAGTTTTCGTCACCCGGTCGAGCAGAATCATTAGCACTATTATAGCATGAACTGTGCGTCTTCAGTACTCACTATAACTACCCTCGCACTGGAAATATTTATTACGACATATGGACTTCGGGAATAAGAACCTGTTTGAAGACAGGCAGCAGTTCATTTGCCTCTTCCATAGCCGTGCTAGCAAGCTTTGTTACTTCAGTAAAGCTATCGACGCCACAAAAACCTATGATTGGCAGCATCCCGATGCTATGGGGCAGGACACTATCTATAACAGCTAAGTTTGGGTAGGTACTTCGCTGATTGGCCACAATACCGCTAAGCATGTATTGCAAAGCAGTGCGAGCCAGCACTTCGCCAGGATTATAAACAAGTACTTCTCGGCCTAACGTAGAAGCACCGGCGCGAAGCATGAGCGGGAGTAGCTGCTTAGAGGCTTGCTCGTAGATAGGCATCGGTAACTTTACCCGCTGGGGCACGGCTATATCACGCATTTCTCCTGAATTTGGTAAGTCTTGCGATAATCGAGAACCCCTACGATTTGGTGATGCAGCGCTGGGTGATGAATATCGAGGTTTCTTAGGAGGCATAACATTACAATACCAGTAAGTGTTACTATGGTCAACTTAGTTGGCTAGAGTGTGTTCAAGGTAGGCGTTGATGAGCGGGTCGAGGTCGCCGTCGAGTACGTTGTCGGGGTCGCTGGTTTCGTAGCGGGTGCGGAGGTCTTTGACCTGTTTGTAGGGGTGAAGCACGTAGCTGCGGATTTGGTTGCCCCACTCGGCGGATTGGCTGGGGCCTTTGAGCTCGTTGAGCGCTTCTTTGTGCTGCTCGATTTGCAGCTGCGCGAGGCGCGACCGAATAATAGTCATCGCAGTTTCGCGGTTTTGGAGCTGGCTGCGTTCGTTTTGGATGGCGACGGTGATGCCAGTTGGGATGTGAGTAATGCGCACTGCCGAATCAGTGGTGTTGACTGATTGGCCACCGTGGCCGCCGCTGCGGTAGACGTCAATCTTGAGGTCTTTTTCGTCGATTTCCAGATCATCAGGCTTGTCGATTTTGGGCATGACTTCGACCTTGCTGAAGCTGGTTTGGCGAAGATTATCGGAGTTAAATGGGCTGAGGCGGACGAGGCGGTGGACACCGTGCTCGCCTTTCAGCTTGCCGTAGGCAAACGGGCCTTCAACCTCGAGGGTGATGCTCTTCAGACCAGCTTCGTCACCAGCTGATTCGTCGACAGTAGTGACTTTCCAACTATTTTTTTCAAAATAGCGAGAATACATTCTGAGTAACATTTGTGTCCAATCCTGCGCATCAGTGCCGCCGGCGCCGGCGTAGATACTGAGGATGGCGTCGTGACCATCATAAGGGCCGTTGAATTTTAAGTCGTCTTTGAGCGCGTCAAAGCGGTGTCCGAGATCAGCGAGCTGGTCGGTAAGTTCATCTTGCAGGCTGACACCGCCTAATTTGAGGAGTTCCGAGATCTCATCAATGCCGTTTTGGAGTTGTTGCCAAGGTTGAACACGGGCTTCCAACTTGGAAATTTGCTTCATAATGTCCTGGGCTTTGGTTGAGTCATCCCAGAAGCCAGACTGCTGACTGGTTGCTCGTAGCTCATCGAGCTGTTTTGCTAGTTCGTCGATGTTTAGCTGCTTCAGTGCGACCCGAATAGAAGTTCTGAGATCAGTAGCCTGTTTTGTCAGATCATCCATGACCTCAAGTATACCAGTTCAGACTTGCTTAGGAGCTTGCCAGAGTGGTGCAAGCTTGTTTTGCAGCTCAACGGCAAATTCTTGGCCGCAGTTGCCGAGCACGCCGAAACCCCAAACATCTTCGGCAAACATGCCGCGGGCAACTTCGATAATTTGGTCTTTGGTGATGGCTTTGATGCGTTCGGGCACGCGGTAATAATCGTCAATGATGCCATCAAAGAAGTAACGGCCGGCGTAGCCGGAAGCTGTACCGCCAACAGTCTGGGCACTGCGCTGGAAGCGACCGAGGGCGTACTGCTTGGTTGCCTCTAATTCGTCATCCTGAATGTCGCCTGCTAAGACTTTGGAAAGCTCCTGAACAATGATATCAAGCAAAGCCGGTGCATTCTTTTCGGACACTTGGGCGCCGAACCACCAGTTGCTGGCATCGCGGGTTTGGCTGACACCGGAGTTCATGCCGTAGACCAGGCCGCGTTCGCGGGCGGTGCCGAGGATTTTGGAGTACAGCGTCTCGGTGAGCATGGTATTTACTAGATTAAGGGCGTCCGTCTCTGGATCTCCCAGGCGGCGATTCATAAAGGTGTCGATGTAAAAGTACAGGTTTTCGACAGTGTCGTTCGGCACGTAGACTGGCTGTTTTAGGCGGTGAGGTTTCTCGTGTGGCAGTGCGTAGCGCTTGCCTTTCGTTGGCAGCTCCACGGCTTCCAGCACAGTGGTAATGGCGTTACGACGAGCGGCTGTGAGATTGCCGGCTAACACAAAGCGCATATTAGGCGCGTAGTGCGTTCGGGCGTAATGGGCGCGAACGTCGTCGACTTTTACATTGCCCATCAGCTCCAGGCGCTCGGCATCAGTCTTGGCGATGAGACCCAAAGCCTCACGCATTTCCAGACTCAAGCGACGGAAGTGATTATTGCTGCGGGCGGCCATTTCCTCTTGGACATTGCCAAATTCGGCCTGAAATTCTTCGTCTAGAAATAGCGGCTTGGTAATAGCCACTAGGAGCAGTCCGAGCACGCGGTCCCATTCAAAATCGGCGCATTCGGCCTCGTAACTAATGTCGTATACGCCAGTGGTGGCATTGCTGTAGGCACCGTTCTTTTCGAGTTCGGCCTGAAAATCACGAGCCCGTGGGATGAGTTCGTTGGCGCCAAGCAAGACATGCTCCATGAGATGCGGGACTTCCCATTTGTCGGCTTCGACCAGGTATTCGCCAGCGCGAAAATTAACGTCAAAGGTCATGACTGAAGCGTTGGGAATGTGAATCAGTAGGCCAGCAGCGCCATTCTTGAGCTTAATCTCGGAGACTGTATGCCGCACTACTTCCCTTTTCTCCTGTTTTTGCCGGCAGTTTTGCGCTGGCGTTCGGTCTTGCGGGCTTTTTTGCGGGCGGTGGCCTGTTTTTTCTGGGCTGCCTGGGCGGCTTTCTTGTCCGTGAAGTCACC
>JAQGHB010000034.1 GCA_028289045.1 Candidatus Saccharimonadota bacterium
AGCCGTGATTTACTGAGTGTCACCTGGAATCGAGAGATCAAGAACCTACAGCGCAAGCTGCCCGTGCTGCAACGCAGCCTCAGCAAGGTCATCCACCAACCAGTGGTGCGCGTAGCCAGCGAGGCCGCCGGCAAGACCATCAGTCGCCCTTCCGGGCTCCTCGGCGGCGGCCTGGTCGCGCTGATCGGCACCTCCGGCTACCTGTACACCGCCAAGCACGCCGGTTTCCGCTACAATTACCTCGTATTTTTGATGCTCTTCGCAGGCGGCTTTATCGTTGGCCTCATCCTAGAGCTCCTGATCTGGACCGCTTCGCTGTCTCGCCGCAAAGCTCTCGACTAGAAGTAGGTTACGATTTAGCGTCAGCTTGATCGTTCAGGTGGAACGAGCCATCCTGATCGATGAATATGGTGTCGTCTTTGCCAGGCTTTAGATCGAGTGTGTGCTCGGTTTTAGGCGCAGGCGCTGGCTGCTTGGATTTATTGAGCTCCTGCTTAAGTTCGTTGGCGATCTTGTCGACTTCGGACTGTTCGATTTCATCGCTGGAGATGTTTTTGGTGCTGTGTTCGGGTGCGGGTTGAGGTGCGGGAGCGGCTGTTGGTGGTGTAGGTTGTGTATATGGCGTGCTACTTGGCATGGCTGGAGTGGCCGGCGATATTGCCGGAGCAGCTGTTGGCGCTGGGCTTGGAGCCACGCTGCTCGGCGTTGTAGCGCCCGCTTTACGCTTGCTCAGCCAATCATCCAGAAAACTACCGCTCTTGGCTGGCGGCGCGGCTTGTGCGGGCCGAGATTGCGCCGCAGTTGGACTTGGATTGCCAAACGGCGAATTAGCCGCGCCGAGGCCAGCTGGCCGCGCTGGTTCTATCGTCTTCAAGCGTTCATTAATCTCAGCGCCAACTTCGCTCTTTGGTCGACTGTATTTTAGGGCCGATAGCTGTTTCAGCGCATCACCCAATTGCGGATTCGGCGTCCCTAGTACCGGCAGTGTCGCCATGCTGAATGGATGCGTCGGCACACCGCCGATCAGGGTGCGCACAATGGTGTTGTAGTTCGGCACGCGCAGCAAGTCATCGCCATCGAAGATCGGCTGGAAGTACTGGCCCAGGCCCTCGACATCATTCTGGCCGATGCGGAAGGACACGATGGTACCCATGTTACCGAAGACAGCATCACGAATTTCGGTGGTCAGCTGCGTGGTAAATTGGTTGGCCACGATCAGGTTCAGGTGGTATTTTCGGGCCTCGGACATAATGGTTGCGAAGCTATCGGTCGAGAAGTTCTGGAACTCGTCCACATACAGGCTGAAGTCCACGCGCTCGCTCTCCGGTATATCCGATCGGCTCATGGCTGCCGCCTGGAATTTCATCACAAACACCATACCGAGCAACTTGGAGTTCAGCTCGCCGGTGCGGCCTTTGCTCAGGTTCACCAGCAGGATTTTCTTGTTATCCATGATGTCGCGCAGGTCAAAGGCGCTCTTGGTCTGGCCGATGATGTTGCGCATCATTTCATTACTCAGGAAGGCGCCGAACTTACTGACAAACCAGCTGGTCACCTCGCCAGATTCATTGGAGCGTTGAGAGGCCGGATATTCTTTTTGCCAGAACTCTAACACCGTTGGGTCGGTAACGTGGCTCAGCTTCTGCTTCAGGAAGGCCGGATCACGGAACAGTTTTGGGATGTCCACGAAGGTACCGCCGGCTGGATCGGCCATCACCGCCAGGGCGGCATTACGGAAAATGTGCTCATAGCGCGGCCCCATGATGCCCTGGTGGGTCGGATCGTACAGCTTCTGCAACATATTGAGCGCTTCCTGCACCAAGAAGTCTTTCTGATCAGGATTATTGAATTCGAATAAGTTGAGCCCCATTGGGTGATCCATATCGGCTGGTGAGAAGTAGATGACGTCTTCAGTGCGCTCTTTGGGCACCATGGACAGCAGCTTCTCGGCCGTATCACCGTGCGGATCCACAAACGCGAACCCATTACCGCTGAGCATATCCTGCAGCGCCAAATTCTCTAGAAAGGTCGATTTACCGGTACCAGTCTGCCCCACCACGTACATATGTCGTTGGCGATCTTGCAAGGCCAGCCGGATGGGCTTCTTAGCGCCACGGAAGACGTTGTAGCCCAGCAGCATGCCCTCTTCGGGGATATTGCGCGGGCCATCCACTTGCTTGGAATCCTGCCTAAGCAGCTGAGATGTTGGGATATTGCGCTGATCTGGGAAGTGGAACAGCGTGGCTAGCTCCACGGAGTTCAGAATATTCTTATTATGCTGCTGCGGGAAGAATCGCATAATGTACGACGTCACCAGCGCGTCAACATCCTTAGCTGGCGTGTACTTAAAGCCATTCTTGCCGGGGGCGTCATATAGCGAGAAGCTAGCCACGATATTAGACAGCAAGGCCTGCGCACGTTGACTGATATTCGATGACACCACGATACGGATTACAACCTCGTAGCCAGCGTGACGAGTCTTTTCGTCGATAGCGTCCAGTGTCGACTGCTCCAGATTGGATAGTTCCGGCGGTTTTTTACCACCCTCGTCTTTGCTGCCAGATGGCGGCGCATTGAAAGCCTTGACGATATCTTTGGCCAGGCCCGTGCCGCTGAGCTTCTTATCATCACCTTTGCGCTTCTTGCTGGCGATGGCCGAGGCTTTTTTGCGCCACGATGGATCCGCTGGACGCATCAAAATCTGAATACCGGCACCGTCCTCTTTGCCGAGCGTGCCCAGCGCGTTCAATAAAGCCTGCATACTGTCGCGCTTCAGATCTTGATATGTGGCGATCGGATAGGCATAGGACTCTTTTAGTGTCAGCTCACCACCGAGAGTACCCGTCGCCTTCCCTACCGGACTAAATATATTGTGTTCAGAAGCTTCTTCCAGCCGTGCTGACGGATAGGCACTGACAATGGCCTGCTTGACGACTTCCAACAGCGCGATAGGCACTGCCGCGTAGAAATAGACAAAACCCTGCGTGCCGACAATCTCAAAGGCGAAGTGGCGCTGTCCATAAAAGACATTGCTTTTGAAGTTTTTCTGGAAGGTGCTGGCGATAATATTGTATATAAGTGTGGCCTTGCTGATGGTCTCTTCCGTGACATCCCGAGTATCGCGCCCGCCAACTTCCGTGTCGTCACTTGGCGGCGGTAAATGGATGAACAGCGGTACCATTTTGAGGCCACGTTCATAGTTTTTTTGTTCACGGAAAGTGCGACGAGTTTGCAAAAATATAATAGGAGCCGCGATGGCGGCCATCAAAAATATGATCCCTAAAATGATAAGAAATGCTGTCATTTTGTCTACTTACTTACTTTAATGTTCTTGCCGTAGCGCTTTTTCATATAATCGGCTTTGACCACTGTTAATTCCTCACTCTGCTTGTACGGGTCATCTCTGTTATGCTCGACAATCTGTTTGGCTTTCGTGACCCACTCTTTCTCTATTAAATCCTGGTCTGCCGAAGCGCTCTGCGGCAGCGGATTTGTTGTGGCGGAAACATCATCCTGGCGACCAACTGGAGGTGCGAGTGGCGCTGCTGGCAGCGCGGGTTGCGCCATGCTTGACGCGGCAACTTGGCCTGCAGCTGGAGCACGTTCAGCCCCCGCTGGAGCCTGCTCAGGAGCTCCTGCCGGACGTTCTGGGGCACCAGGCAATGGGAAATTATCGCCTACGGGGGGCGGTAAATTCATGCCGGTATCCATGCTCGGTGCTTCGGGTTGCTGAGGATTCATACTATCTATTATAAACAAACAACGCTACGAGCGCCACTGATCCCTCAAATCAAACCGCTTTAGCCTGTTAGCCTGATTGCGTATTCCGCCCATACGAAACATATAGGTATGCCAGCAAAGTAAGCGGCAATAGAACTACAACGTCACGTCCCCCCAGCGCCCCTATGGACTGTAGCGCCACGAGCGCGCTAATCGTCCCTGTTAACACCGCTGCCAAACGTCTTCCTTGCCGATGAAGTGGCAATCCATACCAAGCACTGGTGGCAATAATCACTCTGAGTAAGACATACATCGTGGCCGCGCACAGCAAAAAACCCACCATAAGGAACAATGATGGCACTTTATCGGGATCCGTCAGACAAAAAAACAAGCCATCCACGGCCAACATACTTATAAGTAACCAGGTCCGTGATTGTTTGAGCGCTTGTTTCATATATCCTCTTTGTTTTTGTTTTGGCTTTTTTGGTGCGAAAAGCGCTGCCGCGAACAGAGGTCCGCATAGCAGCGCTACACTAGTGATACATGGTGCTGAGGCGACAAATCCGCTTATATAAATAGACTATTGAAGCGCTTGCCGCCTGCAGCTGACTGACCGCTCTATTGGCTTTTAGGGCCTTTAGAGCGTCGTACGGATTTCTCCGTTGCTGTGGATTCACGCGCAGAGCGCTTTGTGAACCCTTCCTACCCGATCCCGTTCCGATCCGTGACTCATGGTTTGGACCCATCTAGCGAGTCGTAAGCCCGCCCCCTCGAGGGCATCGTTCTTCTTTGAACCGTAACTGTTTACCCGTTACCGTGACCTAAATTGTTTGAACGTTTTTGTTTTTGTGACTTACAAGTTCTAGACTAGCACGGCGATCACTTGTTGTCAATCCCCTTATGCTTAAAAGGTATGGTTATAATTGCTTTTGTACTTTAAATATGCTAAAATATTAAAATGATAGGCGAGAGAGCTCCATTAGCATTAACAGCATCTGATAGAGCATGGCAGGCGCACCCGCGGTCTTGGCTTCAGCACGACACTGCCCAAGCCATAGACAGCGTGCTTAGAGAAGATGTAGCAGATGAACACATTACACCAAGCGACACCCCAAGGCTGGAAGCCTGGAGCGTCCAAGAATCAGCCGTAAAAGCCATGCTTGGTGTTTCAGAACTGCCGAACCAAACCATCACCGCAGACGAATGGGCAGCTTTTACCCAAAGGATAAAAGCTGGCGATACATCAGTAGCCGAAGAAATTACCATGCGACGTCTACGGGCAAGCTATGGCGTCGCGTCGTATTACGTCCGTAAAATGGGGATACCCGACAACCAGACCTCTTTAGAAGACTTGTTCCAGATAGGCTATGAAAGCATATGGTCTGCTATCGACCGCTATCATGGTGCTGGAGATTACACGCGTCCACTTGATACGTTTTTGTCCGGCAATCTTGTAGGCGCCATAAAGAGAAGCGCTCAGGAAAGCGGCCTCGTCAGAATCCCTGTTGAGCAGGCTGAGCAACTGGACGATCTTACCAAAGCGCAGGAAGCTGCCGCCGAACAACACGGACTCCTGGACCCTCAGCGTGCTCCTCTCGCCGCACTCACGGAAGTCTTAGGTTGGAATTCCGAAAAACTCGAGGAACTACCGATATACCTTGACCTGCAGCGTAGCGTATATGGTGGACACCGATTCTTATCAGAAAGTGCTCTAGCCGCCCTCCCCATTACAGAATTCGACGAAGTAATTCCAGACGAAATCACTCTTACCGAACGGGCACTTGCCAAGGAGTCGCTCAAACTCCTAGAGAGGCGCAACCGCTCAATCTTAGAACACCGTATCGGTGGTATTGGTGGCAAGCCGTTTAAAACTCCTACAGAGCTCAGTAAAATCTGGAATGTCATACCTGAGCGTATTCGACAAATTGAAGTTGCCAGCCTCCAAAAACTTAGGAACTCAGGCTCTATACGAGCCTATGCAGCAAACCTACTAACCGAACAAGGCTCTCCCTACCGAACAGAGCAAGACAGGGTCTTAGGGGAAAGGTACCTGAAACAAGACACACGTCTTTACCAGTCCATCAAGGAATCAGATGGCTCAGTACGTGCAGCCTATGTTCAAGCAATTACTGATACCCTGCGTTTTATGGGGCAGACAACTATCACCAGGTTTCGGCTAAGTGAAGTCGTCAGTTATAAACCCCTGCCGCCGACTCCAGACGGCCGACCTTTCTGCCATAATGAATTTTCACAGGCATTTGAAACGCTGTTAGCTTATCATCGGTTCGTAGAGTCAGCCCTACAAACCAGTATTTGGAATGTAAATAGAACTTAAATTCTACTACTCAATTACTTTCATACACTTAAGAAATAGCTCGCAGGAAAAGTTATGCACAGGTTTCTTATACACTTAAGCATAAATGTTATTGACGTAGTTTCAGGTGTTCTATAAGATACATATAGCGCTTGAGTAAATTAAGTGCTCAAAAACAAAAAAGCCAAAAAGGGACCAAAGAGATGATGATTTCTCGCAAGTCATCATCTCTCCCGCCAAAAAGACCAAAATTCGAAAAAACAGCCAAACAAAAATCTTAAATAATTCTTAAAACACCTTGCCTCCACCAGAAGCAAGGTGTTTTACTTTGTCCACGAGTTATTAATGGATGGATTTAGGGGCTAAGAGGCTGTGAGCGCGTCAGTACAAGGCATTATTAGTAACGGGACCGGTGGTATGGTGGTCGATATCGAGTGCGGACTATCAAATAGCCTGCCAAACATCGTTATTGTCGGCTTTGCCAACAAAGCTGTCGGTGAATCCAAGGAGCGCATCAGGGGTGCATTCGCAGATAGCCGGATAATGCTACCTCGCAAACGCATCACTGTTAACCTCGCTCCGGCCGATATTCCTAAGGCCGATAGCGGCTTTGACCTGGCCATTGCCGTAGCCATCCTACAGGCCAGCCAACAGATTACATTGTCACCCAATAAACAGCAGGCTTTCATCGGCGAACTGGGTCTAGATGGTAGTACCCGCGCTGTCAGGGGCATTATCGGTAAAATTTTGCATGGGCGCTCTATGGGCATCGTGACATTCTTCATTCCTTGGGCTAACCTGCAGCAAGCGAGACTGGTGCCCAATGTGACTTTGGTACCTGTCGAAAGTCTCCGGCAAATCTACGAACATCTCACCGAAACCGTTCCGATTAATCCCGTAACTACTGGTAAAAGTGGTTCCGAGCAGAAGACCACCACCAGTGCGCCCCTGGCAGAATCGCCGCTGAGCGCCGTCGTCGGTCAGGAGCAAGCCAAACGAGCCCTAGAAATCGCTGCTGCCGGTGGCCATAATGTCTTCTTCAGCGGACCGCCAGGTACCGGCAAGAGCATGCTGGCCAAGGCACTCCAGAGCATTCTACCGCCGTTAAACCGCGAAGAAACTCTGGAAGTCACCCATTTACACAGTCTGGCCAGCCACGACTACGAGCAGATCATCACGCGGCGGCCATTTCGCTCCCCGCATCATAGTGCCAGCCATGTGGCCATCACCGGCGGTGGTGGCAGCAATCTCCGCCCCGGCGAGATCAGCCTGGCACACCGCGGTGTCCTGTTTTTCGATGAATTGCCGGAATTCGGTCGCGCCACGCTGGAGGCGCTCAGACAACCGCTGGAAGACCACGTCATCAGCCTTGCTCGCGCCAAAGATAGCATCGAATACCCCGCCAATTTCATTATGGTGGCTACTGCCAACCCCTGCCCTTGCGGCTACTATGGCACCGGTGATGTCTGTCGCTGCCATTTTCATCAGATCAGAGATTACCGCCAAAGAATATCCGGACCGATTATGGATCGGCTGGACCTGTATACCGACGTACACGAGATCCAGCACCAAAAACTCCTCAAACAGGCCGTGGACACGGCAGCAGACGAAACTACCCGCCAGCGCATCGTAAGTGCCCGACAGCGACAAGCCGTGCGCTTCGGCGATCCAAGCAAACTCAATGCGGATATGACTAACTCAGATATCAAAAAGCATGCCAAGCTCACTAGTGAAGCTGCCGAGCTACTCAACGTTGCCTCCGGCCGGCTCAGCCTGTCAGCCCGCAGCTACATGCGCACTATTAAGGTCGCTCGCACCATTGCAGATCTGGAAGCCGGCAAACGGATCACACCGGCCAACATCAGCGAAGCGCTCCAGTATCGTGGCCAAGCCTACAAGGAGCCGCAACATAATTATTGACCTCTGTAGCCATATCTGTTAAAATGCTTGTTACGTTTCCAATAACAACTAAGGAGCACGAACTATCGCCAAATACACCCGCCTGAATGATCAAATTCGGGCACCCCGATTACGCGTTATCGATGAAGATGGCAAGCAACTCGGCATCTTGAGCAAGCAGGAAGCACTCCAGCTGGCCCAAGAGCGCGAACTCGATCTGGTGGAGATCTCACCCGACGCCGATCCGCCTGTGTGCAAGATCGTCGACTGGGGAAAGTTCAATTACCAGCGGACCAAGCAGTTGCAGAAGAATCGCAAGACCGCCAAATCTCTGGAAATGAAGCAAATGCGCTTCGGCCTCAAGATTAGCGATAACGATCTATCGATCAAAATGGGCAAAGTCGCGAAATTTCTCGAGACTGGCCACAAGGTCAAGATCACTGCCTTCTACCGCGGACGCGAGCAAGCTCATAGGGAAATCGGCTTCCAGCTAGCGAATAAAGTAATCGACAATTTTGGCGAGACAATTGTAGTCGACCAAGCACCACAATTAGCAGGCAAACAATTAAACTTTGTCGTTCGTGCAAGCGGCAAAGGAACGGTCACCTACGGGGCGACCAAAGAACAAGAAGAAGGAGAAGAACAAGATGCCCAAACTCAAAACGCATAGCGGTACCAAAGACCGCGTCAAACTCACCAAGAACGGTAAAGTCCGTGTCGGTCACGCCAACCTCAACCACTTCCTCGGCAAGAAGAGTGGTAGTCGCAAGCGTTCTCTGCGTGGCTTAACTACCCGCAGCGGCCAGATGGCCAAGAACATCAAGAAGAATTTAGGAGCTTAAGTACATGAGAGTCAAACGAGGCGTCACCAGTCACGCCAAACACAATAAAATTCGCAAAGCCACCAAAGGCTTTAGCCACCCTAACCGCGTCAGCGTCAAGCGCGGCCGTCAGGCTGTTACCAAGTCGCTGCAGTTCGCTACCCGCGACCGCCGCAACAAGAAGCGCACATTCCGCCAGCTGTGGAATGCCCGCATTAACGCCGCTGCCCGTATGAATGATACGACCTACAGCAAGCTGATCGCCGGCCTCAAAACCGCTGGTATCACCGTAGATCGCAAGATCTTGGCTGAACTAGCTGTCAGCGAACCTGCTGCTTTCACGGCCGTAGTCAAAGCCACACAAAAGTAGCTCCTCCGGACTGAACATGTCAAAAAAATTTGAGTTTGTAGATATTGCCGCCTGTTCGCCAATGATTCGGACGGCCCTCAGGCATTGTGTAGTACTAGAATCAGACGTCGACGATGTGCAGCCCGAGCTTTTACAAGCTGTTGGTGAAGTTATTCAAAGTCGAGGTGCTGATATTCGCGAAAGCTTGCTACAATCCGAGCCAAATCGACTCGATGAAGTGCGTCCCCTCCTCGCAATGATCAACATTATCCACCCCGATACTCCAGTAAAATAAAAAGCCCTTGCAATAAGGGCTTTTTATTTGGCTAGACTGTCTATAAGCCGGGTTTTGTTTATCTGATCATCTATCTAGGCCTACGATTGCTCGTAGGCTCGAGCGGTTCTTATGATGAATCCTTAGCGGGACGCTTTAGGCTTTAGACCTTAAAGTATCCATCTCCTTGCAGCAGGCAGGGTTTACCTCTTCTCTGCGTCACCGCAGACAACTGTGAGCTCTTACCTCACTCTTTTCATCCTTACCGCTTACGCGGCGGTATAGTTTCTGTGGCACTTTCCCTAAGCTTGCGCTCGGTCGCCGTTAGCGACTGCCATTTCCCTTTGCTGCCCGGACTTTCCTCGTGGTTTTAACACCACGCGATCAGTCAACAATCTAGCCAAAAGCAGTATATCACCCCTGTTGATTTTTGTCCAGATCGGCAGCCTGATGTTCGTCCAGCGCGCGGTTCACCGCCGCATCGGCCAGCTTATTAAATTCGCGTGGCACATGGCTAAAGCTGACATGTTTAAAATTCTTCACCAATTCTTTGATGGCGTCGTGCAGCGGCCATAATTCACGGTTTTTCACCTTGAAAATGCCCTTCATCTGATTTACGACAAGCAAGCTGTCCATGTACACCTGCACCTCTTGAACACCCATGTTGCGACACTCTTCCAGCGCTAATTTCAGCGCTGTATATTCGGCCTGATTGTTGGTCGTCACTCCTAGGTACACGCCTTTGTCGACCAGAATATTATCTTCCATATCCAGCACCACGAAACCGCTGGCGGATGGCCCAGGATTGCCGCGCGAACCGCCGTCACCAAAGACTTTGACCTTATCGGGATGCGGCACATTGGTCACATCTTGCGATACTTCCCCGCTCGATTGATCCGGCACCAAGGCGTCGATAGCCTTGGCCATTTCGCGGTCCTTATCCGTAATCTTCTGATCGCCCTCGTGCGTGATCAGCCAGATCTGCACCACGCTCCACTCATTCTCCCAGCGCGGATGGTGCTGATACTCCTCGGCCAGCTCAGCCACCTTAACCATAAAAGCCCATGCTTCCTTGAAATTCTCGAAATTGAACTGCTTGTACAGTCCATGTTTAGTTTCTTGCCACATGTTTACTATCTTACCATGAGCGCGTTATAAAATAATTGACATTGGTCGTATTTTAGTTTATTGTTAACTCAGTTTATACTTACTGCCTATGATTGAGACAAAATCCCGCCCCTCCACTATTATTGAAAACAGCTACCAGGCTGAGAGTGTCTATCTCACTGAAGCTGGCCGAGATTTGCTCGAAGAATCACCAGAAGCAATCGATAGCTTCTTGCGCGCCTCCAGCCTCTTAGCCAGTAGATGTCATCCGCCTGCCGGAAGGTTTGAATACGTAGGCGCAGGTTCTGTCGGAAAGATTTACGGTGTACCGGATCATGCTGGTCTTTGCCTAAAAGTTGCTACTCCTAGGACTATCGAGGGTGCGTGGGAAACAGGCCCTTGGGATTCAAACATACATATAAAGCCGCCTGACTTGCTTACAGAGGTTAGATACATGGATGCCGTCAAAAAACACCTCGACAAACGTCCCGAAGTATTGGTGACCACACCTACGCAATATGGGAGGGTCAAATTTGACTATGGGACTGTTAGCCTTCAGGAACGAATCCCATCCGACTATGCAAGTATCCATGACCTGGGCAGCAAGTTAGAGGAAAAAGAGACATTCATAACTGAACAGGGTGAAATTGCAATCAATAGAACTGTTCGAGCGCTTGGCAGAAGTATCCTCAGATTTGGTGCTGGCGATATGCGCAAACCTAGTAGCCGTGTTAACAGTGGGAACTTCCTAATACACTCCGAACAGCTCGCCGATGATAGCTTAATTTATGTGGTCGACCTCGTGGGATTTGGTTTCCAACGGCAAGCTCTTGCCAAAAGCGTCCTGAAATTTGCCTAATCCTATCGAGAGTGAACGAGTAGCCGAGGTCAGACTCCCCGCGACTGGTTTATGGTAGCCAGCCGAGCCAAACCCCAGGCGACAATTGCGTACACCAGCATTGCGACCAGCGTATACGTCTCAAATCGAGACACGCCATACTGGAGATTGTATCCAAATAACCCAAAGAATGGAGCCACAAACGGATGGCTGACGCCGTAAATGAAGTCCGCGAAGCCATTGTTCTGGTTGGCGCCCAGCAGGGTCAAAATAAATCGAAACGCCAGCAACACCAAGATGACTCCGGCTATATACCAAATGATCCTGGCCGCTAACGTACTGCCCGTAACCTTGGTGGTTCGGGTCGCTCGAACTTCTTGCTGCTCTATCGGCTCCGAATCTACTGGTCTCGCTACAGTGCGTGTCTCTTCTATCTGTTCGGCCATGTCTGTCTCCTTGTTAATGTGCATTCAGAATAGCCGACGAAGTGTATTTAACCTGTAATAATTCCAACACAGCAGCTACATAAAAAATCCGACTCCTGCCGAACCTAACACACGCATTATTATGGTATATTTGAGATATGAAAAAACTACTGTATCTCGTTCCTTTATTACTAATCGGGCTATCCGCTACGCCACAAGCCTAAGAAGCAGAGACGCAGACATATGAACATCAATTTCAACTCCAATATGATGACAGGCTTCAAGACTAGAAGGCAAAAGTTCGGGGTCGGTTCACTAATCTTCCTACTTTTATTCGGTGCGATGTTTACTGGTGCGGGTGTTGTCGCACTAAAATCAACCAAGATTGACCCTAGTTGGTCTAGAGTATCAGGCCAAGTTACTGACTCATCAAGTAGCATCAGTAACGGCTCCACGATATACGCCGCCGTAGTTCAATACAAGGTAAATGGGCAAGCCTACCAAGTTACCAGCAGTACCAGTTCATCTTCCTACCCGCACATCGGAGATAGCCGACAGGTGGCATATAACCCCTCACAGCCGAATGAAGCTAAAGTAGTTGAGGGCGCAGGTTCAACGTGGTGGCTGTATTTATTCCCTGCCGTTGGCATAGCATGTCTTGTCATAGCACCTTATACGTTCATTAAGTCATTACGGCGCAGTGGCGACATAAATCACTTAATACAAGTTGGTCAAAAGCTACAGGGCGTGCTTACTGACGTTCAATCTATGGGCGGCAATAACAATAATAACAGCTACAAAATAGTGGTTTCAGCTACCGATAACACTGGTACAGTACAGAGCTACGTCAGTGACGTGCTAGGCGGCATAGGTGGATTAGCAATGGCTGATTTTCGCAATAACCCCGTACCTATTGATGTATATGTGAATCCAGCCAATCCAAAGGACTATTATGTTGATGTCTCTGATATTCCCAATCTAACCCCTGAAAGAATAGCTGAGCTAATAAAATCAGCAACTCACAGCCAATCCAACACATTCGCAGATGGGGAAAAACCTCCAACGCCTACTCAAAGCTAGTACCTAGTTTGTGCCAGATTATTCTTTACCCTGTTATTGCTTCATGATTAGAGGTAGATGTCAGCAAAACCTTATCAACGTAGCCCAAGCCAACATCAAAGCGGCTAATACCGAACTATACAAATTGAAGAACGGCATACCAATTCCTGAGCAGTTCTAGGAACTCACTAAGTCGTATCTGGAAACAATAGCTAAAACTTGGGATTTACTGGGGCTAGACGCTGCCCTGAACGAGGTAGTGTTGGACCTACGGGCTGGCGATGATTCTATATCTGTTATAAAGCTAAATCCACCATACAATATGCTGGTGGATTTAAGCAAAACATTGTCTGGTCGGGGTGACAGGACTTGAACCTGCGACCTCACGGCCCCCAGCCGTACGCGCTACCAACTGCGCTACACCCCGAATCTTAGGATTATAACATCATCAGGGTAGAGGGACTCAGATATCCGGTCAACAACACCTAGCGCTGGTGTGGCGTGCCATTCTTGCCACGCTTCAGTGTATTCACGACTGCCCAGACCCCCATTACTCGTCTTTCGGCAATCTCGGAGCTATTCTGGGTTTCGGGTGTCAACCCATGCACGACGTAGCGGCTTATCAACTCGGCAATCTTAGCGTCAGTGTCAGGCATGCCAGGCACCTCTGGCACCACAATGCCAACATAGTCACGACGCATCGTTCGAGGTGCAATAACCTTCATAATTCGTTCCAGATGTTGCTCCTGAGCCACAATGCCAACCGGTCGGGCGTCAGGGAAAAAGACCTGGCTATTTGTAAAATTAGTCACTGTATCTACGGATTTTGCTTCGGCGCGTATATTCTTTGCAGGAATATCTTTCTCGAGTAAGCTGGCGCGCATACCGTAAGACTCGGGAACACCATCGTACTCATTGCCTTCCTCATCCCGCCAAGACATAGCTGCTCTGTTGTCGCCAGGATTTTTGTAGCCACTACAAACGATGATACCGCTGCTTGCACCCAGATACTGATCAACGTAAAAATCGGCGGCAGTTACCACTCGCTGCTCGCTAATAGGATGCAAGCCCATACCGTCTTCGCTACGGTAACGTCCTGGTATTAATAGGTGCGCCAGCTCATCAACCCGAATACCTGGGCTGCCTTCCATAAGCTCACAAGCCGGCTGTTTCATAATATATATTATATATAACTATGATAGATTTGTCAATTATAAGAGCCGGGTAACCGGGGTGATCACCTGAGAGATCCCAGGTGGGTGCTCGCACGCGCCAACCGCAGCGGACGCAAATCTTGAGCTCCCTAATGATTAGTATCAGATAATCATTATCCCGGTTGAAAGCCTATATAGGCCCTACCCGACCTTTCTATTATACAGGATCAGCTCAGTGTTTTCCGTGTACGGCGCACGCTCTTAGCTGCAGGGAAAGCCGCGACAGTTTCGACTTCATTTGCATCTTGAGCCGTGATACTTTGATTATCCATAACTGCTTCGACGAGTGGTGCCCCAACAAACCATAGCGCTGGCTCTATTCCCTGGCTATCGAGCCTGTCGAGAAACTCCGGAGAGATTTGTAAACCAGCTTCATTTGCATGTCTTTCGGCCATAGGTACTCCTTTTACTTTAGAATACTCTGTTTGGTGTGCTTATTAAAGTCTATCCCAACAGGAACTGTAGAAGACTATTCTCGATATTGATAATCGGGCCGGAGATAAACTGGAAGATGAAAAAGAAGAATACCAGGATGGCCAAAAATCCGGTCTGCTCAATCTGTAACATCACGCGCTGTAAGGGCTCGGGCGCAAAGGCGTAGAGCAAGCGCGAGCCATCCAACGGCGGAAACGGAATCATATTAAAGATAAAGAACGCGATGTTGACCTGCACGAAAATCAAAATTGCGTTATAGATATCCGGCGAAGCCGTCAGGCCGAAGGCATGAAACGCCAGTGCGCCCACGCCAGCCAGCAAGAGGTTGGTCAGCGGCCCGGATACGCCCACCAGCGCCGCGCCATACTCGCCCCAACGCACCCGCTCCGGATTGAACGGCACCGGCTTGGCCACGAAGAACGGTGGCAACCCAGCGATAATCAGGAACATCGGGAGCGCTACCGTGGTCACGATATCGATATGCTTCAGGGGATTAAGCGTCAGCCGCCCCATAGCGTGCGCCGTGTCGTCACCTAGCCAATGCGCCACATAGCCATGCGTTGCCTCGTGAATCGACAACGAAAGGATGATCGACACCAGGAGCACCACTAACTGAAAAACTGATAAATCGCTAAACATCTTCCTTCTAGTATAGCAGTCGCTAAGCAACGTTGACTCGCGGAGCTTTTTCCGCTACAATAACACCTTGAATCTATAGTAATTTGTAAGGATTGATATGCAGAAATGTGAACTCACCGGCAAAGGCAAGCAATACGGCAGCAATGTCAGCTTTTCGCAGCGCCACACCAAAAAGGTTTGGAAGCCCAATCTCCAGATGAAAACTGTCGTTGTCGACGGCAAAAAAGTCCAGATGAAGCTCAGCACCCAAGCCATCCGCACCCTGAAGAAAAAGGGCCTGCTCGGCGCTACTCTTCCTACCGAAGCCAAGTAACTTCCGACCATATGCCCACTCTGAGTAATCAGACAGAACTCCAGCTACCCTTTGATGGCGACTGGCTTTGTCATTGGGGTGGCGAAACGAAAGCTCTTAATTATCATCGTGCTGCCGAAAACGCTCCCGATCAACGTTTTGCTTTTGATTTCGTAAAAGTAGATGATTTTAGGAATATGTACAGAGGCGGACAAAGAACCAACGAAGCTTCGCTGTCTTATGGTAAAGATATTTTGGCGCCTGGCGCAGGCGTAATTGTTGATGCCATGGGCGAACGCCGAGATAATAGACCCGGGATTTTATCGCAGGCACGTAATGTCTTCGGAAATTATGTGATTCTGGGTCATTCAGAGAATGAATTTTCGGTACTTGCCCACCTCAGGAAAGGTAGTTTGATGGTAGGAATTGGCGAAACCGTAGTACGTGGCCAAAAGTTAGCCGAGTGTGGCAATTCGGGCCGCTCATCCGATCCCCGCCTGCACTACCACCTTCAAGACTCACCCGAGCTGAATTGGAGCCTGCCGCCAGATACCAACAAGGCTGACAGACCTCAAGGCATCAAGGTCTATTTCAGCAATATACTGCTAGATCGGGAAGATCTCATTGAGCCTCGAAAAAAACATTCTCCTATAAAAGGCGATGTAGTCCAACAAGTCTAGGATTTTTCGAGGAGGACCAGCTGCGTGGTGTCGCTGAATTCCATTGGCTTCAGCTTGAGCTTGCTCACGGTTTCTTTAGGTTCCATGCCGATTTCTTTGAGGGCATTGGATAGATCCTGCTGTGGCACGGGGAAATTCAGGGCTTTGTCGTTGTAATGCGTGGGGATAACGAGCTTAGGCTCGATGGACTTGATCAGCTTCAGGGCGCCGACTGGGTCTACGGTGTAACCATTGCCGCCGACGGGCACGAACATGACATCGATCATACCGATGGCTTCCAGCTGTGCGTCGCTCAGTTCAGGATAGACGTGCCCTGTGACGAGGACGCTCTGCTCGCCGAGTACCATCTTGAACATGGTGGCGCGCAGACCTTTTTCGTCGACGTGAGCACGGGCTGGGATGCCGATGACAGAGATGTCAGCGACTTCATACTCGCCAGGGCTATCGAACACCAGGCGGGCCTTGGGGCGCTTATCGCCAGGAGTTGGCAACGTGTATAGCGCCACATCGTCGGGCTTCACGATGCCTTTTGCGCCCAGTTGAGCCAGATTATCGTCAATAACAATGCGTGTGCCTTTGTAGCTCAGGCTAATCGCGTTCGCACCGTAAAATTGCAGGTCCATTATTTCTTTTTCTCCTCTTTCTCTAGCTCTTCAACTTCAGTTAACAGATTATGTACGTCCACCAGGATTTGCTTCTTGGCGCCGGCAATAGCCACCGCGAAGCGGTCGCGGATCTGTTGGCGATACTTAAAATCCTGCAGACTCATTACCGTGTAGCGAATACTCTTGTTTTCTTTGGTTTCCAGCTCGTCGACATATTTCTGCAAGGCGTTGGGATTGACCTCACCGACGACTAAGAAATCAACGCCAGAGGTCTCGTCGCGAGTAAATTGACCGGTATAGACCGCCAGGTCGATGCGGCCAACAGCTTTGAGCGCTGAATCGGTTTCGGCAGTCTCGGCTTCGTTTGCTGTGCCGGCCTTCTTTTTGATGGGCTTCACTCCCCCGCCAAAAATTTGTTGCAAGGGATCGAAGTACTCGAACTTTTGGTTGACCTCGTAATACAATTTGTTGTTGGTGTTGTCCGACGTGATGATGCCGATGCTTAACAAATTGCTGAGTTCGCGGCGGACTGAGTTGATTTGCTCGTCGATTTTGCGGGTGATCTCGCGGACGTAGTAGGAGCGGTTTGGATTGCTATAAAAAAGCTGTAGAAGCTTGACGCGTGTTTTTGACCCAAAGAGTTGCTCAATCATGTTTCCATTGTAGCAAACAATGGTTCAGGACAAAATCTTATTTGTCCAAAAATGTTGTCACCTCGTCTACGACTTGTGACCAATTAACAGGGGTATCAACCCAGTGAATACTTTTGTTTCGCCGAAACCAGGTGCGCTGCCGTTTGGCCAAATCCATGGTGGCTTTGGTGATTTTCTGGCGAGTTTCATCCAATGTTTGTGTGCCCAAAAAGTAGTCTTCCCATTGCGCATAGCCCACGCCCTTCAGCGCTTCGCAGTCCCAGCCGTAGCGCTCGGCCAGCGCCTTCACTTCCGCTTCCAACCCATTTTTGAGCATTTCGTCCGTTCGTTTTTCAACGCGCTGTTGCAACCGATCACGGTCAGTTTTCAGTCCTATAATAAGTGTGTTGCCGCGCAGCTCCCGTTTGGTCGGCTGTGCGCCATTCGTCTCGATCAGTCGGATCAGGCGCCGCTTATTGCGCATATCGACATCGCCCACATCAAGCCCGTTGTCAGTAACTCTTTTTAATAACTGCTCGACACTTAACTGATTGAGCTCCTCTCTCTCGCCCCGATCACCCTCGGGCAAAAACCCATAATCATAGAGCACTCCGTCGACATACAGCCCTGTGCCGCCAACCATAATTGGTAATTTACCCCTGTTAGCAATGTCTGCTATGGCTTTGTTGGCCAGATCCTTAAAAACCGCCGCCGTGAAGTCTTCATCCGGCCCCACCACATCGATCAAGTGATGCGGCACCAGCGCCATCTCCTCGGCCGACGGCTTCGCCGTACCGATGTTCACTTCCCTGCGCACCGTCCACGAATCCGCGCCGATCAGCTCACCATTAAACTCCTGCGCCAACTTCAAAGCCAAGGCGGATTTCCCCGATGCCGTCTCGCCTACGATCACTACAAGTGGGCTATTCATAAAAGACTCAGTTGTGGCGCTTCTGCAGGTTCTTCACCTGGCGGCCACCAGATCAGTTTATCGACATCGACGCGGTAATCATCCGACACCGTAAAGCCCTCATGCTCCAAAACTTGTTTGTGACCAGAGCGGCCGCCAGGGTAACCAGCAGCTAGCCCGCCCTGTTTATTCACCACTCGTTGCCACGGCAGCGACGGATCACCGAAGTGCGCCACGCCGCCAACCACTCGTGCCGCCCGCGCATTCCCGCACAGCGCCGCCAGCTGACCATATGTCATCACCCGCCCAGCCGGTATCTGGCGCACCAGCACTTCCACCCGCTGCCGAAAATTAGGATCAACTTCGTCCATTAGCTAGCCTTTCAGCGATGTTTTCAAAACGCGGGACTTGGCTTCATTGGCTACGGTTTTTAGGAATTCGTCGAGCGTAACAGATTGAGAGACCTCTTGGACGGCCATGTCTTTGCGGATGCGGGGGACCACTTCCCTGCTGGTAATTTCTTTTTCGCCGACCACGATAGTGTAGGGGACTTTGGCGATTTCGGCGGCGCGGATCTTCTTGCCGACTGACTCGTTGGAGTTGTCAACGTGCACGCGCAGACCCAGCTGCTTCGCTTGCTGCAACACCTCATCAGCGAAGGCCACGGTAGGCTCTTCTTGATTGACTGAAATCACGCGGATCTGTTCCGGAGCCAGCCAGACTGGGAATTTCCCAGCTGTGTGCTCTATGTAAACAGATAGGAAACGCTCGATTGAGCCCAGCAGCGCACAGTGGATCATCACCGGCTGTTTCTTGGAGCCATCATCGGCGACGTATTCCAGGCCGAAACGCTCCGGCTGCACAAAGTCCAGCTGTACGGTGGCCAGCTGGTGTTCGCGGCCCAGGGCGTCGGTGGCCATGAAATCGATCTTTGGTCCGTAAAACGCTGCTTCGCCGTCTTGCTCGAAATATTCTAGATCGTTGGCGACAACTGCGTTCTTGAGCTGTTTCTGGGCGCTCTCCCAGAGCTCGGGCGAGCCTAAGTATGCGTCGGATTCATCGCGGTAACTGAGGCGGACTCGGAGCTTCATACCCACAGTCGTGTACAGCTCGTTGGCGGCGGCCATCAGATTATTGATTTCTGCTTCGATCTGATCGTCACGGCAAAAAACGTGGCTATCATCCTGGGTGATGGAGCGGACACGGCTCAAGCCGCCTAGTTCGCCAGTCTTCTCATCTCTATATACAGTAGTCGTTTCAAGGTAACGGATTGGCAGATCACGGTAGCTGCGTGGCTGCGATGCATAAATACGCGTGTGGTGCGGACAGTTCATGGGCTTTAGCACCAACTCGTCGCTGGTCTCTTGGCTCTTCACCAGGAATAGTTCGTCGCCAAACTTGGCCCAGTGGCCGGATGCTTCGTACAAATCTTTCTTGGTCATGTGCGGCACCCAGACTTTTTGGAAGTCATAACGCTCGCGTAACTGATTAGAAAACGCCTCCAATTCTTCGCGCAGCACCGTGCCACGCGGCGTAAATAGTGGGAGCCCTGAGCCTACCATATCCGATAGGACGAACAGATCGAGCTCCTGGCCCAGTTTGCGGTGATCGCGCTTCTTGGCTTCCTCGAGCATGTCCAGATGCTGGCGGAGCTCCTTCGGAGTCTGGAAAGCCGCGCCGTAGATGCGCTGCATCTGGGCATTCTGGTCGTTGCCGCGCCAATAGGCACCGCTAACACGCAACAGCTTGAAGGCGCCGACCTTGCCGGTAGACTCCACGTGCGGGCCGCGGCAGAGGTCAGTAAAGTCGCCGTTAGTGTAGAACGATACGTTTTCGACCTGCGCCTCACCACCGGTGACAGTCCCAAGCTCTTCGGCGTTAAGGTCTTTGGCCACCGTGGTACCCGCTCGCTACAGATCGTTCAGCAGCTCCTCTTTATACGGTTGCTTGGCAGCCTGCGCCCAGGCGATAGCCTCGTCGATCGGCTTCTCGGAGCGCTCAAACGGCACGTTATCGGCGATAACCTTTTT
>JAQGHB010000052.1 GCA_028289045.1 Candidatus Saccharimonadota bacterium
TACCGCCACCGACTAGCTTCTTGACCTTGACCAGGCCGAGATCCGGTTCGATACCGGTGGTGTCGCAGTCCATCATCAGACCAATGGTGCCGGTTGGCGCCAAAACTGATGCCTGTGAGTTGCGAACACCGTAGAGTTCACCAAGTTCAACTGCTTCGTCCCAGGCGCCGGCAGCAGCGCTCAGTAGGTCTTCAGCGACCAGGCTGGCATCGATTTTGGAAACTTCAGCACGGTGCATGCGCAGTACGTTCAGCATGCCTTCGCGGTCCTTGGCAAAGCCGGCAAATGGGCCGACGCGGTTAGCCAGCTTGGCGCTGGTAGCGTAGGACTGCCCTGTCAGCAAAGCGGTGATGGCAGCGGCGATTGCGCGGCCTTCGTCGGAGTCGTATGGCAAGCCAAGTGCCATCAGCAGTGCGCCGAGGTTGGCGTAGCCGATACCGAGTTCGCGGTAAGCCTTGGCGGTTTTGCCGATACCAACCGTTGGGTACTCACTGTAGCCGACCAGGATTTCCTGAGCGGTGAAGATGAGTTCTACGGTGTGAATGAAAGCTTTGATGTCAAAGCTGCCATCGTCGTTGAGGTACTTCAGCAAGTTGATGCTGGCCAGGTTACAAGCTGAGTTGTCGAGGTGCATGTACTCGCTACAAGGGTTGGAACCATTGATACGGCCAGCATTTGGCGTGGTGTGCCATTTGTTGATGACCGTATCGAACTGCATGCCAGGGTCGGCGCATTCCCAAGCTGCTTCGGAGAATTGGCGGAATAGCTCGCGGGCCTTCACTGTCTTAACGGTACGACCGTCAGTGACCGCTTTGAGGTCCCAATTGTCGTCGTTTTCAACGGCTTGCATGAAGTCATCGGTGACGCGAACCGAGATATTAGCGTTCTGGTACTGGACACTAAAGGAGTCTTTGCCGTCGAGGCTCATATCCCAGCCCAGTGTTTGGAGATCGCGGGCTTTGCGCTCTTCGATGGCCTTGCTCCAGATGAATTCTTCGACATCAGGGTGATCAACGTTCAGGATGACCATTTTTGCCGCGCGGCGAGTTTTGCCGCCGCTCTTGATAGCACCGGCGCTGGCGTCAGCACCGCGCATAAAGCTCAGTGGGCCGGAGGCCGTACCGGCTGATTTGCCAAGCGCTTCCACGCTGGAACGAACTGGGCTGATATTAATACCGGAACCGGATCCGCCCTTGAAGATCATGCCTTCGTCGACGTACCACTGCAAAATAGCTGGCATGGTGTCTTCGATACCCAGGATGAAACAAGCGCTGGCCTGCTGAGCGCGGCCTTTAGCACCGATGTTGAACCAGACAGGACTATTGAAGGCCGCGCGCTGTGTCGCGAGTACGTACTTCAGCTCTTCGCGGTAATCTTCTGCCTCGGCAGCTGATTCAAAGTAACCTTCCTGCAAACCCTGACGTGTCACCGTATCGGCAACGCGGTCTATCAGGTGGCGCAATGAGCTCTCACGCTCCTTGGTGCCTGGCGTACCGGTAAAGTACTTCTGTGCCACGATATTAATCGCGTTCAGCGACCAGCCTTCAGGAAAATCAACGCCTTTTTGTTCGAAAACCGGCGTATCCTTCAGAGGATTTTTAATAATTGAATCACGCTTAACCCAGTTTAACTGGTCGTATGCCTTGCTTTTTTTCGGGGTGAAAAATCGTTCCACCCCTAGGCTGGTTGCCTGTCCCATAATATTATCCCTCTTTCTTTCCGCTCTGACCCCCGTCAGTGCGGACACCTCTTAGATTTTTATTGTTTTTAATGTGTTTGTTAGAGTCCTGGAGCTTACCCGGACGCTCTCGTTTCCAGGTAAATTCCCCTGAGCTCTCTGCGATCTCGAAACGATTCTAGAAAAGTATATTCGAAACCGGAGAGAGCCGTCAAACCGAATTGACGCCTCACTACTCACTCACCTCTACTATGTGTTTGCCCTGCCGAACGTTATTGAGTTCTCGTTCGAAGCTGGCAATGTCCTTGAAGCGTCGATAGACGCTCGCAAATCGCACATAGGCTACCTCGTTCAGACGAGCCAATTGATCCATCACTAATTCGCCGATCCGTGTCGATCGAACTTCCTGTTCGCCACAGGCGTAGAGCTCGTGCTCAATCGTGTCGACTGCCTTCTCCAGCTGGAGCGTGGTAACAGTCGTCTTCTCGCAGGCTCTATATAAGCCAGCCAGAAGCTTGGTGCGATTGAAGAGCTCACGCGTCCCGTCATTTTTTACGATGATGAGCTGCGGGCGTTCCAGGCGTTCGTAGGTTGTGAAGCGATGCCCACAACCCAGACACATACGGCGGCGACGAATTGCCTGACCCTCTGCCACGTCCCGCGATTCAATCACTTTGATGTCATCGCTTTGGCATTGGTTGCATTTCATGCTGCCTCCTGTGGCCATCCAGTTTTCGACAGATTCATACAAAATTCAGCCACTTTGCACACATAATGTGTACAAAGAATGGCCACTTTACTGTATCTGTTCGAGCACTTTTGGCCGTTTTTTACGCTTAATGTGCTCACACCGTATATTATTGATTTTCCACATATAGTGGTGTGTGCTTCTAATATAGCCCTAGCTGTAGCGCTTTGCAAGCATTTTAACGCTGTATTAATTAGTACGGACTGTACGGATAAACTCAGCCAGTAGCGGAGCGATTTCTTGGGAAGCTTTAGGATTAGGGTGCGAATCTACCGGCAACCAGCGGCGATAGTTTTTGCGAAGTCTATTGGCCTGACGCTCGCCTTCTGGAGCAGCCAGAAGATCAAATAGATTGAAGACCCTGACATTATCGCCCAGGTCTATGCTGGCTAGCCATGTGGCCAGTTGTCTGGCTCGGGCGGCCGCCTTTTGATTGGTCATGAGCGGTGTCAGAGGCGGCGAGGTTAGTATAAGAAGTTGTTTACTGGAACGGCTTTTGAAGAACGCTGCGATGGCCTGATAGTAACTTTTGACGGCTTCAAGCTCTTCATCAGTCTTGATGTTTGAGTTGGGATAGCAAGACTTTATAACAATCGTGTCATAGCCCATGGCGAGATCAAGAATTGGACGATAAGCACTCTCGACTTGGTCGGAAAATATCTGCGCATAATCTTCCGGCTTGGTATTGCCGTCAGGAAAAATAAAACCAAGTTGCTTTTGTTGGCCCTGACTATCGGTCAGTGTATCGGTATTTTGATCGTAATCGTTGAGCTCCAACTGAGGGTCAGCTGCTTTGACCAGCTCATATACGCCACCGTCTGCAATTAGATTGTGGCCGACGGATCGGTGAACGAAAAGCGCTCGTGTCATCAGCTAAGCGTTGTCGTCGGATTTGGCTTCGTCGGAGTCCTTGTTGCGGCGGCTAAGGCGGCGAAGGAAAGATGGCTTTTCCAGGTCGTCTTCGAGGCTGCTGGTGACAACTTCAGCTTCGTCGTCGGCATGACGGTCGTGGCGGTCTTCGTCGTGGTCGTGGTTGCTGGAGATCGATGCGTCGGTCGACGTCTTGACGTCGTCTTCATCATTGAGGGCCCAGATGTTGGGCATGGTGGTTTCCTGGCTGAAGTCGCTGACTTTTTCCTGGTCGTCGCCCAGGTTCATATCGATCTCGGACAAGGCCTTTTCGTCCTGCCTGGTAGCATTGGCGTTGACGGGCGCGAGGGCTGGCGTAGCCAGTGTGCTGCCGTCGGCGGCGCGCTTGGCGAAGTAGGAAGCGTCGAAGCCGGTGGCCACAACGGTGATGATGACTTCCCCGTCCAGCTCAGGATTGATGGTAGCACCAAAGATAATATTGGCATCTGGGTCCGCGGCAGTCGTAATTGTCTCGGCCGCAGCATTAATCTCGTGCATCGACAGGTCGTTGCCGCCAATGACATTAAATAGGATGCCGCGAGCGCCATCGATGGATACTTCCAGCAATGGTGACTCGATAGCCTGCTTAGCGGCCTCTACGGCACGGTTCTCGCCGTTGGCGCGGCCGATACCCATCAGGGCCGAGCCGGCCTTGCTCATAACGGTTTTGACGTCAGCGAAGTCGAGGTTGATCAAGCCGTGAACGGTGATCAGGTCGGAAATGCCCTGCACGCCCTGGCGTAGCACGTCGTCGGCGACCTTGAAGGCTTCCATCAGCGGCGTGTCGCGGTCGATGGTCTGCAGCAAACGGTCGTTAGGGATAATGATCAGCGTGTCGACGGAAGCGCGCAGCTTCTCGATAGCCTGATCGGCGTTGCGGCGGCGCTTCTCGCCCTCGAAGGCGAACGGCTTGGTCGCGAAGCCGACAACGAGGATACCGGCTTGTGTAGCAATATCGGCAACCACGTGTCCAGCACCAGAGCCGGTACCACCACCGGCACCGATGGTAACGAAGACCATGTCAGCGCCCTCGATAGCGGCTTTGATCTCGTCAGCCGACTCTTTGGCAGCCGTTTCGCCGACCGTTGGGTCAGCGCCAGCGCCGAGCCCACGAGTGGCATCTTTGCCGATATGAATCTTTTTGTTGGCTTTGGAGTGGTGCAAGGCTTGGGCATCGGTGTTAACGGCTATAAATTCGACGTTCTCGATCCCGGCTTCAACCATGCGGTTGATGGCCGCGCCACCAGCGCCGCCTACCCCTATAACTTTAATCTGTGCAAATGTCTCGATCGCTGGCTCGACGACTTGTGGCATACTTCCCCCGTTAGAAAATCTAATTGATACCCGTAGTATACCTGAGGTGTTCACCAAGTTCAACAAATTTGCACAGGCATTTTCAGCTGATTTCCCAGCTCCTGCTCAGCCAACCATTTATGTGCGCGATTATAAAAATTCCGTGTTGTGACGTGCAGAAGTTTATATTTTTGTGTTCGGCGACAAGCCTGCCTCAAGAAGTGAGACTATTATAGACCGCCGTGGATATCATTACCTGGAGAAGTATCGTGTAACTTATCGTGCGGCGCTATCGGCCTGGGCGCAGGCAACTCTGGAATTGGTTCTTTGGTGTACTTTTTTACGATCTCATCTGTCCAGCCGCCATGAGCTACTGCGGTGTTTCCAAGGTGCTCGGCTACATGCTGAACCTCAGGAGAAATACGTGCTTCTGGAGTGTTTTGTGGTGTTTGATTTGGGGTTGTCATGATTATTATAATAGCACAGAACTGAGAATAAGTCAATCAACCATTAGCGCTTGAAGCGGCCGAGTAGACCGCCGAGCATGGCTTTGGCAGAGTCGGTGCTGCGGCCACTGACGGGTGGCAGTGATGGCAGGAGTAGCATGTCGAGTAGCATGAGGCCCACGACCGTCACAAAAGCTTGGTCTTCTACAGTATCTACGAGACCGCCGATGTTTTGGAGCTTGCCGATGCGGGCTGGGAGCTGGAGCTTTTCGCGGGCGAATTCGTCCAGGCCTGGAAGCTTGGAAGTGCCGCCGGTCAGCACGATGCCGCCTGGCAGCTTGCGCGAGCGCTTGATTTTGTGCAGTTCTTTATCGACATACTCTAATAATTCTTCGACACGGGCTTCGACGATCATGCCGATTTCTTCCATAGGGAAGCTGTGGGTGCGGTCGCCGGCCTTGATGTTGGCGGTGGCTTTTTTGGTGCTGGGCTGCAGGTTGGCGTGCTCGACTTTGGCGCGCTCGGCGATGTCGATGTCGGTTTTGAGACCGATGGCCAGGTCATTGGTGATGTGCTGGCCGCCGATGGGCAGGACGGCGACGTGCTGGACTTCCCCGTCTTCGAAAACAATAAGGTTGGTGGTGCCGGCACCGATGTCCACAAGGGCTGTACCGGCTTCTTTTTGCTGACGCGTAAGCACCGCTTCGGCGGCCGCCAGGCCGGAAACCGTGTGGTGTAAAGGCTCAACTTCAGCGCGCTCCATGGCCATATCCAAGTTACGCAGGTTCGGCGAAGCCGCGGTCACGATGTGCGCGTCCACTTCCAAGCGCACGCCGTTCATGCCAACAGGATCTTTGATGTTGCGCTGGCCATCCAGGCTGTAATTCTTGGCAAAGAACTGAATGATTTCGCGGTTCGGCGGCAAATTGACAATGGTGGCGGCTTCTTCGACGCGCAAGCGGTCTTCATTGATGATTTCGCGGTTAGCGGTGCTGATGGCGATCACGCCCTGCGAATTCATACCCATGACGTGCGAGCCGTTAACGTTGACTGTAGCGTGCTTGATTGACTTGCCCGAGATGCGTTCCGCCTCTGTTACAGCGTGTACAATGGCTTCGGCAACTTCTTCTACATGCACCACAGCGCCGCGGCGCATGCCCTGGTTTTTTGCCTGGCCGTGACCAATAATCGACGGCATATTACTGCCGTTGGGGTCGAACATGCCGACCACACAGCGCACTGTGCTAGTGCCAACATCGAGACCGATAAAGTAATCTTGGTTTGAGCCGTTCATCTGGGCCCCAGTATAACGCTATTGCTTCCCTGTTGGCAAATCTACTGCCGTGAAGCTAATTTGTAACTCTGAGCTTAGGAGGGGTATTTGTCACGGGATTGGCATACATTATCGCCTGGCCGTGACCTGAGCCATTGTTCACGCGTAGACCATTATGTTGATTCGTCACCGTGGTCGTTCCCGAGGTATTAGATACTTTATTATAGTGAAAGCCACCGGGCGGCATATCCGCGGCACGCTCAGGCGCTACGCGCTCTTGATTGGTATCTTGCGCCTCTAGACCGAATACCAAAGCTGCCGCGCCCACACAGACAGCTATTTTGGCGCTAATTTCTCTGAACCGTGCTACTTCAATCATCCGTTTATACTACTCGGTTAGCGAAAACTCATAAGTAAGAATTACCACTTGAATGAGTTCACGCTCAATCTTAAATAATTCTTAATTTTCGCAACTTAAGGGACGCTTATGCTTCGTAAATAGCCAATCCCTATCTAAGATGTTATTACCTCGCTTCGGCGGGGTTCGCCATGCGGTGGGGTGGCAGAGTGGCTTAACGCGCCTGTTTCAGGAACAGGTGAACACGGTCGCATGTGTTCCGCGGGTTCAAATCCCGTCCCCACCGCCAAGCGGCCGTAAATAAATAAACCCCTTCCGGAAGGTTGGGGTTTATTTATTGCACCAATTCTTTGACTGGTGAACACGGTCGCACTTTTTTATGATAACATTCGGGCTAAATTTGAGTCAAGACCTCTGCACCATCTTCGGTGATCAGTACAGTGTGCTCGAAGTGGGCGGCCCATTTGCCGTCGGCCGTTAGTATAGTCCAGCCGTCTTCGGCGACATTGACGCGTTCAGTGCCCAAAGTGACCATGGGTTCGATAGCGATGGTCATGCCCTTAGAGAGCCAAGGGCCGGTGTTGGCTCGGCCGTAGTTCGGGATATTAGGATCTTCGTGAACGCTGTGGCCAACGCCGTGGCCGACCAAGTCACGGACGATACCGTAAGGAAATTTCTTGAGATAATTTTCGATGGCCGAGCCGATGTCACCGGTGCGAACCTGGTCGTGAACGG
>JAQGHB010000007.1 GCA_028289045.1 Candidatus Saccharimonadota bacterium
TTATTGATTAATGGCGTGCACGCTCAAACACCGGAGATCAAGGAGCCGTATGCGCCAAAATATGAGAATTGGGTGCGCGAGATTGAGCGTTTTGAAATTACACCCGAGACAATCCTGGTAGGGCATAGTTGTGGCGAAGGAGCGCTGGTGCGCTGGCTCAGCGAGAACAAAGACATCAAGGTTGGCAAAGTTGTGCTGGTTGCCCCATGGATTGATGTCGAAAAAGATGATTGGCCGCTGTTCGACTTCACGATTGATCCGGATATTGCCGATCGCACGGCAGGGCTCACCATCTTCCATTCTGACAATGACGGTCCGGAAATGCAGAGCACGTCGGCCGTGCTGAAAAAGACTCTAAATAACTACGAACATGTCGAATTCCATGGCTATGGCCACTTCACACAGCGCGGCATGAACACTGGAGAATTCCCAGAACTCCTCCAGGCCTGCCTTGATAAGGCAGCAATTTCATAGCAGGTATTTGCAGCTTAGGCGAAGTAAGCCTACTATTTCCATATGGCAAGTCCTGAAGCACTTCATGAATTAGAGCGCGCCACACGCTCAGCAAATCGCGCTGGTCAAGCTGCTCGTCTAAACATTGCCTGCCGTCCTCAACTGATAATCCGAAGCTTATATGTCAGTGTGGGTGGTGACGACTCAGAATGGGTCGTGGGTAGAAATAGTCCAGATGTGCACTTGAGAGGTAGCTATCTAATCAAGGATTTGTATATTGCAGAGCTGGCAAGCCATGAACTATACATTCCAAAAGTTTTTGGTCTGATTGACGCAGCAGAGCGCGACATTATGTATTACGGAGTTCTCTTGGGCCGCCAGGCAGTCAACTCCATAGCTCAACAGGTCGAGGTTACGCGGCCTTACGGGGATGTCTAGCTCCAACTCTCGTGCTATCATGAAGAGATAAGGAGCCAACACAAATATGACGATTTATTATACCGATGGCAGCTGCGAACCGAACCCTGGTACGGGCGGCTTTGCGGTGATCAAAGATATGAAGCCGACGGTGCTGGGTGGGGAAAATGAGACGACTAATATCCGCATGGAGGGCTTCGCCATTATCGCAGCGCTCAAAGACGCCGACGGCGCCAAATGTGAGATTTTTACCGACAGTGAGTTCTGGATAAATGTCATCACTAAGTGGTCGCTGCCATGGGAAGCCAATGGCTGGAAGAAGAAGGGCGGCCCGATCAAAAATCTGGATATTGTCCAGGAAGTCTGCCCGCTGTTTCGCAGCAGCAACGCGACGCTCACGTGGGTGCGCGGTCATAACAATGATCCAGGCAACGAACTGGCCGACGAATGGGCCAACAAAGCCCGCCAGCAACAACTTGCTAGAGTATAAATAATCAACAGAGGTGGAGTATTGAAATATTGACACAGTATGATATAATACTATTCACTTATGTATAGTTCAGAGATTCCACCCGTCATCTTATATACCGAAGAGCTGCCGCCTAATGATGTGTATATCGGCCTCTATGGCCCCGAAACGCCTGGCACTACTATTGCCCAGGAGTTTATAGGAACTGCCAGCCGTATTCTGGATAAACTCGTCATCCGCGACGATGAGGGCGTGCCAAAGACTGCCAATAACGTATCCTACGAAAATCTTCAAAGTGTGCAGCTACGCCGTATTTCTCGTGGGCGCAATCTGCCCCACAGCACTGGCTACAAACGTGAGATCGAGGACACTCTAAAAATGATGTTTACCAGTGAGGGCACAAGCTCTCCGTTTCGTCTGCTTGTTATGAGAGACGTGCGCCGTGAATTTATTTCGGGGGAGAGGCAGGAGGCACGAGTGAGTCTGGGTTTTTATCGCCAGGAGAAGACGCGAGTTCCGGATGCTGCCTTTGAATTTGACCTCGAAACTGCTCGCGACCAGCTAAGCGTTCCGTTTGCAGATGCACCCATCGAGCTGACCCACCCCCTGCAGAGGCCCAGGTTTGCCGACATTGATGCGCAGGCACCTGGTGTCATTGACGATATTGTCGATACGCTCCGAATGGCAGAAACCGCGAGCGAGCGTGAATTAACGGAGCTACAAGCTCGTAACCTAACACTCACTGCAGGCAGTGGACGTCGCGCACCACGCAATGATCCCCATGATTATTCCCAAAAAAGTTTTATTGAGAAATTGTTTCCCATTCCAGTTCGCAGTTCCTGAGGTTGCTATAATAGTAGGTATGAAGAAGCGACTATACCGATCACGAACCAACAAAATGATCGCCGGCGTTTGCGGCGGCCTGGCTGAGTATTTCGACATCGATCCCGTAATCATCAGGATACTGTTCTTTATTTTGTTGCTACCAGGCGGCTTGCCAGGACTTTTGCCCTACATAATTTTGTGGATCGTCGTGCCGAAAGAACCCACGGCTGAGCACTAGGCGTCCAAGCACAAATAGCTTTACTAATTTCAAAATACATTTATGATATGAGTATATGAGCGAGGCGTTATTTAATGGTCCCCTTGATGTCGCGCGGCGCTTTACCAGCTATGCGGTCAAGTTAGATGAACTAGCTACGACGTGCCCTGATCCCGATGGCGATAGCTATATTGCACTGCAAAATAAACTATTCGATTTCAATGCCGATAATCCATTGCTATATCAAGCGGTTGAAATTCGTGGTACGGTGCTGACCTCCAGTCTTGGAGAGGACGGCACACAGAATCTTCTCTCCTTGCCACCTGCGATAAGCGCAATTTTGAAGCCTGCCGAGGAGCCTAATAAGGAGCCGACGATGAGCATCTGGCTGCCTTCGCCTCACGAGGATTCATCTGTTGAAGGTGAATATTGGGGGCTTGATTTACGAAGAGTGTATGATCCTCAGCTCGATCAGACTGCGACGCGAATAGTGCATGTTATTAAGACAGGCACTTCACAGAATTGGGATGAGCAACAGGTAAACTTAGTGACTACCGAGCACTGCACTTATGTTGGCGTAGAAGATAGTGACATACAGGTGACTGCTCCAATATTGGCACACAGTCATCAGGATCTGAGTAGCTATTTAGTATACGAGCAGTGTGAGGATATCCTGACCAGTGATTTGCAACCAAGACAACTAATCCGCAACATAGGTAAGTTAGCTAACAAGTTTTTGGCGCAAGAAGATATCGAGCCAACGATCCATAATCAGTTCGTGAGTTGGCTTAATGCCACGCAGCTGATGGAGGGTATCCAATTGCGCGCACCAGATGTGGCTATCGCGACCCGAGAAAACTTTAGTAGCGGCCATGATGTAGAGTATCGAGAGACAGTTCATGGCACTGTTGTTACTTCGCCACTGTTAGACTACGGGCCAGGCTATTACAAGCTACCGGAAGGCATGGCAGCTACTACTGATACGCTCGAACTCTACGCGACGGTGCTAGTCGATATTGATAGTGACAAGATTGTCTTCATGCCACTCGGCAACGTCGTTGATATCGAACTCGTTGATGCTGCCTAAATTTTACAGCAGTTTTATCGGGCCGAGTTTAGTAGAATAGTTATCTATGGATGAAAACAAAAACGAGAACGCCTTGCCGGATGATATCCTCGCACCAGAGAAGACAGCTGACTATGTAGAGACTGATGTATTTGCCTGGGCCAATAATCTGGTGCAGTTCAAAGACGAATTGAAGATCGAGCTATTCCTGGTCAACAAAAATTACGTGGTCTACAAAACCAATATGGACAAGCAGCTCGACAAGCAGCTGGAGCCAATTTTCATTGATCAGATTCTGGACTACGTGTTGGAAGGTGCGGCCGAAGGTCTGATCGTTCGAGGTTTCGAGCAAGCCGAAGCCGAAGAGAAAGTTTTGCAGCGCACGTTGCTGGGCAATGTCGATAAAGCTAAAGAAACACTAAACTGGCTCAACCATCAGGAACACGAAATTGAGTTGTTCGTGGAAGAGGAGCATGACTTCAAACGAATCAAGGGCGTGATGGCGCGCGTGTCACACTCGCAAATGAAGCAGCCATTTTACGTGTTCAAAGTGCTGCCGCAGTCGCAAATTATGAAAGGTAAACAGGGGTGGATGGTACGTAATGGCAAATTTATGCCATTTGACGCGGATGCCGCCGTGCGCATCCCAACCGAGCCTCAGCTCCTGCTACTCGACCAGGATTTATATGTTTTCAACCAGACAAAACTGAAACAATTTTTTGGCTATGATGCCAAAGAAGCTTACATCGCCGAGCAGAAAGTCGCCGAGATCGAAGCCAATTTCCGACTTAGTTTTGACGAGGGCCTGAGCTTGCAATCACTCGTTAAAGACAAGAAGTCACTGATTAAGAAGCTACAAAAAATTAATCCTTACGGTGTGAAGCAGCAGGAGCTAATGGACCACGCCGAAGAAATGGGCATTGACCTCATGGAAGATGACAGCGGCTCAATCATCATTATGGATGACAAAGATCTCACTAAATTTGTGAATCTGCTCAATGATGATTACATCGAATCGCCACTCACAGGCCAGCGCTACGAGATCCAGAAAAAGAAACTGTTGAAACTGAGCGAGCAAGAAGCTGAAAATGTCATGCTGCGTGGAGCCACGGAGCTAGCTTCAAGTACTCTGCTGTAGACTAGCTGTGCGAAACAGCGGCTTCACCGGTCGCAAGGAATATTTAAGATACATTTGGCAGGCGCCGCCGTAGGTGCTACAATCGGGACTCATGCGACAAAAACAAGCGTTAGCGGTGATGATGAGCGGGGCCAATGTCTTTTTGACGGGCGCTCCCGGGGCGGGCAAGACCTATGTCTTGAACCAGTATGTTAAACGTGCCGAGCGCGCGGGCAAAAAAGTCGCCGTGACGGCCAGCACAGGTATTGCGGCTACCCACATCGGTGGCACGACGATTCACGCCTGGTCGGGGCTAGGCATATTGGACAGCTTGTCACCGGATGATCTAAAGCGAATCGGAGGCAACGAGCGGCTTATCAAGCGTTACAACGGCACCGATGTACTGGTGATCGACGAAATCTCGATGTTGCACGGCGCGCGGCTGGATATGATTAACGAAGTAGCAAAAGTTTTGCGCGGCAGCGACAAGGCGTTTGGTGGCCTCCAGGTCATTTTAGTCGGTGATTTGTACCAATTACCTCCGGTGAGCCGCGGTACGCGCACGCTCGACTTCGCGCATTTATCACAAGCTTGGTCAGAGCTGGACCTACAGATTTGCTACATTACTGAGCAACACCGCCAGGCCGGTAACGACGATTTATTATCGCTGCTGGAAGCCATGCGCGGCGGGGAAGTAGACGAGTCATACAACACGCTGCTCGAAGATCGCCTGCAGCAAACGCCCGATAAAGACACGGTGCTGACACGTCTGTTCGCGCATAATGTCGATGTCGACAGCATCAATCAAAGACATTTGGCGGCTTTGCCCAGTGAAGCCCGCGAGTTCCATATGCAGACCAAGGGCAGCAAAGCCAAGATCGAGCAGCTGGCAAAAAGCTTACTAGCTCCCGAAGTGCTCGAGCTGCGCGAAGGCGCCGAAGTCATGTTCGTGGCCAATAATTTCGCAGAGGGTTTTGTGAATGGCAGTCGCGGACGGGTAATTGATTTTGACGGTGATAAACCGGTGATTCGCTTGCTGAATGGGCGAAAAATCACCGTCGAGCCACACAGCTGGAGCCTCAACGAAGACGGCCGCATTCGCGCCGAGATTAGCCAGCTGCCACTGAGACTGGCTTGGGCAATTACGATTCATAAGAGTCAGGGCATGAGCCTGGATGCTGCACAGATCGATCTGAGCAGGGCGTTCACGCCAGGCATGGGCTACGTGGCTCTGAGCCGCGTGCGCAGCCTGCAAGGACTGTACCTGCAGGGGATCAACGCCATGGCCCTGGCCATGCATCCGCAAATTCACGATCTCGACCGCGAGTTACGCGAGGCTTCGTCGCAGCTGAGTGGCGTTGTGCTGGATATCCCTGACGAAGTCGTTGCCGCAGCAACCAGCACTCCTAGCGGCAATCTTAATGTCGACGAACTGCTGCTGCGAAAACTCAAGCAGTGGCGCTTCGAGCGCGCTCAGGCGGACAGCAAGCCAGCCTACATTATTGCCCATGATGCCACGCTGCAGGCTGTAGCGGCCGCCAAGCCCACCACTCCGCAGCAGCTGATAGCACTGCCTGGCTTCGGTTCCAAAAAAGTCGAAACCTACGGTCCTGACATTCTCGCCATTATCAGCGGTCACGACAGCAAATCTTAAACGAATCTTAAATATGGCCACGAACTTTTGACGCCCCGTGCAAGCATGCCTCATGATGAGACTCACTAATCTCAAGGAGGCGCGCATGAAAAAACCGAAAAAGTTACGCCCAGTTAGGCGAACGACTGCTGTACTGTTGGCCTGTATGCTCATAGTTGGTGGCGTGGCATTCGCCGCATTGATCAGCTTGCAGAATAAAGTTACCGGCAATACAATCGAGACGGCTACAGCTAATATACAAATCAGCAGAGACAGTGGGACTACCTACGCCAGCACTGTGAATGGCTTTGATTTCCCCAATTTGTATCCGGGCGGTCCAGCCTACCCAAGCGGAAATGGCTACTTTATATTAATTAAGAATACCGGCACTGTACCTCTAGGTCTTAAGTTTGGGGTAAGTAGTAGCCCAACTAATCTGAGCGGTATTGATCTTAGTAAAGTGAATGTCACCGTAGTGTTCATGGGCCTTGACGGCCTGTTTACTGTTAACCCTTCGCAAACGTTCAATTTAGCAGAGCTTGTATCAGCCAATACTTCAGGTGGCGTCACGTTAAATCTGCCAACGCCATTAACTGTTGGTGGTTACCAGCGCTTTGGTATACAGGTTTCTCTGGCCGCCGACGCGGTTGTCGGGTCAAATGCCAGCATAGGCAATATTGACTTCGCTTTTGCTGGCGTCACTCCAGGTATTGGAAGCTAGGGACTATGAACTTCAAGAGGTACCATGCTCGCCGCCATCGCCGTTCGAGGGGGAACTGCCATGGCACTAGCTTTGCCTTGTGTCGCTGCTGTTGGGCTGATGATCCTCCGGGCTCACGGCCAACAGCGATCAATTGATCACGGATAGTGGTAAACTAGTGGTATGATCCGGAAAGCTAAGAAACCAAACACTTACGCCTTCATTGATAGCCAGAACCTGAATCTCGGTACGCAGCGGATGGGCTGGAAGCTCGATTGGCGCAAATTTCGACAATATCTCGAAGACAAATACGGGGTCACCAAGGCCTACACTTTCATCGGCTACATGAGCGAAAACGAGTCACTGTACGAGTACATGCACGAGCTTGGCTATCTTGTCGTACTGAAGCCCACGGTTGATGTTAGCCCTGGTCATGGTAACGATGGCACAGAAAAAGAAAAATCCGATCATGCCACGGCCAAGCCTAAAGAAGGTGACGAAAAAGAAAAGCCAACGATCAAAGGCAATGTCGACGCCGAACTTGTTCTCTACGCCATGAAAGAGCTGCCCAATTACGAGCAGGCCATCATTGTTTCCGGCGACGGTGATTTCTTTAGCCTCGCTGAGTATCTTGAAGAGCAGGGGAAGCTAGCCAATATACTGACGCCCAACTGGCAGTATTCCACTTTGCTTAAAGCGTTTGAGCCCAAGATTGTTCGGCTGGATCAGCTGCGCCGCCAGCTCAGCTATCACGACCATCGCAAGAAAAAATAACGTCGCCAGTCGATTATTTTACAGTCAACACCCGAGGTGATCTGTTATAAAATGGGTGAGATATAAAAAAGAGGAGTTCTACACCTGATGAAAATTACCAAGTACGTTCATTCATGTTTACTTGTCGAAACTCCTGAACGCGTCGCCATATTTGACCCAGGCGTGATGAGCGAAGAAGCTTTTGATTTTGATGCGCTGAGTCGTCTCGATGACATTTTCATTACACATATGCACGGCGATCACATGAGCCCGTCATTTATCAAAAGACTGATCGACGCCTTTCCGGCGGTACGCATCACCACCACCGATGAAGCCACAAAGCTATTAGCTGCGGAGGGTATCAAAGCCACCACCGCGCTGCCAGCCGGAGTCGAGCTTTTCGAGTCTCCCCACGAAGATGTCCGGCCACTCTTCCCGCAGCCCGAGGAAATCGGCATCCATTATCTAGATACGCTCACCGACCCAGGCGACAGTCACAGCTTCCACGAAACCAAAGCCATCTTGGCGCTACCCATCACTGCGCCGTGGGGCAGCAGCATCAAAGCACTCAACTTGGCGCTGGAGCTCAAGCCCAAGCACGTTCTGCCCATCCATGATTGGCATTGGAGCGACGCTGCTCGAGCTCAAACCTACGATCGGTTCGAGAGCGTCTTGGGCGAGCAGGGTATCACTTTTCATAAACTAGTCACGGGCCAGCCCGTTGAAATCCAAGCATAACTCCGTGGATACATTCAAGCTCAACACTGGCAATGAAATTCCCGTTATCGGCTTCGGCACCTGGGAAATCAAATCCGACGAGCTTGCCAAACAGATGGTACTTGTCGCCCTGGAAGCCGGTTATCGCCTGATCGACACTGCCCGTATCTACGGTAACGAACGCGGAGTCGGCGAAGCCATCCGCGAATCCGGCATCCCGCGCGAAGAAATTTTTGTCACCACCAAGCTCTGGAACGACGACCAGGGTTATGACCACACCCTAAGAGCCTGTCAGGAGTCTTTGCAAAGACTCGGCCTGGACTATCTGGATCTGTATCTCATCCACTGGCCAGCCACCGGCAAACGCCACGAAAGCTGGCGTGCCTTCGAAAAACTCTATGCCGATGGCACCATCAAAGCCGCCGGCGTCAGCAACTACACTGTCGAGCACCTGCAGGAGCTACAGAGCCAAAGCGACCTGAAGCCAGCTGTCGACCAGGTCGAATTTCACCCTTTCATTTACGAGCAGCAAAAAGCCGTGCTGGACTACTGCCAGAGCCAGGACATCCTCCTGGAAGCCTACAGTCCGATCAATCGCCTGAGCTCAGTCAGCAGCCAACCGGTTCACGTCATCGCCGAGCGCCTTGGCAAAACTCCGCAGCAGGTGGTTCTGCGGTGGTGCGTACAGCATCACACCGTGCCACTGCCACGCTCCACCAGCCCCGATCACACCCGCAGCAACTTCCAGATTTTCGACTTCGAGCTCACCGAAGAGGACATGCGCACCCTCAACTCCCTTAGCGACGGCGAACGCGTCACCTGGGATCCGGCCGGCATGGGCTAAAACCAGTATGCAGTAAGCATAAGAATATTGACAAAAAGCAAAGCATCTGCTATCATAAAGCTTATGTCAACAAAAACAAAAAATGACAAAGCCAATATTAATCTGACCGAGCTCGCCCAACAGGCTGGCATCGTGCTGATGACTGTCGCTGCGACCGTTGGTCTTCTGGAATTGCCAGAACACCCCAACGCTCGTATCGTCGTCCCCAATCAGCCTTCGCTGGTAGCAGTCGGTGTGAATAACGAGGGAGGTAACAACCCCCTCCGCCGTGAACGCGAAGAAACCGCGCCACATCACATCAGCTACAGCGAAATCCAGCGCACACCAGGCCGAACAGGGAAGTTTTAAGCTTGACCTTTATCAATTAATATGATAGGATAATTAGTATGAAAGAAATGGTTCCAACTCTAACTAATAAGATTATTGAAGCTAAGAAATATGACCGTGGCCGATGGCTTGGTGGTATGGCAGCTGCGGCGCTAGCCGTCGGATCTCTCTACGGTCCTGGTGCAGTTCGCACGGCGGGTAAAGTTGTAGATGGCGCAACTGGAGTCAAGTACACGCAATCAGACTTGTCAAAGATGCCTCAGAAGCCAGTAGCTCTTACCGCTCAAAACGGAATCAATAAAGCCATCTTTGCAGTTGATAAAGAATTGGGCGAGCAAGGTCTCAATGACGTCCAGGATTATGTAGATCATCAAATTCCAGAAGGCAGCGTGCCACAACCAGGGCTCGTTGTGAAAGTGCCAGCTGTCCCCGGACATGAAGTCGGTAAATAGCGCCCAGAAGCATAAGCGTTACGCTATATAGCGGGTGCTGTGGCAAAACTGTGGAAAAGTGGTGTGTAAGGCACCACTTTTTTGTGTATTTTGGGGTTGCAGTGGGTGATTGTGGGTAGTACACTCATGGCAGTGGGTAATCGTGGGTCAGCTAGCAGGCCCCATGAAAAATAAAAACACCACTAGAAAAAACGGGATGGTCACAGTAGATTACTTCGAAAGGAAACTCGACGACAAGCGAAGGTTGACAACGCCAACCGAGCTGCGAGCCGAGTTCTCGAGCGGGGTAGTGGTTACTAGGGGCTTCCAAAAGTATCTTCATCTCTACCCAAAATCAGTATGGGATGAAGAAGTCGAACCGTTGCTGAAGGGAAATATCCTGGATGAGCAGACGGCCGACCTGAACGTACAATTTCGGATGGGCAAAGCCGAGAGCGTGATAGACGACAAACAAGGTCGGATCACGCTGGAACAGCATTTGCTCAGTTATGCCGGAATTGAGCGCGATGTCGTGGCCGTGCGGGTAGGCAAATATTGGCGATTGATGGCGAAATAGCCGTTTCCGCCGAGCTCGAACATTAACAAAAAACAGATTAGAAAACCAGCGATGAGGGCCTATACAGGGGTGCTCATTACTATTCGAGGTTAGCTAATCGACAATCAGTAAGTGGAACTTGATAGAAAACCACTCAAAAAAATCTCGCACTTTTCTCAAAACACCTCCCAAAACTCCACCTCACACAAAGTCTCTCAAACTTTGATATTTAGCGAACGGTAATTTTACAATTTGCTGAATATCTAACCAAAAACAAAAACTACAAAAAAACAAAAAACTGATTGTCGATTAGGTGACCTTAGAAACAAAAAGATGCACCAAAACAAAAACCAAAATACAACTAAACAACATGTTCCAGTTCTTCTGAATGAAGTGCTGCAGTATCTGGATCCGAAGAGCGGGGAATCGTACCTCGATCTGACGGCTGGATATGGCGGACACGCTTCGGAAGTGCTGAATCGCACCGGTAACTTCGAGCAGAGTTGCCTGGTGGATC
>JAQGHB010000013.1 GCA_028289045.1 Candidatus Saccharimonadota bacterium
ATGTCACCGATGATAATGTCTGACTTCAGGCGGTAGCCAATGGGGGCTTTCCAGGTACAGCTGAAGCTGGAACCAGCAAGGTTTGGAGCGAGCTTCATATCATGGACGTCGTTGAGCTCGGGCCACCAGTCTGGCCACGAGAATGGTGTGGCAGTCAGGACGCGCCAAACTTCCTTTGGTGGCGCATCAATCGTCCAGGTGGATTGGAACGAGTAGTGCTTATTGCTCACGCGCCAGGTTCCGAGCAGTAAATTTCAGGTAATAACTTCGAGCCAGTACCGCTACCAGTACTACGGCGTAGAAAGCCCAGACACCACCCACCCAGCGGTCATCAAACTGAATGCACAGCTTGTAGGCGTGGTACACAATGGCCAGCATGGCCAGGTCGCCAGCTTCCTGTACAAAGTGCCACCATGGTTTATCGCCAAACCAGCGACGTGTTTCGTAGGCTAAGAACACTAATAGACTAACTGTGCCGAGTAGTGTTACCCAGCCGAGACCTGGACGGGCGTAGGTTTCGTAGCTGTGCGGCGGCAGGCCGTAGCCGTCACGAAAACGTTGGTATATCAGGAGGCCAGGGTGCAAACAGATCAGAGCCAAAACGGCGTAACCGGTGATTTGATAGTAGCGTGCCAGATTGGCTTCGGGAGCGCCGGTGAGATCGCGTAGCGTGCCCACCACGTAGTGTGTCCACAGGAGACTGAATGCCAGCAATCCCAATAGGGGGAACAACTGATAATTATTAACAGGGAAGAGATGCCAGCCATACTGGCGGCCCCAGGCAATCACCGCGATCACACAAACCAAGAGGCTCAAACCCCAGGCGGCTGGCAGAATCAGACGTTTTGTATTCATCACGTTTAATCGTAGCATGACCATGACGCTGCTTACTATATTTGGTATAGTAGGGTTAGAAGGAGGGATTATGAGCAAACAAATGACAGGGGTCGTAATCGGGGCGGTGGTGATTGTAGCGATTGCTATAGGTGTGATTGTTGCCACTGGCGGCTCGGGTAACAAGAAGCCAGCGTATACTGCTGGACCCGCCGCTAATTCATCGAAGAGTAGCAGTGATATGTCGAGCATGAGCAGCCAGGCCGTGGCCACAAATTCTGTTGAAATCAAAGACTATATGTTTACACCGATGGCCATTACGGTCAAAGCCGGTGACACCGTGACCTGGACCAACAAAGACAGTGTGCAGCATAATGTCGTAGCCGACACGCCGAGCAGCGATGCACCCGATGGCCCATTATTGGCACAGGGTGAAAGCTATAAATTCACGTTCAACAAAGCCGGTACCTACAGCATCCACTGCATGCCGCACCCTTACATGAAAGCGACCGTAACGGTCACCCAGTAACGAGCGAAAAGCTGATACAGTAGTGATAATGCGCTGCAAAACTTCTCTAGAACAGATGATGTAAACGCACGCTCGGAGTCACCTTTTCGGTGCCCGCGCAGGAAGCCGGATCCTTGGCATTATCGTAGTGCTCGGCCGTACTTGGCACTGATTTAAACTCTTGTTGCAGCGTAGTGTCGGTGATGTCACCAAAGCTCAGCAGCAGCCGATCTCTATCTTTAATCACGGTATTGGTAATCGGTGTCAGATCGGTGTAATCCTGCCCGTTCACCACCACATGTAGCTTTTTGACGCTATCGGCGCTATAGGCAGTGCCGTCATCGGTTCTAATAAAGTCCGGCCCGACGATCCAACCAAGGTTTTCGAAGAACTGCCCCCAAGTCACGGCGTGATCGTGAACGTGTATAAGCGAGTTGATGTCGTCATGCATATGCGCCCGCTGCTGCGGAATCGTGATGCCAGTCGTGGCGCTGCAAATTGCCACTTCCTGATAATATTGCGGCCCCTTGAACTCAAATCTCTTCTCATCCATATAGACCGCGAAATTGGCGTGGTAGTGGACTTGATCGGGCTTGTACGTGGCGTAGCGAATACCCAAGACGATCAGCGCGCCCAGCACCAAGCCTACAGTCAGCACAACCCAACGCGATAGTGACGATATGTGGAGTCGTTTCATAAACTTATCTCTATTTTGGCACACCAGAGCGGTCGACACCAGGACTAATCAGCTAACACTGGCCCAAAACTGAGCGTCACAAAATTGAAGATGGTTTTGCCGAGACGCTGGATCACCGACTCATCATTACTAGCTGTAATATGCGTGCTAAGTTTGGGCGATAAGAATTCCGGACGATTTTCGTCATCAACGAGCTGGTGAAGGTATTTGACGCTGTGTACAAGCAACTCGAAGTCATATTTTTCAACGAATTGAGTCAAAGCCTCCTGAGGTTTTTGATAGCCCAGAGCACGCAATAGCTGCAGAAGTTTTTGGGTGATTTCAGGGGTTAAGAAAGACTGCTCTGAAGTTTCAGTTTTTGCTAGCGCCTCAAGGCGGTTTAATTCTTCGCTAATCTCTTGAATCAGCTGTATTATGATCACGGCGTCCTCGGAATCTTTCATATCTTCAGTTTTTTCCGCAATGCAGACCGCCAGCTGTGCCAATGTCTCCTCAAGCGACCGCTCATTAGCCACTTCTTGTATGCTTTCGACAGTAGGTCTTTCCTTGGTCACTGGTAGAGCAAGAATAAACGCTTCAAAGCGACTTTCCGGCTTACTATCTACCGTGATCTCGGACGTTGCAGTTAAAGTCGGTTCTTCGGCAGTAGAAATACTTTCACTCTCAGCCGCTAATAAGGTCCTAAGTCGCTCAAAGGTATCCATGACCTCAGCGTTGAAAGCGAGTTGCTCGGGCGGAGTAATTACGAACTCTATCTGCTGAGGCAGCGTCTCAATAGGCGTAAATTCTTGGGATAGGGGGGGTGCTTCTTGTGGTATGAGTTGCTCAATTACTTCTGCGGCTAAATCGTCGTCTTTTTCGACAACAGACATGCTAAGTACTTCAGAATCGAGAAATTCTTGGTATGGTATCGATGTTTTAGTAATAGTAGTAGCCTCGGTGGGTATAGTTGTTTCTTCATGAACAGTCATGTGAGCCACTGGCTCTAGCGGCAAGACGGTTTCAGTAGATCGTCGGCTGCTTGGTGCAGAAACGGATTGCTCTGCAGGCAGACCGATAACTTGCCTGGTGTCAGCGCCTAGCTCCTCAGTAGACTTAATAAGATGGATTTGCGTGTTGTGATCGGGCTTTAGGGCGAGTGTTACGGGCTCAGATACTGGGTTATTTTTTTTTAGCTTCGGGTGTCTGTGGCTGGCTGATGGCTTGCTCTTCTTGAGGTTTTCTCATGAGTTCACCACTTTCATTAGTGACGGCCGCGCCACCAAGCGCTTTTCTCATGGCAGCCTCTTTGCTGAGGCCGGCTGCTTTTTCATACAGTTCAGAGGTTTCTATGATGCCTGCCGCGTATTTTTGACCTCGCTCAGTCTCTGCAAATTCGCCGAGCGTTATTGGAGCTTGATCCTCTTGGCCTGGCATAGGGCAGGCTACAAGAATGTCTGCGTAATCTGGGTGAATGGTGGTTGCGGCTATTTCCGACATCCTTTAATAGTAACCATAAAGCTTATGAAATCCAAGTTGGGCTAGCAACTAAAGAAGACCCTTCAAACTCGAGGGTCTTCTTTATGATTAAGCGGTAAACTTAGGACTTGTTTTCGTCGCTGCCTTTGAGGGCGGCTTCGATGACATCGCGGGGCAGGGCTGCGGTTGAGAGCAGGGCATCGCGGACGGTTTGAGTGGCGTCGCCACCAACGGTGGTTGCAGCTTGTAGGGCGCCACCGACTGCGGACTGAGTGGCTGCTGCGGTGTCGGCGCCAACATCACCGGCGGACTTGATCGCGCCCTGGACGGCAGAAACGGCTGCTGCGCCGATATCACCGCCGGTTTCGGCAGTAGCGCTAACAATGCCTTCGGCACCGCCGCGGACGGCTTGGATCACGTCACCGCCGACTTGGCTGGTTCCCTTCACAACACCACTCATGGTGCCAAAAGCTGTATCTGTAGCTGATGAGCCAACCTGGCCAGCACCTTTAATTGCACCACTGGCGACTGAAGCGATTGCTTCCACCCCTGTGCCGGCGACTTCACCTGTGCCTTGTAGTACATTCACAACCTGGTCTTTCACGCTGCCGGTAACGGCGTCCAGAATATTGTCGACACCTTTAACGGCGGCTGCTACTGCATCGGTTGCCTCGGTAATAATTTGTGCTAACATGCTGACTCCTATCGGTTTGTTACTGATATCTCCTACAGTAGCACATAACGCTTGTGACTTAAATCATGCTCTATGTAAGTTTATTTACAGCGAGCAGTGCGAAGAAATACTAAACTCATGACACCAAGTTGATGCATTAGCAAAAGGAGGGTTCATGAGTAAAACGATCTTGTGGTTCTCATTTATCACACTGGCATTTTTAGTAATCTGCGTTATGTTCGCGCCGACCAGTCCGGCCATTTGGCTGGCCTCTCAGTTGCCAGGGTATATGGCTTTGCGACTGGCGCTAATGAGCGTAATGGTCGCGCTGATTCTCACTGAGCCACCACGCAATAGATGGTTCCGACTGTTTGTCGGCGGCCTGGCCATTGGGCTGACATCATGGGTATTAAGTGCAACCTACCAAAACCAAATGCAGTTCCTGGATAGCACGTCCATCCTGATAGCCAGCATTTCTATGGGCATCGTCGCACTCGAATACACGCCTGAGCCCGCAGCAGAACCCAAAAAGCTACGGGCCAAGCATGGCCACTAATCAAGCTGGTCGCGTGGTAATAAAGGTTTTTTGGCTTACGAGTTTGATTCTGAGCCTCTTACTGACGCTGATTATTAATCTTATCCTTAACCACTAGTCTTATCAGCTAGCCACTCAATTAATAAGAAAACACAAGCTACGAATGGGAATACGCCATACAATGTATCACTCGCCGAATGTGATTGTCGATCCACGGCCACGAAAACCGACACTAAAAAGATAAGAGCGACAAAATAAATCAAGTAAGCAGGTAAACTTGCGGGTGTATGTACGAACTTAGTTTTCCTAAACCATTTCATAGCTGAATTATACGCTCATAGCTAGGCGTAAATATAGTGAGGTAAATGAAAAAAGTCGATGGTTAAGGTTTAGCGCGGCACGACTAAGCCGCAACATGCGTGTGCTGAATAGCCTGCTTGGACGGCTATATCTTTTGAGCAAAAGTATCTAGGATTTGAATAATGTGACAAGTCAACATTAGACGGGTCATACTCAGATAAGATGTCATTATTGCTTGTGCCAGGGAGATAGTACGTCTTGCTACTTCCGTCATCAGAGCCAATAACGGGATTTTGGCCGCACTCATTCACGGCAGTACTGTATGATTTGCTGGAGGTATGGTGCAGTGCCCTCCACCCCAGGAAGCCCAAGCATAAAACGACGACCAGTGTCACGAGAAGAGTAATCCGTAAGGACGATTTAGAAAAGCCAGCCATTGACATACCAACATCATAACAAAAGCTCTCTATATCGAAGAGCTTTTAAGTGTAAGCGTTATGGTAGGCGCGATAGGAACGAACTGGAACCAAATCAAGCGAGAGCTGATAGCCATGTGGCAGACAGTAAGACAGATTAGGGAAGAGACTACGGTCACAGTCTAAATGAATGGTATTGAGCCTGCGGCTAGAGTTCTTTTAGCTGTGCGGGCTCACCCTGCAGCTTCTTATTTGGGCTTGAGAGAATGACGAATGCCAGCAGCATGTTAATTAAAAAAAGATAAATAGGATAAGCAACGGCTGTAATTTTCCATTCCTGAGTTGCCAAAAATGCTAAACCTCCAGCTACACTAGACATTGCATATGTCACTGATGTTTCTTCATACGGTTTTTGCCATGAATGCGCTATGGTGGGGATACAACCGATAAGATCTATGGTAATTGTTGCGATGATAGCAAGAGCAGGAGAATCGAATGTAGCCCATAGAGCGAGGCCTATTAATGCTCCTGTTTGGCAAATAATATCAAGTCTTTCAAACTTTCTGTCACCATGTTTAAAGCCAAGTATTACAACAAGCAATACACTGATAGTTGCGCACAAAGTGAGCACGCCGGCTGGATATTGATGATCTGAAAAAGAAGCTGCACAAGCAATGGCAGTTAACAGCATCCATGTAAACCATGAAACTATCCGCGGCTTTGTTTTGCCACGAACAATTTCATATGAGTAAGGCACGACAGAAGTAATGGTTACAATTCCGCTGAGTGCAATTAAAAGGTTCCGCACACCTTAACTATAACAAAAGCCCCTCAATTTACAGAGGAGCTTTCAAAGTGGCTGGAAATGGTAGGCGTGAATTGGACGATATGGAACAGCATAAAGGCTGAACTGATAACCATGTGGGAAGTAGTTCTTAGCACTAAGACATTAGCTACTGTTAGTAGCTAGCAATCTAGGTTAGAACTATCACATTTAAGGTTGAGTATAAAAATCTAAAACGCTATGAGTATATACGGCGTTCATCTCAAACATACCTTGAAACATCTTCGGTGGCTCTACACCAAGCGGTACGAGCATGGCTATTTGTTGTTTTCGCTTGTCTTCGTTGCCGAGTGTTAAATGAACTGGGGTATCAACAAAGTACAGATACTCTCTAATCCATTCTGAATAGTTTGGCTTGTCATCATATGTACCTTTCCCAGAGAACCTTGAACCATTAACGGGAACGTACTCTACCAAATCATTTTCATCTATTCTTTGAATTAACTCAAAAGCTGATAGCGGTGTGTTTTCCTGTTGCGGTATGATACCTGCCTGAACATCACACATCGCCCATTTACTGAACTCGTTGCTCCAAAACTCAATAACAACATGTCCTGCACCATATTCACGAGTTTCAACGTCACTTGTTTTAAGGCCAACTGTTCTAGCGGGTATGCCGTTCGCCCATAATAATCCTGCTGCCAACGAACTGTACTCTACACAGCGAAACGATTGCCCTGCTCGTGCTTCTTCAAGGATAGTTAATGGGTCGGATGATGTCGGGGTATTATCCCCATTATGTGTAAATAGACTGTGCGCATATCCAATAATTTTTTTAATGTTATCAAGTTCGCTACTAATTGAGTCAACCTCAATACCAGCAACCTGTTTGAGTTTGGCAAGCATGATGTCATTCGGCGATGGATATACAAAATGGAAATCTACTTCTTTTGTTGCGACGTTGTACTTCTCCATAGCTCAATAATAACAAAAGGACTGTTCAAAGCCGTCCTAGTTTGGTTCAAATGGTAGGCGCGCTAGGAACGAATTGGAACCAAATCAAACGAGAATTGATAGCCATATGGGAAATAGTAAAGCAGATAAGGGAAGAAGCCACTGCTACAGTCTAAGCAAGTGGTCTTGAACCTTATGCACTGGCAGGTTGCATAAAAGGTGCTGCAGCAGCCCTCAAAGCCACTTCTCGTGTTTCGCAATCCCAAACAAGACCCTTTTGCTCTATAAATGTTTCCCACGGAAGTACGGCTAAAGGAGTGAAATCTTTATCTGTCAGTCCTTGGGCTCGGTTAGTTGTCCAATTTGCCTTCGCACTTTGATTTGCTTTTCCTAGCTCTGCATCGAAGTCGGCTTGAGGCAAGACAAGAGCATAGAAGCGCTCTTCTTTTAGCTCTCCTCTATTTGTATAGCCAAAGCACTCTGCATAGAAGCCGCGTTCACGCATACGCTCCATAATTTGTTCTGCTCGTATTTCCTCGGGTGACGATGCTTGTGTTTCTGAGGTCTCTTCCATGGATACTAATTAACTACAATCAGGGCATCTTTGCAAGCATAAGTAAAAACAAAAGTTCCTACATGAAGGAGGAACTTTAGGTATGCCTGGAATTGGTAGGCGCGATAGGAACGAACTGGAACCAAATCAAGCGAGAGCTGGTGGCTATGTGGCAAGTAGTGAAGCGGATCAGGGAGGAAACTGTTCCAGCATTGAATAAGCGCTATTGAGGCTGCGTACTATCAAGTCTGATTGCGCCATTGTTTGACTGACAGATTTGACCGTGGAAAGCTGCTCGAACGTCTGGCTTAATCTGTAGCTCCTTACAGCTGAGTCCTAACTCATCATCAGTACGGGCAACATACTTCCAAGGACCATTGTCCTTATCGTAGAAGAACGCCACTCTCCGGATATTGCCATCCACAACAATTATTTCGGCTTTGCTGTAGCCAGCGATTTGACTACCCTTAATAAGCGACGGCCCATAATAAACTGTTGCAGTTGGGCGATATTGCTGCTCGTATTGGGTCACGAATGGTGAGAGCTTAGCCGCAGCTTGCTGAATGGCGGCCTTATCGTAGCAACTAAAGCGAACGTCAAGGCGGTCAGCGTACACACAGCCGCGCGATTTCGATACATAAGGCTCTATTGTTGCCGTGTAGCCACCGTTGTCTTCGGTGTCTTTATAACTGTAGGCTTTTTGCTGTTTAAAGCCGTCTTTCTTCATTTCAGCAGCAATGATTGGGTGCATTGCTTCGGGTGATGGTGAAGTAGTATCGGCATTGGGGTCAGGGCAACTTGCTGGTCGCAATTCTGCCTGGACGGCGCACTCAGGGCTCTCTTCTGGCGAGCTTGTCTCAACACCTACAAACTGTAGCGAGGGCATATTCTCGGTGCTGACCTTAAACGGGTATCCCCCGGCTTTAAGCGGCATGCCGGTGCCATTTTCCGCGGGCCAGCTAACTTTGCCAACAAAGAGCGTATCCGAAAACTTTTGCTTACTTGCCATCTGCAGATTGTTAAAAATGGTACCTACGGGCACCTTGCTTTCCGCATTTCCAAAAACTCTAAACCCAATAAGGCCGACTGCAACAATTATGATGAGCGCGAACAAGACAGCTATTGGGCTGTATCCGCCCGCGTGTTTATTTGTCATTACTGCTTAACTATAACAAATGCCTCTCATTTTAAGCAGGAGCTAGAAATTGGTAGGCGCGATAGGAACGAATTGGAACCAAGTCAAAGGTGAACTGGTAGCCATGTGGGAAATAGTGAGGCAGGTGAGGGAAGAAGCTACCGTTACTACTTAAGCGGGGGCATTGAATTATTCTTGGCGTAGAGAGAACTGAATGGTTTATCGGCAGGCCCACAAGTAGCAGATTTGCCCATTGCCCGAGCAAGCCTACAGGGTTTGTCTATTGGTTCCCCGCACGCTTCAAACCCGTCTTTGATTTGCTGATGTGTGCGGCCTCGAGTGCGTATAACCCTTTCTGCCGTATCCCCAACTTTTACTTCTGGATTTCTGGATTCAACTACCGTAAAAGTAGTGACAAGAACATTAGATAAGTTTTCGTCGGCCATTTGACTTGAGGCTGGACCATCGCCTCCGTACTTATAGTCACGCATTTCCTGCTCAGAGAGCATTTCTAATCCTGTCAATTCAGCGGTTGTACCTTCAGGGACCAGTGGGCACCCTGGGCACAGACGTGGGTATTCAGACATTGGGCTTTTCATAAGTTGTATTAAAGCATCTGATACAAATATATACAAGCATAAGCTTGACGATATGTCTATTTGGTAGGCGTGCTAGGAACGAATTGGAACCAAGTAAAGAGAGAGCTAATAGTCATGTGGCAAATAGTGAACGAAGTACGTAAACAAGCCCCTGATGCGGCCTAGGATAGTGTTATTAAACCGATTATAATACCGATAAAGTAGATGTTGACAAAATGAGAAATGGGTGTATAGTTTGGAGTATTATGACTGATTTTGAAAAAGGCAGTAACTCTGTTCCCCCCGAAGCTCTTGGAGGCGGTAAGCGGCCAATGTCATTGTTAGGTTTAATGGGAGTTAAAACTGATTTTGAAGTTGAGCCTTCTGCGCCCATTACCGAAGATGCTGGTCCTATACCTGCACATTTACGTGAGCTTGCAGATCAGGCAGAGGCTGCGCGGATTGAAGCTTGGGCTGGCGCTATTATTCGAGGCCAAGATTCTTAGAATAACGAGTATGTCTTAAGAGAGACTTTTATGCATAAGCAAAATGGTAGGCGTGATAGGAACGAATTGGAACCAAATTAAACGAGAACTGATAACCATGTGGGAAATAGTAAAGCTCGTGAGGGGCGAATCCCTAGTACTCAATAGTATGTAACGTTGATGTCCTTCAAAGAAAGGTTAGCTATTGCAGTAGCATCACAGCCTGGTTTACCTACAGGGGACGAGGGGCTATTCTGTATGGGAGCGCATATGAATGTGTCGGCTAATCGATACTCTATATCGATAGTTTGTGTTTCTTTAGAATATCGTTCAGATACTCCATATATCTCGTCACCACTATTGTATAGTTCTGGCGTATCTTTTAGGGTATATCCTTCTTTAGACAGGTTTTGTTGTACGTCGGCTTGGGCTTTTGCTGATGTAAGACTAGTCACTATATCTGCTCTAGCTGCTGGAGTATCGTCGCTTCCAGTCAGACAATCACCACCTGCTGAGCCCTGAGCTGATGTTTGCTGGCCACTAATAATTGTAAGAGCGCTTAATGAGTCCTGCTTTTGTTGCGCGCTTGCCTCAAGTTTTTTCTCCTTGGAGCTGCACCCGTGACTCGCCATACCTGCAAACACACCAATACCAACAATAATGATAAAAATTACACTAAGAATAGAGGCCAGAAAAATAATGATGATATTTCCGGTCTCATTCTGTTTTGTGTCCACGTAGCTATGATACTCAAGAATCCAACATAAGTGAATAGTGCTTATGCTTGGTAGGCGTGCTAGGAACGAACTGGAACCAAGTGAAGCTTGAGCTGATAGCCATGCAACAAATAGTAGACAAGGTAAGGGGTGAAACATCTGTTGCAGTCTAAGTCGGTGGATTTGAACTAGTCTTGAGACATCCCAAGAATTCAAGCATTTGCTTAACAGAGGGTAAAAACTTTAATGAGAATAACTCGCCGGATAGTCTTCATGCTTCATTCTTTGAGCTAGCTGGAAGTTGTTTATAACGAAGACCCAAAAATTGTGCGAATGGTACGGCGTAATTAACAATCATTAGGTAGAGGGGGTACAGGATTAGCCCAAAACTGAACTTTCCAGTAGATAACAGACCAAAAAATGATGCCGTACCTACCAGTAGCCAGCTGATAGCAGTCTCGCTGGCAGGACTCAAAAAAGCTTTCTTAACAGTAAGCGCTACACCTGAGATGTCAGCCAGAACCACTCCTAGCAATGAGATTACGGGCTCTTTAGCAATAACAGCAATGACCACACCAATACTTGCGATGATTAAAGCAGCAACATCGAGCCTAGTGTGACCGCCAACACCATACTTCAAAGCCAGCGCGAATACGAGTACACTCGCACCTGTATCCAGCCCAGAAAACAGCAGTGACCAAGAAGCTCCTAGGGATAGTTGAGACACAAAGGCGACGAGGCCAAGCACGCTGAATATTAACCACGTTACGCGTTCGGGTTTAGTTTTGCCTTTTAATGTGTCTATGACATATGGAGGCGCTGCTACTAAGATGAGAATGGCTGAAATTAAAGCAAAGACTTCCTGCATAGCCCAACTATATCAAAAAGCTCCTCATTTTACAGAGGAGCTTTAACGGAACCTAGAAAATGGTAGGCCCGCCTTTGACGAAATGGAACCAAATCATACAGGAGTTGATTGCCATGGGGCAAATAGTTGAGAAGTCGACAGAACTTTGTTAAGCATTACCCGGAAATCAAAGATATGTACAACGAACGCTTTTATCGTATGTAGGAGTACTATTTGTTGTCATGCGCTGGTGCATTCCGAGCTCGCAAGCTCCAGCTATGGCAAATCGTGATGACTAAAATTCAGCCCTCCGAGTCGTACAGGGACTATCGTCAATCACCATCAATCACTTCAATCATAACGGAGCACGGATTTAGGGGCTCTCGTATACGACTTGCTGGTGATCAGCCTCATTGGTTTCAAATTTCACCGAACCATCTTCGAGTATTCTTAGCCCGTAAACAGCACTATTAGAAGCAATAACGCGTACATCGTGGCGCTCACTGATAATGTCGGCAATATTCTTGCCTTCCAGTGCTTCTCCGGCAGTCGAACAGGATTGTAATATCACCTCGAAATCTGGCCCGAGATGTTTTTTGTAATCGTTAACTTCACTCGCGTGAATCGTAGACGCTTTCTGTGCGGCTTCAGTGTAACTTTTGATATCAATGGCTTCGCGATTAACTCCCATTACGATGAGGCCTGGGGCGCCATGACCATGAACGATGAATTTTTCTACGGCCGGTTCGCGTCCTTGAGATCTTTCGTGCTGTCCTGCCGTGACTGCGATTCGTGCCGTATCAGCGCCCGAGTTGGCTTCAAAGAAGAACATACCTTCATAGTCCAGGTCTTCGATGTGGAAGTCGTTGCCTTTGAAAGAATTCCAGTCGCTGCGTGCGTCAACAACCACAGTGTTTATGGGCTTACCGAGGCGCCAGGCCTCTTCTTGAGCAATGAGCTTCTCGGCGTCGTGTCGTGCAAAGTTATAAATCCCAAAAGTGTTAATAATAGCTCCGGCGGTGTATATTCCATACTCATCCACGAAATTCTCTACGGCCTCAAGCTGCGTCATTAGGGCCGTGGATTGCTCACGAGCTATGTATAAAAGTGTGCTTTCCTGAGGCGTTTCATTCGGAAGGGTTATGCTGCCAT
>JAQGHB010000026.1 GCA_028289045.1 Candidatus Saccharimonadota bacterium
TGGCCACGCAGCGTCCGTCTGTCGATGTTATCACCGGTCTCATTAAAGCCAACGTGCCGGCTCGTATTGCATTTACCGTGGCTTCTCAGATTGATTCACGCACCATTATCGACCAAATGGGTGCCGAGAAGTTGCTGGGCCGTGGTGACATGCTGCTACTAACTAGCGACATGCCCAAACCAAAGCGCGTCCAGGCTGCCCTGATCGAGGACGGCGAAACCGCTAAGGTCACCGATTTTATCCGTATGCAGCGCCCGCCGCAGTATGATGACGAAGTCGTGTCGCAGCCCGTCCAGCTCAATGGCAAGGGCGGTATCGTGGCTGACTATGGCGCTAACGACGCCGACGACGATATGTTCCGCGACGCCGTACGCGTGGTGATCGAGAACAAGAAAGCCAGCACCAGTCTGCTGCAGCGCCGCCTACGCATCGGCTACGGCCGCGCAGCCCGTCTGATCGAGCAAATGGAAGAGCAGGGCATCATCGGGCAAGCCGATGGCTCACGGCCTCGTGAAGTCCTCGTGAGCTCACTGGACGATGTCTTTGGCAGTAGCGCTACCTCCGCAGACGATCTCACCGCCGTTGCTGCAGACGACGAAGCCTAAAAAGACTTGCCAAATTTGCCAAAATTTTCTAACATAAGCGTTATAACAAAAACGTGTGAGTAAGCTCCGGCTAGCAATGGCCGGAGCTTTTTAGTTGACCAACAGGGGTGAATCAGGTATAATCCTGGTACTATCAACTTTCAGCTCATAGCCACTTGTGCGTATGGGCTGTCCATGACCTTATCGGACATGGTAACCAAAGGAGAGGAATCACAATGACTCAGTACGAATTGGCTGTTTTGTATCATCCTGATCTGGAAGTCGACCTGAGCAAGGCCGAGGACCGCGTCAAGAAGATCGTAGCCGACAATGGTGGCTCGATCACCGCTACTGATAACTGGGGCAAGCGCAAGCTGGCCTACGCTATCAAAGGCAACGAGCACGCTGTGTACGTCATCTACACCGTAGAAATGCCTGGAGCAGGCGTTGCTAAAGTGGAGAGTACGCTGAACATCACCGACGAAGTTATTCGTTTTCTCATCACCAAGCCCGACCTGGTAGCAATTGCCAAAGCCGAGGTCCTGAAAGCCGAGAAAGCTGCCAAGGCAGCTGAACGCGGTGATCGCGGTGGTGATGACGAAAAAACCGACGAAGAATCCTAACTAAATTTAAGATTTGGCAGGGTAAGCTTGACGACTGCAAAGTCACAGGCGTAGGGTAAAAGTACCAATTAAGCGAAGACATATGTCTTTTAAATAAGGAGGGTGCAAGTATGGCACGAAGTCTCAACCAAGTAACGTTAATGGGTAATCTCACCCGAGATCCCGAATTACGGCAGACACCAACAGGGCAGAACGTGACTAGCTTTAGTCTCGCTCTGAACCGCAGCTATAAAGATGCTAGTGGCGAGTGGCAGGAAGCCACCGACTACATCGATATTGTCTGCTGGGGGCCACTGGCCGAACGCGTTGCGCAGTACCTGAGTAAGGGCCGTCGCTGCCTCGTGCAGGGACGCTTACAATCTCGCTCATGGGAGCAAGATGGTCACAAGCGCAGTAAGGTAGAGGTTCTGGCAAACGACGTAACCTTCCTCGATAGCCGTGGTGGTGAAGACGGCGGTAGCGCCGGCGGATCCAGCGCAGGAGCATCATCTGATGCACCAGCGGCCAGCTCTAGCAAGCCCGCCCCAAGCAAAGCTGCAAAGAAAGACGATGTCGTCATTGAAGACATCGGCGACGAACCAATCAACCTAGACGACATCCCATTCTAGGAGGAAAAACAATGGCAGAACTAGCAGATTTCGATTTTCCAGAACTGATTCAACCGCCAACAGCGTCGTATGCTGCTACACTTGCGTTGCATCGTGAGGTAGGCCAGCATCATGCTGATGTTACGTATGAAAGCATGTGGCAGTTTGCTCTAAATACTTACAGGAATTTTGGAGAAGGTGGAGGGGATCAGTTGCCTGTCGCAGTCGACACACAGCTAGACGATGCGCTGGCATATACTACAGACTACGAAAACTATGAACGTTTTGGTGTTTGGCCCGATGAAGAGCAGGTTGCAGTCGCAAAGCTCGCCCATCGCTACCTGAAGGGTGAAGGTGATGATTACGAAGCTTTTAAGAGCATTGCACTATAAGTAACGAAAGAAGAAGGATAAAATATGGCAAAGATATTTAAGAATCGTACGGATGTGGCGTATTTCGACTACAAGGATTTTAAGACCTTGCAGCGTTACGTGAACGTCTACGGGCAGATTGAGTCTCGCAAGAAGACTGGTCTGACCGAAAGTCAGCAGCGCCGTTTGAGCGTCGCTATCAAGCGCGCCCGACACATCGCATTGCTACCATTTGTCGCTAACAACTAGGAGGCCTATGGCGTTAAGCATCACAGATCTCAAGAAAGGGACTGTCTTCCAGTGGGAAGGCCAGCCCTTTCGCGTGGTCGATTACAACCAGAAAGTAATGGGCCGTGGCGGCTCCATCGTTAATGTGCGCATCAAAAGTTTGCTCGACGGCAAGGTGCTCGAGAAAACATTTAAAGGCAACGAACAGCTCGACCGCGCCGATGTTACAACCGATGCTGTGCAGTATTTGTACAGCGACGGCACAACTTTTTTCTTCATGAATGAAGACAGCTTCGAGCAGTTCGAAGTTGCGGCCGATTTGGTCGGTGACAGTGCCGGTTACCTCAAAGAAGGTGACCGCGTGCAGCTGCAATTCTTTGACGGCCGCCCAATCAACGTCGAACTGCCCAAAAACGTGCCTTTGCTTGTTACCTATACGGAAGATGCCGTAAAAGGCGACACCAGTTCGTCGATCACCAAGGATGCTACGCTGGAAACTGGTATCACCATCAAAGTTCCTGCTTTCATTAAACAAGGTGATGTTTTGTCGGTTGATACCACCACTGGTGCCTACCGCGAACGTGTGAAAGGTTAGTATGCATCCGGGTGATCGCCTCGTATGTGCATTCACCACTCAACATAGAGTAGGCGATCGTTTCACAGAATGGCCACTGCACGTAACTATTGTGCCCTGGTTCAGATTGGCGCTGGAGTCAGAAGATTTAGCAAAGGAGCTGGAACAGGCTTTAGCGGGCATTAAGTCGTTTCAGGTCGTCTTAGTGGGAGCTTCTCAGTTCGGCCATAGCAAAGGCAAGACGGCCCATCTAGTGCAGCTACCAACGTCGTTTATTCAGATTGAACAAATAGTAAGAGACGGATTAAAACGCCATGGTGCCTGGTTAGTCGACGAGACCACAAGGCTTCGTCGTGACTATAGACCGCATGTCACCAACCAAAAAAGTGAACAAACTCAGATGGGCGCTACATTCATGTGCGATAGGCTCTATATCGTCGAACAAAAAGGTGGGTACAAAGAAGTTGTTGCTACTGTGGAGTTAGCATGACGAAGCGCCGCCTCGACCAATCATTGCTCAAGCAGGGCGTCGTGCCAACACGCAGCCAGGCCGAAAATTATATCAAGCTAGGCCATGTGAAGGTGAACGGTAAGGTCATTACCAAGCCTGGCCATGCGGTTAGCGAGACGGACAATGTTGAACTGACGGCTACCGAGCAATACGTTAGCCGAGCGGGACTGAAATTAGCATCTGTGGCGCGGGCCCTAAAGCTCGATTTCACAGATAAGGTTGTCCTAGATGTGGGCAGCAGCACTGGCGGTTTTACTGATTACGCACTGCGAAACGGTGCCCGAAAAGTCATAGCCGTCGATGTTGGCACTGACCAGCTCCATCCGAGTTTGCACGGCAACCCGCAAATAGAGTTACACGAAAAAACCGATATTCGTGATTTCACGACTGACGAAGCGATCGACATTGTGGTCGCGGATGTTTCGTTCATCTCACTGCGTGAAATTTTGCCGTCAGTTGTGAAATTGAGTGCTAAACGGACGCAGATTGTGGTGATGGTCAAGCCGCAGTTCGAGGCGGGGCAGAGCTCGCTGAAGCATAAGGGCGTTATCAAAAACGATAAAATGCGCCGCGATATATTGAAAGATTTTGAAACCTGGGCCCGCGGGTACTTTATAATTCTCGATAAAGCCGATTCGGAAGTAAGCGGCTCCAAGGGCAATCAGGAACGCTTCTACCTCTTACAGAAAACGTAAGCGAGATGCTACACTGCTAGCATGTATTTTGCCTCACGATTGCAGGCTGGCCGTATGCTGGCTAGCCTGATAGCACAGAAGTATCATGGTCAGCGCTGTGCGGTCGTGGCTCTCGGCGATGGCGGCGCCATGGTTGGCGCGCAGATTGCCCAGGAATTACACTGCGCACTCACCTTATTAGTCACGGGGGAAATTACCTTGCCGCGCGAAAATGATCCGATCGCGGGGATCACGCAGGGCGGGGCCATGTCGTATAATCATCGGTATTCTCAGGGTGAAATCGACGAGCAGCTCAGTGAATATTACAGCTTTGTGGAGCAGGAAAAATTGCTGCAAATGCATCAAATGAACGCCTTGATTACCGGCGATGGCACCATCGACAAACGTCTACTCACTGATCACAATATCATTTTGGTTTCCGACGGGCTGCGATCGGGATTCCCGATCGACCTGGCCTATGAATTTTTGAAGCCCATAGCGCTGAAGAAGCTCATCGTGGCGGCGCCATTTGCCAGCGTGCAGGCGGTCGATCGCATGCACGTGTTGGCTGATGACCTCTATTGCCTGAGCGTAATCGAAGACTACATAGACACCGATCATTATTATGATACTCAGGATGTTCCCAATCACGACGTGGTGCTCAAAACTATCGAACATCTCGTTCACGATTGGAAATAATTAATCGAGATGTTTACGGAGGCCAGGCAGGTCGCGCAGCACGATGAGCGATTGCTTATTGGTCAGTAGGCCTTTGCGCTCCAGGGCGGATAGCTCACGGCTGGTGGTTTCGCGGGTGGCGTTCACGGAGCTGGCGATATCCTGGTGCCGCAGGGGGACTTCGATGAGCAGGCCGTCGTCGACTGGCTTGCCGAAGCGTTCGCTCATGGTCAGCAAAAACGAGATGATGCGCTCGCGAACGGTACGATACTCCAGATTCAAGATGCGTTCGCTGTGCAAGCGATACATTTCCATGGTCATATCGAGCAGGGGTGCGAGGGCATCGGGCTTACTTTCGATAAATTCTAGGAATTTTTCGCGCGAGATCTGCCAGGTGGTGGTTGGGGCCAGCGTTTGATAAATCACCTGGCGTTCTTGACCGGTGAGGCCCCAAATCAGAGGGAAAATTTCCTCGTGCTTGCGGATGATCAGCAGATTTTCTTCGTTGTACTTGGTAATGTCGTAGGCTTTGACTAATCCCTCGCCGATATAAAAAACGCCCTGAGGGCTGTCCCCAGGGCGGATAATAAAATCACCTTTTCGGAATGTCTGCTTCAGACCGTGTACTTTGAAGAGCTCCACCAGCTCTGCCGTTTGTTTCAACGTGGCCAACATAGGTTAATTATGATACG
>JAQGHB010000036.1 GCA_028289045.1 Candidatus Saccharimonadota bacterium
ATGAGGCGGCCGATCCGAGCTTTGGCACCGGTGTTATGACCATCACGCCATGGCATAGCCATGCGGACTTTGAGATTGCCGAACGGCATGGGCTCGACAAGGAGCAAATCATTGATTTTCACGGTAAGCTGCTGCCAGTTGCCGAAGAGTTTGCTGGCATGCCAATTGCTGAGGCGCGGCCGAAGATTGTGGAGAAGCTAAAATCTAAAGGTCTGTTATTAAAAATTGATGAAAACTATGACCATAATGTCGCTATTAACGAGCGCGGTAAGGGTGTAATTGAGCCGCAAATTCGCTTGCAGTGGTTCATTGACGTCAATAAGCCAGTTGTTGACTGGAAAGGGAAGAAGCAGTCACTGAAAGAGGTGCTGCAGAGCGTTATTCGCGACGACGACATCAATCTGATTCCTGAACGTTTCGAGAAGATTTACTTCCACTGGATCGATAATCTGCGCGACTGGTGTATTAGCCGCCAGATCTGGTGGGGCCACCGTATTCCGGTTTGGTACCGCACCGACACAGATGGCAGGGAAGAGACCTACGTGGGCGTCCAGCCGCCAACTGACCAGAGCGAGGGCTGGCATGAATGGGAGCAGGATCCCGACACCCTGGATACCTGGTTCAGCTCGGGGCTGTGGACTTGGAGCACGCTGATCGATCAGAATTTGGCTCAGGATTATTCGCTGTCTTTGGAGGAGTTGCTGGCCAAGAGTCCTGACTTCCAAGCCTATCATCCGACCTCTGTTATGGAGACTGGCTGGGATATCTTATTCTTCTGGGTGGCGCGCATGATTCTGACGACCACCTACGTGACTGGCGAGGTGCCCTTCAAGAATATCTACCTGCATGGCATGGTCCGCGCGGAAGATGGCAAGAAGATGAGTAAGAGCCGTCCGGAATCGATCATTGACCCGTTAACTGTTATTCCGAAATATGGCACGGATGCGCTGCGTATGGCGCTGATTATGGGCGTTTCACCAGGCAATGATCAAAGTTGGGGCTGGGGCAAGATCGAAGCCAATCGCAACTTTAGTAACAAGATCTGGAATATTGCACGATTTATCGAAGATCTGATCGGCGATAAGCCGGTTCGTACCGGTGTTGAAGCTGTCACAGCTGCTGATCACTGGATATTGTCACGATTACAACAGTCTCAGGAGAAGATTAGTGCGGATCTGGATGCTTATCGCTTCAGCGAAGCTTATGACACGCTGTACCACTTCATCTGGGATGATCTGGCCGACTGGTACATCGAAGCCAGCAAAGCCGCGCCCAATAAGCCGCTGCTGGCCCATCTGTTAGAGGCGGTTTTGACACTGGCACACCCATTTGCGCCATTTGTGACAGAGACGATCTGGCAGACACTGGCTTGGGAGGATGACTCTATCTTGGCCACCCGAACACTGCAGAAGCCTTTGGCGAGCGACAAGAAGCAGGCGAAGGCCTTTACCGAATTGCAGGCGATCATCTCTGAGGTCCGCTTTATTACGAAGGCTTTGAAAGTCTCTGGTGCAACGCTGCACTATGCTAATTCACCTCTGTTACAGGACAACTCAACTATAGTGAAACAGCTCGCTCGCTTGAAAGACGTGGCCGAAACGGCTGAGAGCAGTGGACTATACCTGACCAGCACCAAGCAAAAAGCCTGGCTGGACATCAACGCCGCGACCGCTCAGGCCTACTCCAAAGAGTTGGAAGGGAAGGCAAGCAAGCAGCAAGCGGTTATCAAGCAGCTGGAAGGCCGCCTGGCCAATAAGAGTTACGTCGATAATGCTCCTGAGAAAGTTGTCGCCGAGACCGAGCAACAATTGACCGACGCTCAAGAACTTCTGTCTTCAATCCAAGAAGAGACCAAACGTTTCGCCTCTGCGTAAGCAATGCCTGATTCCATAAGAAGCTTGTGCTTGTTAGGTCAAAGGTGTACGCTTTGAGCAATAAGGATTCCAAATGGCATCAGAATTTCCGCAACCAGCACTCTCCCCACTACCTAGGCCTGACGTTATGGCTGCCATAGGCAGACGCATACATGAAGTCGAAGTAGCACCGACTGCACATGTTATTGATAGCCTGAGTGATCTTCCTGGCCTAGGACGGCGCATAGCCGAATATATGCGCAAGTAGTTACCTCTGATTACTCGGCGGGTTCGAGGGCGGAGCGGAGCTTGGTGATGGTGTCGTCCATCTGGTAGTCGTCGAAAAGTAGGACGTGCCAGCCTTGGCGTTCGGCGGCGACCAGGTTGCCACGGGTGTCGTCAATGAGCAGAATTTCCTCTGGTGGGACGGCGGCTTCTTTGGTGGCGATATCGTAGATTTGGGGCTCGGGCTTGATGGTACCAACCTGGGAGGAGTCAATAATGGCGTCGTAATGAATGTTCGGGATCTTGCCGGCGGCAATCATGGCCGAGATGAGTCCTGGCATGATGTTGCTGAGGATGCCGACTTTGTAGTGCTCGCTGGCCCAATTGAGGACTTCCTGGAGGGGTTCGATGGGTTCCAGGGCATCGAGATAGTATTTGCGCCAGTCGAAGCCTGGAGCGTTCAGACGAGTCTGCATGGCGTGATTGAAGTCGTCTAGGCTCATGGTGCCCCTACAAACTTCATCGTTGAAGTGCCAATAGGTGGATTCGACGGTGTCGGCGGAGACATTGAGCTCTTCGGCGATGCGCGTGAAGGCTTGCTGGAAGAAGTGAACCAGGCTGCCGTTGATGTCGAAATACACGAAGCTGACGCCGCTCTTGGTTTTCTTGAGGTCGCGCACGGGCAGGGCGGGGGAGCCGACGAGCTCGTCGAGCGTCTGACCGATGGCGGCGGCGATAGCCTGCACGGTGAAAATCGAGGGAGATTTGATGGCGCCGCGCTCGATTTTGGTAAGAGTAGAGAAACTGAGATTAGCTTTAGCGCACAGCTGTTGCTGCGTTAAACCAGCAGCTTGACGCGCTTTTTGGAGCCGTTTGCCCAACCCTTTCTCATCCATAGCCATATGATACCAGCTAACAGATGGAATTCCAAACAGAAACTAGTATTAAATGGCTAGTTGGAAGGTATGAAAGAGAAAAGGGTGTAGAAAACGATGGAAGAGAGCACGAATGAGACAATGACCACTGTCCATACATTGGTTTGGTTGCCATACCCAAGGCGGCGGCCCATTTTTGTATAGACAAAGGCGGCGATACCAGCCCCAAAGAAGATAGAAAACAGCGGTGTCATATCTGTATTGTACCTTAAAAAGCCAGCTTTTTTGCCATTTCCGAAAGTGCGGCATCGTCGGGCTCACCAGATGAGGGAAGCGCCAGAAACTCTTCGGTGGTCGTGAAAGGAATAAGGTGAACATGAGCGTGCGGGACATCGATGCCAACGATCTGCTCACCAACATAAGGGACTTGCAGGACATCACGCAGGTGCTTGGCGACTTTTTGAACGGTATTCATGAGGGCTTGGTAGTCTTCTGCTGGCAGATCCCATACGAATTCAACCTGGTTTTTGGGAATTACCAGGGTATGGCCGGGCTGTTTGGGGTGGATATCCAGGAAAGCGTAGGTTTTGTCGTCTTCATACAGCTTGTAGCTGGGGATATCACCTCTGATGATTTTCGTGAAAAGGCTGTCTGACATGACTCTATTGTAACGAATAAGGCTAGTTTTAGTAAAAGCTATTGGCCAATTTGATGTACGACTAACAGCTCCTCATAAAGTCGTGAATAGCTATCCAAAGCATGTGCCAATCGCCTAAGTTCTTCTGCTAATTCTTCCATTTAAATTTAACAATATACTATCTTCATTAAATAATAATTAAATTTGTCAATATTTAACTACGGCAGTTATCCCCTCAGTACAAGTATGACTTGACAACAAGTAGCACTCTCTTATACACTGTCCCTATCAAATACAGTAAGTGAGGGCTTATGACAGACAAGAAATTACAAAAAGCTACGCACGAGGGTACATTGCCTATCGGCAGTGTAAACCTAAGAGTTGCCGTGCTCGATGACGGAACACGTGTTTTGAACCGAGCCGGTGTTTTCCGAGCTTTCGGACGTACCCGCCGCGGACGAGCTCTTTCTGAAACAACAAGGGTGCAAGGGTTCCCGAGCTTCATTGACGCCCAGAACCTACAGCCATATATAAGCGCCCAGCTTTCGAAAGAGCTCCGCGAATTTGAGTACCTCTCTAAGAGTGGTAAAGCTATGCGAACGGGGTTCAAGGCTAGTATTTTGCCAGAGGTGTGCGATGTATATCTGCGAGCTCGCGAAGACGGCGCGCTTGTTAAGCAGCAACAGCACTTGGCTGTCGCTAGTGAGATAATCGTTCGCAGCTTATCAAAAGTTGGTATTCTCGCACTTGTTGACGAAGCTACTGGCTACCAAGAGGAGCGCGAACGCGACGAGCTCCAAAAAATACTGGCCGCGTATATCTCAGAGGAGCTCTTGCCGTGGACTAAGCGGTTTCCTAACGAGTTCTACCAGCAGATCTACAGGCTTAAGGGCTGGGAGTACAAGGCGAGCACTCAAAAGCGTAGCCAGTACGTCGGCAAAATCACCAATAAAATTGTGTACGAGCTCCTCCCAGATGGCGTTTTAGACGAGCTCAAATCAGTAAACCCTGTTTTAGCAGATAAAGGTCACCGAGCTCACCATCACCACCAGTTCTTAACTATTGATGTAGGCAACCCCAACCTTGAGAAGCACCTGTCGCAGTTAATCGTGCTCATGCGCATATCGAAAGACTGGGCGGAGTTTGAAGACCACCTACTTGAAGCATTTGAACGTTATGGTAAGCAAACCAAGTTACACCTACGCGCCGAAACTAAGCCAAAAGAAACGCCGGACGCAAAACTGCGTAAATTCCTAGACGCCGGTGGGCGCGATAACGCCGAAAACGACTTTAGCAAAGCTCTTAATAAAGCGTCTAACCCCGAGTAAACTTCGTGCCGGCGATTTGACCGAGGAATAGGTCGAACATTTGTGCTGGTGTGTTGCGGTGGCTGTAGCGGAAAGCGTACTCGTTGGCGTAACTCAGTAAATATTTGGCGTCACAATGGCGGTAAACACCGTATCGGGGTGAACATATGTCTAGCCAACTTCGATAGTACCCTGCAAGTTATTAATATCGCCATCATCACTGAGTAGCAACCGAATTTGCTTAAACATGCGCCACGCAGTCTTGTAGGTAACCCCGAGCTCGCGCTGTAGCTGTTTTGCAGAAATGCCCGACCGTGTCTGCGCCATTAGGTATATAGCGTAAAACCAAGAAGTTAGAGGTGTAGAGGTTTTGTCGAAGATAGTGCCAGCAAGGGGGTATAAGTGGTGCCCGCAGAACTGGCAAGCGTAGGCTGTCCGGCCTTTAACTTTATAAAAATTACTGGAGCGCTCGCACTTAGGGCAGATGTGACTATCCCCCCACCGGAGCCGCTTTATTTCTTCAAGGCATGAATCGCTATTGGGAAAACGATTCAAAAAATCAGTTATAGTAAACTTTTGACTCATATTAACAGTTTACGCTACTACTTACTTGTTGTAAAGGGATAATTACCTTAACTACGGCACCTACGCCTTTGAATATTGCCTTTATTAAAAACCAGTGCTCGACTACAATAAGCATATGATGTCACTTCGTAAACTAGCAGTAGGAATTTTATCTCTATTACTATTGGTGAGCTTAGTCGGTGGGGCTCAGGCCGTAAGCACCAACATGGCGCTCCGGCATCCGGATAAAATTGAGGGCTGGCTGGACCAGAGCAAATTTTATGACCACTTTATAGATAATGCGCTGGAGCAAGCTCAAAAATCGAGCACCACCATTTCCTCGACCAAAGTAACATTCAGTGATCCGGCTATCAAAGCCGCCGCCAAGTCGGCCTTTACGCCAACAATGCTCAAACAGGATATCGGTACAGTGCTTCACGGCAATTACGCGTGGCTGGAAGGCAAGACGCCGACTCCTGAATTTAGCGTGGACCTCACTGAGGCCAAGCAAAACTTCGCCACGGAGGCAGGCAAATCAGTCGAGACGTACCTAACCGGACTGCCTGTTTGCTCGGTCGCCCAGTTGCAACAATTACAAAACGAGTTGGCGAATATTGATCCATTCGCGCTGCCATGCCGTCCACCAAATATTGTGCCGGCCACCGAAGCAGCGCAGGTTACGCAACAGCTCAACAGTAGTGATGACTTTTTGAACACCGCAGTTATCACCGCTAATTCCAGCCAGCTTCGCCCGAACGAGCAAAGTCAGCCGTACTATCAAAAGTTGTCGAAAGCCCCTCAGCTATATCAGCTGGGGACAAAATTACCCTGGATTTACGCGCTGCTCGCGCTTGTGAGCCTTTTTGGGATCGTGGCGCTTGCGTCGCGCCGAAAAAATGGCGTACGACGAGTCGGTACCGTCTTCATTATTAGTGGTGTCCTGTTGATAGCGGTTAAACTTATCGGTGACCACGCCCTGAGCCAGGTAGAGAAACGAGCCTTCAATCAAACTAGCAGCGGACCGCTCCAACAGTCGCTGACCGACTTCCTACACCTGGTAGAGCAGCAGATTGTGAAAGTTGACCTGTGGTTTGGCATCGCGTTTTTGGTCATAGGAGCAATACTGCTTGGGGCAGCCCTCATATATCGTGGCGGGCCACGAACACCCAAGACGCCAGCAGCAGGCACGCCGCAAGAAGCTCCACAACCAAGGCCAGTGCAACCAGGACCGCCAAAACGGCCCCGCTTAATTCAGTAGCCGTTTGGAGTTACATCAAAAATACCCCTATTAATGGGGTATTTTTGTATGGCGGAGAGAGAGGGATTCGAACCCTCGGTACGGTTGCCCGTACACTGCTTTTCGAGAGCAGCACCTTCAACCACTCGGTCACCTCTCCGTAAACGATAGTCTAGAATTAGTGTAGCAAACCGATGAATTATATCAGCTCGCTACACATTTACGTGCTATAGGTTATTTAAGAGTGAATCTGGTACGGGTCCGGCGCCAGTGCCTTGTACCCATTTCACATCTTGGCGTGAGGCTTCATTACTGCTAAAGGGGACGAAGAGGGTGATATCTCCCTCGCCATCACGATAACCAGCAGCCTCTAAGGCTTTGAGATTTTCAGGAGTATACTTTCCAACGAGCAAGTCACCGTTGCCACCGCGAGCCGCGATAAAGCCACTATTGGCAGTAAAGACACCAACTTCCGTGAAGGCTTTCTCGGCCTGCAGTTCTTGGCGCTTGGCATAAATGCCATCCAGAGCCTTTTTTGCTTGATTGATCGCAGGCTGAATGCCTTCATTGGGCAATTGGTTGGCAGCATTTTTTGTAGCCGCCAGCAGTTGTTCTGGATTACTAGATTTAGGATAGAGGGCAGCAACTGCCGTAACTTGAAGACTCCGGGCACGTGCCGTGCCGTCAACTAATGGTACACCGAGGTCGTGAAGATCTTTGCGCTTATATATAGGCTGTGCAGCCATGCTCGTAAAGCGGCCTTCAAGTGGCTGCAGACCAATTGCCTCAGCTTTTTTTGCCATCGCCAGTTCTGGTTTGCCTTCGGCCAAAAGCTGCTGGGCTTCTTCCCAGGTGGCTTGACGTGCTTGCTGCTCCATCTGATGTGGTTCTAGGGGTAATTCGGTGGCTTGTGGAGCAGATTCTGTAATGGCACTCATGATGTATTTTCCTTTTATTGTGTATTTGTTTTGCGTAACCTTAAGATGCATTATACATCATAGAAGCATATTTGTCAATAATGTTGAGCTTTCCCGAGTCGGATGCTTGTGGAGGCTAGCTTTTATCTTCTGAACATGCTAAAATTACCCCTGTTGCTTTCAAAATTGAAAGCCAAAACAGCGAGTACCCGTAGCTCAGCTGGATAGAGCGTCGGCTTGCGGAGCCGAAGGTCGTAGGTTCGAATCCTGTCGGGTACACCAAATAAAAATATCCACCCAGTGTGGATATTTTTATTTGGTTAACTCGCGTAGCGAGTTTGAACCTACGAAGTAGGTACGGTGGAGTGAGGACGCGCGCAGAAGCTTGCTTCGAGCACGCCGCAGCGGAGAAGGGCGAAGCCCGCCATCCTGTCGGGTACAAACCACAAAGAAAGATAAAAGAGAATAGACGCAAAAACCCATTGATCTATATAATGAGCCGGAGATGACAATAGAAACGCTGCGGCGAGCAATCACGACCCACATTCGCGTGCTGAGTTACAGTGCTGGTTCGGTGTTTGTGATTATGTGGACCCTGCTTAGGTTTTTTAACCAGCGCACGATCTTTGACCTCGTCAGCCAACAAGTAATTGTGCAGCAGTGGCTGCATGGCACGATGACGAGCGCTCATATGGGTATCACCGCGTATGTGCCTAAAATGCTGCTGTTATACATGCCACTCGATCTGTTACCAGGGTCGCCACGTTTGAAACTTATAGCCCTGACTGTGGTGATTAATGTCGCTACTTTCATTCTTTTGGGAATTGCGCTCGAGAAAATTCTGGCTGAGTTCAAGGTTAAACCAACAAAACTTTTTTATGGAGCTCTGGTGTGGTTGGGAGCTATTGCCGGCTCGGTGTTTTGGATAGAATTTACCAATTCGCGAAATTTGGAAGTGGCAGGTGGCGTCTTTTTACTCTACATGGGCCTGCGATTCTTGCGGGAGCCGACATGGAAGTGGGGAACTGGTATTGCCGCTTTTAGTGGCCTGCTGTTTTTTGCCGATATGCTGCAACTTTATATGACAGCCCTGCCTTTACTGGGGTACGCAGCAGTGTTGAGCGCTCGAAGACTATATCAGTGGCGGGTGGTTTTGCAACTTTTAATGGCTGTGGCTGGTGGATTTGTCGTATCAAAATTACTGTTCTTGTTGAGCCAGCATCTTTTGCTTCTGAGCTTTGCCGAACCTCATAATGCGATCGCATCTCAGCTCTCGCAGGCGTGGTTGCTGGAAAGCGGCAAGGGACTGGTGAAGTCATTCGTTGTTGTCTTTGAAGGCGGTAAGGATGCAGGACGACTGAGGGAATATGTGAATATTGCGTTACTGGCATTTATTCTAAGTGGTGGCGTCTTTGCAGCCTTAAAAAAACGCGTGTCGAACAAGCTGTTTCTACTCATCAGCATTATTCTGGGAGTGAATATCGTGGTGTATGTTGCCAGCGGTCAGGCCGTCCAAGCAGATACTTCAAGGTACCTCATCATGACTGCTCCTGCCGTGATCCTGATAGCAGCGCTCGTTCAGTATCACAGAATGAAGCGCACCTACGTGCTGGTTGGCTTTGCTGCCGTATTGATTGGTAATTTTGTGGCATTAGGCGGGGCGTTGGCACAAAACTGGGATACGAATTTCCCCAAAGACGCGCATCTAGCAAGCGTTCATACGTATATGCTGGCGCATCCTGGAGCTACGTCGTATGCCAGTACAGACACGGCGATATCGGCACAGTATCTTTATCGTCTGCCCGCGAAACAGCTTTTGCCCCTTGGTTGCCTGAATGGGTCATTAGTAAAAACGCATTATTCGATGGATACAGCTTTCGCGGAGACGGCCAAGCAAAGCAACACACCTGTGGCATTAATATTCGATACCAATGTGATCACGAACACTCCGAACGTCTGCACTCCCGCTTCGGTCATGGCCCAGCTCGGTCAGCCAATGGGTTCGGAGACGACCAGTGATGGCAGCCTGGTTCTTTTGTATCCTAAAGCTATTTCTCTTGGTACTGGCGAGTAAGGTAGAACCCGTAGACTGAGGTATTTGAGCAAGCCGCGATTGAGTGACAGGTGGCACCGTCATATTTGGCGTAAATGAGGAAGGCAGCCTGTTTGTCGGCAAGGTCTTGGCCAGATATATTTGCGGGCATCTCGTGGACAGGGTAGCCAATGTAACGCTTAAAAGGTATGCGGACGAGGCCGCTAAATTGTCGTTGCTCGTAGGTCGCATGGGCCTTTTGAGCGAAGTGACTGGTTGCGAGGTGGTCAGCGTGATCGGTAAACTGCCTGCCCTGGACGTCACTTTGGGCGCGGATCTCGGCTGGCTGGTAGACATGCATTAATTTGGCGAGGGCAGCTACCAGTCCGTCGGAGCTAAACGTCGATTGGCCATCGACGGCGTGCATGACGGGGATTTGGCCATTCAAGAGCTTAACGAGGCTCTCGTGGCGCGAATTGGGAAAGCCTTCGCCCTTCAAGTTGCCATCTGGCAGATTCATAAACACCAGTGACACGTTTGGGTTACCACGCATATTGGCAACCGTGACGTATTCTTTATCTGATAATTTTACGATGCGCTGCACCCAGGCACTTGAGCTGCCCGTCATTGAAGAGTAGGCGGCTTCGGAGCCTTGCTGGCGACTCAGCCAGTAGAATTTATCGCTACCGGAGTCACCGGCAGTGAGGTAGATGGTTCGGACACAGCGGCCGGCTTTGACGTCATGCAGCAAATCGGGGCTCATGAACAATAAATCGTCATCCTGGTGGGCCACTATATTCATGACGGTTGGGCCGTCGCAGGTTGTGTTGGGTAATTCATCGGTTGAGATCGGCAAAATGGTGGCCGGCGCTAATCGTGGTTGCGGGATGAGCGGCGCGCTCTTGTGGGTACCGTGATCATAGAAAAGTAGTAGCTCTTTGGGGTTACTCAGCGTGCCGGAGATGGGCAGACTGGCATTGGGGCGCCCGTAGGCAGCGAGGACTTCTTTAAGGTTGCAGTCTGGATAATCGGTCAGACCGCGGTCGAAAGTCAGAAGATAGGCAAAGCCGTGAGTGGTCAACTCTGGGCGCCAAGCCTCGCTTGTGAGCACCGTTCGTGGCTGCGTACAGGCCGATAGCGGCCAGACTGTGAGCTGATTACTGGATGCCAGCTTGGTAGGCAAAACACGCCAGTAATCGCCGATTAACACCTTAGAATGGCGGCCTTTCATGGCTTGGGCAATGAGTTCGTCTCTGCTATGCATGTCACTCTGGGCAGAGATGCTGGTCTGGGTATGTTGGGCTGCGGAGGCCGCGCCAGATACTATGCCAACGGTTAGTATGACGCCGGCCAAAACGAGATGTTCAGCCCGCCAGTTTTTGTTCCTGCCAAAAGTAGTGGCCGCGATAAACACGGTGAACAGGGCAATGCCGAGGTAACGGGCATCGACGGCGAACTGATGTTGCGTTACGACATAGCTGGCTAGGGCGGCAATAGCTGAACACACAAGCATAGACGATAGTTTAGCAGGTACGTCCAGGTTGATGTTTCGGTTTTTATAACTTTGGGTGAGATAGTGCCACAAAAAACGACCGGTTAGCCACAACCCGAGTAGCACGAGTGCAATATTGATCAGGTAGGCTGGGCCGCCGAGACCAAGGAGATTATGCTGCAATTCGTGGGGGATTTGTCTGAATTCAGTGGCTGCGGCAGCTGGGTTGGCACCAAAATTGGTAAAGAAACCGAGAACAGCAAAAATTGCGCCTTCCAGGCCGTTTTTGGCGCCGTGCACCAGCCCGTACGGCGTGCTGCTCGATCCACCAACTATATGCGTGAGATTAAACACCGAACCAACTAACCAGGTGATGATGCTGGCACCGAGTAACCCCAGACCTGTCGCGATCAGCCAGCGCACAGCCAAGCTGACGAGCGTCCAACTTCGGGATAGCGAAAAGCCAATCAAAGCAATCATGGCGCCACCGGCGCTTAGCCCAAGGAATAAGCGGTCACTGGCTAGCAATAGGCTGAGCACGGCGACGGCTATCCAAAACTTGAGACTTCTCAGGCGCGGCGATTTGGCCAACAACACTAATGCGCCGACAAAGACAGCATATTCTACATTACGCGTCGCAAGCATGGCCATGTTCACCGGTAAAATGCCGCCTGGGTAGGGCTGAGCTGGCACGAGCAGCAAAATGGAAGCAAGGGCTAGCAGTAGTGTGCCTAGTACCAACGGTCGGCGCTCAATACGGTATAGCACGTATACGAGCGCTGAGAGCGTC
>JAQGHB010000043.1 GCA_028289045.1 Candidatus Saccharimonadota bacterium
GTGAGGCAAATGCTGCCGGCGGCTATGGATCTTTCGCTGAGTTCACCACGGTGGACGCAGGGCAATTAGCACCAAAACCAGATCGCATAGATGCCGTAACAGCTGCTGCTCTGCCACTGACGGCCACTAGTGCATACCAGGCCCTGGTGGATCATATGCATGTGCAGTCTGGTCAAAAAGTTTTGATTCACGGCGGCGCGGGCGGTATCGGCAGCATGGCTATTCAGATTGCCAAGCATCTTGGCGCGCACGTGGCTACCACCGCTACCGAGGCGGATACTGACTTTGTGAAAGGCTTGGGAGCTGACGAGGTTATCGACTACAAAACGCAAGATTTCAGCCAGCTCACACAAGGTTATGATGCTGTCTTCGACACTGTCGGCGGAGAGACCAACACGAAATCGTATCAAGTTTTGAAGCAGGGCGGCATACTTGTTTCCATGGTACAAGAGCCAGACGATACGCTAGTTGAAAAACACGGCATCACCTATGTGTACCAATCTACTCACGCAACCACGGCGCGCCTAAACGCTATTTCCGAACTTGTCGATTCCGGCATTCTCAAAGTGCACGCAGACAAGGTCTTTCCTTTCGCCGAGGCCGCCGAAGCCCTCGAATATGTCAAAACTGGCCACCCCCGTGGCAAAGTTGTCATCCAAATTAAACCCTGATCGTTCATTCAAGGACGATCTCTCCTTGGCCCATCACTCAAGAGGAGAAAGGCCAGAAATAAAGTAACGAATAATGTTTCCATTACGGCCTCCTATCGTTTGGTTTTAGCATAACGCCATTGCCAATTCTTGGCAGTCCAATTCGTCACAATTTCACTGTAATATAGCTCACTGATTAATCCCTGAAATATATTGTCAGATTCTTTACAGTCCTGATTCCCGTTGCGCCGTAAAGTAGAATAACAACGTAAATAAGGGGGTAAAAATATGTCACTAGACGATGCAATGGACTATGCTGTCCAACAGTCAAGAATAAAACTAGCGCAAACGAAGGCCAAGTACGGCTCACTACCACCCAACCAGCAACCACCTCAGCGCTAACCTCACAACTGTAAAATAAAAGAGACCCGTAATGGGTCTCTTTTTGATACATATTCTGGGGCGAGTGAAGGGTCTTGAACCCTCGACCTTCGGTACCACAAACCGACGCTCTAACCAACTGAGCTACACCCGCCAAGAACAGGGGTGATTATAGCGGAAAACCTCAACTTTTACAAATCTTTCCCTATGGTGCCCCGGGCTGGACTCGAACCAGCGACCTTAGGCTTAGAAGTCCTCTGCTCTATCCATCTGAGCTACCAGGGCGTGCACCAATGGTGCGGGTGGGGAGAGTCGAACTCCCGTCACTAGTTTGGAAAACTAAGATAATAACCGCTATACGACACCCGCTCGTCCATGCTTGGACAGGGGTAATTATACCATAACAGAGAGTATTAGATGTCGTGTAGGACGGTAATGCGGGCACCAAGGCTATTGAGGCGCTCGGCGAGGTCTTCGTAACCACGATTTATGGTGTACACATTGCGCAGCATGCTGGTACCATTGGCGGCGAGCATGCCAATCAAAAGCAGGCTGGCTGGACGTAAAGCTGGCGGGCAGACGACGTCGCTGACCGTGAAGCGCGTCGGGCCAGTCACGTAGACGCGGTGAGGATCGGCCAGTTCGATTTGGCCACCAATTTTGGTGAGCTCGGTGTAGTAGATGGCGCGGTTTTCGTACATCCAATCGTGGATGAGGGTACGACCTTTGGCGACAGCGGCAATGGGTACAAAGTAGGGGACATTATCTGGATTCAGGCCAGGATAGAGATTAGGGTGCAGCTTATCAATTGGTGCTTTCAAGGAGCCACCGTGTTTTTCGATGGTTAGATCGGCAAGATCAACAATGCCATTCGATGCTTTGTATGGTTCGGACAATTTGTATTTCAAACCCATTTTCTCGAGCTTCAGAAGCTCTAAGCCGATCCAGATATACGGTACGCGCTTAATGACGATTTTTGAATCGGTTACCACTGCTGCTGTGATGAAGAACATGGCTTCAATAGGGTCTTCGGTCAGTGCATAGGTAATATTCTTCTTGATATGTGGCACGCCCTTGACGGTAAGGAATTGAGAGCCAATGCCGTCGATTTTGACGCCTAGCTTCTGTAGGAAATAACAGACATCTTGAATCATGTAGTCGCCGCTGGCAGCTTGAATGGTAGTCTCCTCGATAGTTCGTGCTGCTGCGAACAGGGCATTCTCTGTAACTGTGTTGCCTGATTCGTAGAGTACGAATCTACCGGCTGGTTTTTTCTTGACCTTGACGTTGTAGTGTCCGGTGCTGGCCACAATGTCGACACCGAAATTTTCGAGTGCGTAGAGGTGTGGCGCGACAGTACGAGTGCCGAGCTTGCAGCCACCGGCGTAGGGGATTTTGAATTCGCTGACCTCGTGCATCAACGGGCCGATCATCATCAACACGCTGCGGGTTTTGCGGGCGGCTTGGGCATTCAGACGGTCGAGCTTTAATTTAGCGGGACGGCGGATTTCCAGATCATTGCCAGGCAGCCATTTAACATTAACGCCCATACTCTCCAGTACTTCGATAATGCGATAGACCTCTTCAATGCGTGGGAATGCCTTGAAGCGGGTGACGCCGTGGTTCAACAGACTGGCGCACAGCAAGCCGACGGCGGCGTTTTTGCTGGTCTTGAGAGTGATGCTGCCTTTGAGCTCGTGGCCGCCTTCGATGCGGAAGTTCATGGCGCCGCTGCTCAATGAAATAAGCTGCTTGTTCAGCACATCGCTAATTCGGCCTAATGTCTCTAGGCTGAGGTTCTGGCGACCGTGTTCCATGCGGTTTACGGCTGATTGCGAGGTAGAGAGTCGACGAGCAAATTCGGCTTGGGTGAGGCCTCTATCTTGTCGTATCTGAGCAATTAAGCTGCCGATCTTCTCATTTGTTGCGTCCATTGTCCAAAATCATACCATATTTGGTATTTTCTACGCAAACGAAATTTCGATAATTTTCCTGAATATATTTGCTATAATAGCCACATGATTTAACTACCTCCTCGCCACTGATATACTGAAATAACCAAACGAGGAGATGATCCATGATAGATGAACTAGTAGCCCAACTGATTGCCGCCGAGGAAAAACGCCAACGCGAAGGCCTTGAGCTGATCCCATCAGAAAATTATGTAAGCCGCGACGTGCTGACGGCAATGGGTAGCATCTTTACCAATAAGTATTCCGAAGGCTACCCCGGCAAACGCTACTACGGCGGCCAGGAAAATACCGACAAAATCGAGCAGCTGGCGATCGACCGCGCTAAAAAATTATTTAAAGCTGATCATGCTAATGTCCAGCCGCACTCTGGCGCCCCAGCCAACGAAGCGGTCTACAGCGCTTGGCTGGAACCAGGTGACACTGTGCTCGCCATGGATCTGAGTCACGGTGGCCACCTGACACACGGCGCCCCCGTCACTCGCTCCGCGAAACTCTACAACTTCGTGCGCTACAAGATGAAAGACATCACCACCGGCGAGATCGATTACGAAGAGCTCGCCGAGCTGGCCCGCAAGCACAAGCCAAAAATTATTTTGGCAGGCTTCAGCGCCTACCCGCGCGAGCTGGACTACGCCAAGTTTGCCGAGATTGGCAACGAGGTCGGTGCACTTCTGATGGCCGACATGGCCCACATTGCCGGTCTGATCGCTGGTGGCGTCGCCAAGAATCCGTTTGATTACGGTTTCCACGTAATTACGACCACCACGCACAAAACCCTTCGTGGTCCGCGCGGCGGTATGATTCTCAGCAAGGGCATCGTCGGTAATCCCCTGAAAGCCCCGGAAAAAACCCTAGAAAATATTCCAACGCTGATTGACCGTGCCGTGTTCCCCGGCATGCAGGGCGGCCCGCACGAGCACATCATTGCTGCCAAAGCTGTTGCGTTCGGCG
>JAQGHB010000028.1 GCA_028289045.1 Candidatus Saccharimonadota bacterium
AGATCACCTGGACGCAGACGACGGTAGACTTCAATCAAGGCGTCATTCTGACCCTTAGTAGGATCTTTTTCAAGCGTGATGTCGAGGTGGCTGGTTTTGCCAGTATCGACATGCTTGAAGGTCTCGCGCATCTTGCTCTCGGTAACGCCGAGGGCGCGTAGCAAAGTAGTAACCGCAATCTTGCGCTTGCGGTCGATTTTTACATAAATAGCACCGTTGGCGGCAGTTTCGAATTCCAACCATGCACCACGGCCAGGAATAACCTTGGCACCGTAGAGTGCAGTTGTGCCATGTGGGTCAGCTGTGAAGAAGACACCAGCAGAACGAATCAACTGGCTGACAACAACGCGCTCAGCGCCGTTAATCACGAAAGTACCGCGACTGGTCATCCAAGGATAATCACCGAGGTAAATTTCCTGTTCTTTGACTTCACCGGTTACTTTGTTAGTCAGCTCGACCTGAGCCAGTAGTGGCGCTTCGTAGCTGACATTATTCTCGCGGGCCACAGCCTCTGGCAATTTTGGATCACCGAAGTGATAGCCCTTAAATCGCAAAGACAACTTACCACCCGTGTAGTCGTCGATCGGACTAATTTCAGCTAACAGCTCACCGAGCCCTTCCTCGACAAACCACTGAAATGATTTATTTTGATGATCAACCAGACTTGGAAGGTCTAGTGCGTCATCAGCCTTTGTAAAATATACGCGCTTTGCAGTACTTTGTGCTTTCGCCATAAGCGTGATATGCCCCCTGATTAGAATTGTATATATCGTATAACCACAAAAACGCCTCGCAGCGTATTGGCTATATCTTTATCTGTTGTCGTACCTGGTTTTTATGTGTATTTGATTCGGCCGAAGATTCTAAGACGGGTTGTTTGGCTTGATAAAATGATTAAAAATCATAAGCGCCCTGATCTTACACTACTTCTTGCATACTATTATGAGCCCTTGCTCGGCTATTGTCAATTCTAAAACATGTGAACTTAGTCACGCTCCGCGGCCGCTTCAAAGCGTGGCAAATAAATCTGCTCATTACTGAGGCCGTAGAGCTGAGCCAGCGCGCCACCCTTGGCGATATCAAATCGATCACTAGGCAACTCGGTTTTCAATGAGGCGGGCTCTCCCATTGGGTCCATATGGTACGCAAATCCCACCGAAGGATTTGGTACATCCTGAACAACGGCAGCGAACATACTATGCATAATACGGCGCGGCGCGGCCTCTGATGATAGCCCATTATCCGGACCACGCTGTTCCTCATTAATTTGCTGACTCGCTGCGATTAACTTTTCCGCCACTACGCGGTGTGTTGCTTCGTCCATACCTCGGCGTAACCAATAATCCAAGCTATCCCCTTCGACACTACCCAACGATGGGTGGATCACCGTTCTGTCAAATACAATTGTCGCCAAACCAATTGCCACGATTGATTTTCGGACAATGAAGGCCTGAACCTCATTTGACTTGGCGAGACGATTGATATTTTTCTTGCCTCGAACACTAGGATCGAAGTAGCGCTGCAAGGTTTCTGGCCTGGTTTGCCGCAGCCAATCCTGTTCTTGAGATACTAACCTGCTCAAATTAAGCGCCTGCAACATATGCGCCGGCTCCAGCGGCTCAGTAAATGCCTCAAGTCTTATGCCCGTTCTATCTTTACGCCTACCCATAATCTTATGATGCAATATGCTCTATCGGATTGTCTGCGATTTAATTTACAGTGGGAGGGTTACTTGGTCTTAGGCGGACTCTGGATGACGGCGTCAACAATACCGTATTTCTTGGCTTCCTCAGCTGTCAGCCACTTGTCACGCTCCATATCTTCATGGATTTTTTCGGGCTTTTGTCCGGTATTCTTGGCCATAATGCCTTCCAGCAATCTCTTGATGCGCAGTGATTCGCGCAGGTCAATTTCTTGATCGGTGACCTTACCGCGAGTGCCGGATGATGGTTGGTGGATCATGACGGTGGCGTTTGGCAGGGCGAAACGCTTGCCTTTGGTACCGCTGCTGAGCAGAAAGGCCGCGGCTGAAGCCTGAACGCCAATACCGACGGTCTGAATATCGTTGGTTACGAACGACATAGTGTCAAAGATGGCCAGGGCATCGTACACGCTGCCGCCAGGACTGTTAATGTACAGAAAGATATCCTTCTTGGGATCTTGGGCCTGCAAGAACAAAAGCTGCGCGACAATAGCATTGGCGCTGGCTTCGTTAACGTCGCTGCCGAGGAAAATTATGCGGTCTTTGAGTAGACGGCTATAAATATCGTAGGCGCGCTCGTAGCGGCCTTCACTTTCAATAACGGTTGGGATGAGCACGGAGCTCGTAATATCACTCATAAATATATGCACCTTTCTTTTAGAGGATGAGGTATATATCTATCATAGGAAATTAGCACTCTCAAGTCAAGAGTGCTAATTTTATCTGTTACAGCTGATTACGCCGCAGAAATACCCATGGACTCTGACTCTGAAGCTTGTTGACTCTGAGGAGCTGGCAGCACGTGCACAGTAGCCTGCTCGCTCGTCTCTTGAGCATCAATACGAGCCAGCCAGTTCTCTGCAATCCCTATCGTCACCGATTTGTAGGGATAGGCTGTTTCTACAATCGCCGCGAGGGCTTCTTTTGCTTGAGCGGTTTGATTGTTGCTCAGTGTGTGCGGTAGATACTGTTCATCGTTTACTAATTGGACGATAACACCGTCTTTTGCGATACGTCTGTGGTAGTACGTCAACAGGTCAGTTGCTTTTGCGACGTCGTCCATATCTTCCAAGCTAAATCTGCTTTTTTCTGGTCTCATTGTGTCTCCTCTGTCAGTAGAATACTGTAACTCTGTAAAAATAGAATACAGGAAATCTTACTAAACAAATGTGAGATTTATCAACTATTTAGCTGTGGCGTAACCGCGGAGCTTGTCCAAGGTTTTCTCGGTAAGCATGCGGCTGAGGATGTCGCGGCGATTTTCGGGCTTATCGAGCTCGGCTTGCATGGCAGGGTCTGGATACTGGCCCTTCAGAAGTTGAATCCGAATTTCGAGCTCTTCGGGAGTAACGGTGAGCTTTTCTTTATCGGCGATCTCGCTCAGGACGAGACCGGCTTTGACGCGCAGTTCGGCGCCTGGGCGGTTTTTCTCTTTGTGCTCTTCGGCGGTGACGCCTTCGGCGTCGAGGTGTTCCTGCCAGGTTTGGCCACGGTAGGCGCTATTGCGCTTCTCTTCCTCTTCGATACGTTCGACTTCTTCGTCAATTAAGGCCGTAGGGATAGCTACCTCACTCTTTTCAGCGATGTTCTGGATGAGCTGATTGTCGTAGGCGCGCTGAGCTTCCTGCTCGCGCTCGACTTTGAGCTGTTTTTTGATGTCGGCTTTTAATTCGGCGACCGTCTTAAAAGGACCGACGGAAGCGGCAAAAGCATCGTCGAGCTCTGGCTTAGCAAGTTCAGTGACTTTTTTGACCGTGACGACAAACTGGACTTTGCGGCTCTGTAAGCTAGCGGTGCCGTAATCTTTGGGGAATGTAATGACAAATGTTTTTTCGTCGCCTGGCTTGAGACCGATTAGTTCTTCTTCGAAGCCTGGAATAAAGGTTTTACTGCCGATTGTCAGGGGATAATCGCTGCCGTCCGCACCATCGATGGGTTCCTGCGTCTTGGCATCGGTGCCGGTAAAATCGATCGTGACTTCATCGCCATCTTTGGCGGCACGGGTCACATCTTGTTTGGTAGCGGCGCGGGTGCGCAGGTTGTCGAGCACTTCGTCGACATCTTTAGCGCTCACAGAAACCGGTGTCTGATCCAGCTTAACTTTGGTGTAATCAGCGAGAGTAACATCACCGACAACTTCGACTTCAGCCGTAAACTCAACTTCGCTAAATGGCACGAATTTGGTGACGGTAATCTGTGGCTGACCGGCAGGACGCAGTTGCTCCTGCTGAATGGCATCCACATAGCGCTCATTGACGACATGGTCCAGGAATTCCGACTGCAGCACGTTTTGATCCACCTGCTTTTCGATCAGGTGCGCTGGAGCTTTGCCCTCGCGGAAGCCTTGGACTTTGACGCTTTTACTGAGATCTTTCAGTACATGCTGCTTCACCACAGCCAGCTCGGCCGGATCGGCGGTAATAGTTAATTTGGTACTGGTGGGGGTGAGTTGCTCTTTTTTTACTTGCATAGTGACACATCATAACAGATGGAGAAGTTTTTGCATATAATCTAGGCTACATCAATTACTTATGTCATCGACGCAGTAGACCATATTAGGCTCCAGCAATGTGTACACTGCAAAATGCTTAAAGTTATCATCTGTCGCGTCGGTGGCATGAACCGGATAGTCAGCGTCTCCCACCTTAACACCTGGCGTACGATTACAGCGATGCGTCGGGAAGATAACTATTTTATCGTATGAGTCGATTGGCGCCTGAGTATTGCCAACATTTAACAAGTAGGTGTGCGGTACACCATTGTCAACGTAGTTGATTTCATACAATTGGGTCGGCCCAGAGAGGCTAAGTCCATCTTGGAAGGCTGTACAGCTCGGAGAAGCAGCGCAGGTTATTGGTGTTGTGAGGGGGTAGCTTTGATGGTCTATGTAATAAGTGTGCATCTGATCGAGAGCATAGTAGACGGCTTGCTTTCGAGTATTGTTCCTGGACGCGCGCTGCAAGCTTGGCACGGCCAAAAATACGATCAGCAAGATTATTCCGGCAATGGCTAAAACAATCATGATTTCTATGATGGTAAAGCCGCTTGAACGCTTATAAAGAGGTCTCTTCACTGTTCGAGAATTATACCATAAGCAATATCTTCTCGTGACGCGCTGCGCGCTGAGATTTTAACGCAATAACGGCGATAATACGATGAGGCCAGATAGCAGCCATGCCGCCTCAACGACACTGCCAATCGGCCGCTCGAACCACTGAATATCACTGGCGAAGCGCTCAAACCACATAGGCTTCCACTTTTTCTTCCGGATCGCATTGAGATAATGCCTGAGCCATACCAGATCAGGCGACGTCGCCACAAACGCACAAATCGCGGCCAGCAGCCAATGCTCCGGACGTGTCACCGCTAGCACGCTGACCAGCGCCACACACAAGCTCGCATCGGTTATGAGGTAATTTCTATAGCCTTTTGTGCGTAGCAGCGCTTCGCCTTTCGAGCGATCACCGTAGTGCGGCAAGCTGTCGCACACAAAGTGCGAGGCCAGAGCCGCCGGAACCGCAATCA
>JAQGHB010000031.1 GCA_028289045.1 Candidatus Saccharimonadota bacterium
CGATTGCCTTCGCTGTTAGCGATAATTTCCGGCTTACCTGATTGCATGACAGCCATGGCGCTGTTGGTTGTACCTAAATCGATTCCAATAATTTTACTCACGATATCTACCTTTCGTTAAAATTCTATAGAGGTGATACCAGTTATTGTAGATAATTAGCACTCGAGTGTCAAGAGTGCTAAACGTTGTCTTTTAGTCTATGGCGTGCAGAATAAGTCCAAGCTTATAGTTGCCTGAAGTTTTTCCACGAGCGTGTGGATCTAAATTATCCCAAAGTTCGTTACTCACTTCTAACCCTCACCATAGCATGGCGGATGACGTCATTGCCGATGTGATAGCCAGCTTGCAGTTCTTCGCTGACAATTTCGTGGTCGCCCTCGCCTTCTTCCATGCTGACGGCCTCATGATACTCGGGATTAAACGACTCACCGACGGTTTTGATACGCTCAACACCCATGTCGGCCAGAGTTTTTTCGAACTGCTTGACGACGCCTTGAACGCCTTTGATATAGTCGTTGCCTTTGAGGTCTTCTGGAACATGTTTGAGAGCGCGTTCAAAATTATCGATAACGGGCAGCAAATCACGGACGACATTAGCCTTCAAACGAGTTCGCAAATTAGTGATTTCTTCTTCGTGGCGACGACGGATATTCGTTGCGTCCGCTCGCTCGCGCTGCAAGGCATGTGTAAGCTCAGCTATCTGTGCTTCTAGCTCAGCGACCTGGGTATCACTTTTTGGTGTATCGTTCTGAGGTTTTTTAGATTTAGCGCTCATCGCTTGATTCTCGCCTCCTGCAGTTGATTAGTAGCATTGGATATTTCTTGGGCAGCGCGATAGACCGCGACACCACTGACTACGGCCATCCCGAGGACAACACAACCAGCAAGCTCGGCAGCATCAAAGACATGCCCACGAACAACTTCCAACGGCTGTGCTTGCTGCTGCTCAACCGTTCGGCCTGCCTCCATAGCACGCAGCTCAATCCTTAGGTCTCTTGCGGTTCTAAACGTCAGTGGCTTCAGTGCGTCAGTCATATCCTAATACTTCCTGGAATCATTTTACGAATAATGGTACCGGCGGCGGCCAGTATGACAGCGCTCTCAAAAAGGTGGCGTGAAAAAGTAGAAATTTCGGTACTTACGCCCGCCAATGCTTGTTGTTCAGCACGCCGCTGGTCAGCCTCGAACTTAACTTGTTGCCGCACTGTCCGCCCAGCCTCTAAAGAGCGTACTTCGGTCTGAAAATTAGCTTCATCTTGAGCAGACAATCTTAGCGGATTCTCAAACATACAAAACCTCTTCGAGCTCTTGACCGGCACGCGATACCAGATTCATGACTTCACGATAGCTTTGGCGGGTAGGGCCAAGGGTGCCGATATAGCTGCGATCGCTAAAAGGACTGCTGAAGCGGCTGATAATAAGCGTGCAGCCGGCCGTGCGCCCTATGGGATTCTCCTGGCCAATGTAGACGCTGAGCGGTTCGTTGGGAGCGGCTTCGCGTAGCCATGGCTCAAGATTATCGAGTAATTGGGCGACCTGCTGGACGCTGTTTTTGACGCCGGCGTTGCCCGAGGCGCCCGCCATAAATTCCGGTTGACCAAACAGATTCGACAGGCCACTAATATAGAGCTGGTTGCCGATGGTTGCCAGGCCAAGATTGTGCGTGAGTTCAACCAGTGTGTCAACGGCGTTACGGATCATGCGCTCCGGCGCTCCGGCGCTCTGCACACGTGAGGCCAATGCCTTTTCGGCACGGCGTTCAGGCAAGCTGTGGTCCGCATTTTCATTCAGGTTATTAACATAGAAACGGTAGCCTTTGTCGGTCGGAATGCGACCAGCGCTGGTGTGGGGCTGATTGATAAAACCCAATCGCTCCAATTCAGCCATCTCGGCGCGGATGGTAGCGGAGCTGACATTGAAGAGTTTGGCCAGCAAAGTACTGCCGACGGGGCTGGCGACCTCAGCGTACTGCTCGATAATAGCGCTTAAAATGCTTTGTTGACGTAGTGTCATATCATACGTATCTTATAATTTTGGCACTCAAGAGTCAAGAGTGCTAGCTGGCGCTGAGATATGTACGGATATCGTCGGCTAATTTCTGAGCGACCCGATGTGCAGCTTCGACGAGTTCGGGTTGAGCTTGGCGTGTTTTAGTGAGCTGTTGCACTTCGCTAAAGACCTGGTCAATATTGTCGTTAATTACTGGGATGTAGTGATCGGTGGTCAAAAGTTGATCAAGTTCACTCAGAGCTGTTTCCAGACGCAAGCGAGAGTCGGCGGCGTCTACGACGTCACCGTAGCGCCGGCTCAATCGAGCTTGCCAGGTTTCAAAGTCCGGTGGCAGCAAGAACAGGGCCATCACTGCCGGATCAAGCTCTTTATATTCAGCGACGCCCTGAACGTCGACATCGGTCAGAGCGATTTTATGATCATCATGAGCTGTCTGAATTTCAGCCACGCTAGTGCCATATAGATGGCCGCTGTACATTTTGGCTTCCACAAAAGCCTGCTCGTCGAGCATCTGCTCGGCTTGGGCCATAGTTATAAAATGATACTCGCGTCCATCCTGTTCGGACACACCCTGATTGACTCGTGGCGGCCTCGTGGTATGCGAAATCAAGTGGTGATATTGATTAGTCTCGAGCAATTTCTCTTTGAGTGAATCCTTGCCCGCGCCAGTCGGTCCCACCAGCAATAGAATAGGCGTGGCCTTGATAAGTTTGACGGCCGCGTCACTCGGTATATAGCTTTGCAGTTTTTGTTGTACTTGATTATCCATGTATTATTTATAGCACATTTACAGAGGTAGAGCAACCGTGAAGGCGCTAGCCATTGCCGAAAAGTCGTGGCCGCAAGAACAGCAGTCGCGACAAAACAACGTGCACATGCAAAATAATCGCCAGCAGGCCAATTCCCCATAGGAGATAGGCGGCGCCGTATAGTATGCTCAGCGCACCGCTGGCGGCGTACGCAACGGCGATGGCATAGGGCACGAAGAGGTGGATCGTGAGTTGCAGATACAGGAACCAAGTCAAGAGAACGGCTATTCGCACCATGAGGGTACCGACTGTCTGGCGCGCTAGATCATGGCGATTGGCATGGACATAATTCATCTCCAGCTCCAAGTCCTCAACCTTGTGGAAAGCCCTCAGCAGGCTCATGGTGCACCAGTAGACGATCAGGCCAACGCCGCCCCATAAAATAAACAGCGGGATATCGCTGATGATGACATTGCTGGTGACGCCGCTGTTGAGAGTCTGATAATTATTGGCGAGCGCGTGAGGCTTGTCGCTTTGCAGCTGCGCCAAATACTGAAAATCACTCGAACGATACAGGCTGGCTACAATAGTACCAATCACGGTCGCCAAACTAATGACAACCACGAATAGCCCGCTCAACCATGATGGCGTTAGGAGCTGTCCGAGTACTTTGTCTTCCTGCGTCAGGCGGCCAAAAATGTCTTTGTTTTGTGAGTTCACAGTCATATTATAAGCACGGCAGCTTCAGAAGACGAAAAGTTTATGCGTGGCTAGTCGCGCTTGAGCATGACGGTGAAGGCTTCAGATGGGATATCGACTTTGCCGAAGCGCTTGAGACGTTTTTTGCCTTTGGCTTGCTTGGCTAGGACTTTCTTTTTGCGTGAGACATCGCCGCCATACAGACCAGTAGTGACATCTTTGCGGTAGGCGCTGAGATCTTCACGGGCAATGAACTTGCCGCCGATGGCTGCCTGTAGTGCAACTTGGAAGTTTTGGCGCGGAATGACTTCTTTGAGCTTTTCGACAACCTCGCGGCCAATGCGCTGGGATTCACTGCGGTGCACCATAATACTGAGGGCGCTCACCATTTCACCAGCTACGTAGAAGTCAACGCGCACCAGATCTTCGGCACGGTAGTCATCAAGTTCGTAGTTGAACGAGCCATAGCCGCTGGTTAGGCTTTTGAGTTGGTCGTAAAAATCGGTGAGCAGGTTGGCCAGCGGTGCTTCAAAGCTGATCAATGCGCGTTCGTCGACATAACTAATGTTTTTCTGGATGCCGCGCTTGCCGCTCACCAGCTGAATCACTGCGCCGATGTAATCTTGTGGCACGACGATTTCGCCAGTAATCCACGGCTCACGGATTTCTTTTATTTTAACCGGATCGGGCAATTCGGCAGCGCTTTTAATATCCAATTCTTCGCCGCTGAGTAGCGAAACTTGATAATCCGTCGACGGGTTCGTGACGACGAGTTCCAGGTTATATTCACGTTCCAAACGCTCACGCACAATCTCCATATGGAGCAGACCGAGGAACCCAATACGAACGCCAAAGCCTAGAACGGGTGAATTTTCCGGCGCGAATTGCAGCGCTGAATCACTCAGGCTCAGTTTTTCGACCGCGTCTTTTAGCTCTTGGTAGAATTCGTTGCTTTCAGGGAAAAATCCAGCATAAACGAATGGCTGAACGTCTTTGTAGCCAGGGAGTTGTTCGGTTGCAGGTTTGGATGTTAGCGTTACGGTGTCGCCGACCTTGGCATCACGGGTGGTTTTGAGGTTGGTAACGATATAGCCGATTTCACCGGCTTCCAGGCTGTGGCCGGCCGTCATCTGCGGCTTCAATGCGCCGACTTCTAGCGCAATACCATTCACACCAGTGGCCATCATCTTAATTTGATCATTTTTGACAATTTTGTGATCGAATACGCGCACGTAGAGAATCACGCCGCGGTAGTCATCGTAATAGCTGTCGAAAATCAGGGCGCGGGTTTCGGGCAAGGCCGAGCTTTTGGGCGGCGGCACTAGCTCCACGACTTTTTCTAGAACCTGGTCCACGCCCTGTCCGGTTTTGGCCGAGATATGCAAGATGTCTTCTTTGGCACAGCCGAGCAAACTAATAATTTCAGCGCTGACCCGCTCGACATCGGCCGCTGGCAAATCAATTTTGTTGAGCACCGGAATGATGGTCAGCTCGGCGGCCATGGCAAGGTACACATTCGCCAGAGTCTGCGCCTGAATGCCCTGTGTGGCGTCAACCACTAGCAGCGCGCCTTCGCAAGCCTCCAGGCTGCGCGACACTTCATAGCTAAAGTCGACATGGCCTGGCGTATCGATGAGGTTGAGCTCGTAGTCTTTGTACTGCATACGTACCGGAGCAAGCTTGATGGTGATACCTTTTTCGCGCTCCAGATCCATTCTGTCCAGTAGCTGAGCCTTCATATCGCGTTTGAGTACGGTGCCCGTGAGCTCCAACAACCGATCGGCCAGGGTAGATTTACCATGGTCGATGTGCGCGATAATACAAAAATTTCTGATACTGCTCTGCTGCATATCCGGCTATTATACCAGAAATAACAGAGGTAAGCGAGTGCATTACTGACGATAGTCGGATTTCTTGCGGGTGATGGCGTAGTGGCGTTGCAAGTAGAGCAAAATGCTGGTCACGCGTTCTAGCTGGGGATGGGCGATGGGCGCATCGGTAGTAAGGGCATTAGAGGTAGCGTCCAAAGATGTCGCCAAGGCTACGAATAAATCGCCAGAAGCGACCAGAGCATCAATCTCCCTGGGTTCGGGGTGGCCCGATAGATCGCGCAGCAGTGTCGCGGCTGCAGAGCTGTGACTCAGGACTGCGTCGCTGGAGGATAGCGTGTAGGTGGTGCTATCGCTCATGAGGGATACACTCCAGGACGCTGGTGTATTTTGTGCTGGTAATTACCAGATGGTCGAGCAGATCAATTCCTAGAACCTGGCCGGCCGCGATAAGCTGCTCGGTGATCTGAATATCTGCCATGGTTGGCTCCAAGTGACCCGAGGGGTGGTTGTGAGCTAGGATGATAGCAATGGCACCGCGCTCGATGGCGGGCTGAAAAACTTCGCGCGGATGAACGATATTGGCTGTCAGGCTGCCGACGGAGATGACTTCGTCGTGAATTACTTGATAGCGGCTGCTGAGATATAGTCCTCGGAGCTGCTCTTTTTGATTGTGGCCCATGTCTTTGAGATACGCGTAGGCCTGTCTGGCATTGCGAACATGAACCGGACGGCCAGCTTGTTTGGCATGATAGCGCCGGCCCAGCTCAAAACTAGCGATAATCTGACAGGCTTTGGTAAGTGGAATATTGGCGGCTTCGGCTAAGCGCTGCGGATTTGTCTCGTTGCCGATGGCTTTCTCGCCATATTCTTTGAGCGTACGTTGGGCCATGGCCAGAACATCTTCTTTGCGGCTGCCGACACCCCAAACAATGGCTAGAAGTTCGGCAACAGTTAGGTTCGTGGGGCCGAGCTCAAGCAGGCGCTCGCGGGGACGCTCATCTTCCGGCAAATCGCGGAAGCGCAACACATACTGATCGGGCTGGCCAGACTGATTAGCCTCGCCAAATAGCATGTCGTGATCTTGTAATCGGTAAGTTGAAGCAGTGAGTTGTGGCATATTTCTAGTATATACGACCTGTTGACGCATATATTAAATAAAGATTAAAAAATGCAAAGGTCACAACAGATGACAGAGGTATTAGACTTCGATTTTGATGGGCTTTAGGATAATCTTCTTCAAACGTGAGAACAGTGGACGAACTTCTTCTAGTCCAAACAGTGCTGATACGGCTATATGCACCCCAAAAATCACGGCGGCGATGAACACCAGCTTGGAGCCAAGTGTTAGAATACCTCGGTCGTTGATGCCCAGAGGATAAATTGAAATCATGATAAATCCAGCCACCACGCTAAAGCCCGTAACGGATATGATGCGCCAGACACCGCCCCAGAACGCAGCATTGAACAGGCGGTGATCGCGCAGCAGCATAACACTGGACAAAATAATAACTTCGACCGTAGCGACAATTGACTGGGCAATCGCCAGGCCAGCCACGCCATATGCCGACTGACGGGCTAGATTGACTGCGAGGAATATGTTGAGGGCAATGGCGAATAACGACACGAACAGCGGTGTCTTGGTATCTTTCTGCGCGTAAAACCAACGCGAAATAATTGAGTAGATGATGCGGAAGAAAATGGCCAGGGTCAGGAAGCCAAAAATAGTAGCGATTTGCTGGTTGCCCTGCGCGTAAATCAGGCGCGCCAGATAACCACGACCGAAGTAACAGACGACTGTTAAAGGCGCACTAATCCAAATCATCGCCCGCAGCACCATCAGGAAGTCTTTACGGAATAAATCCGGCCGCCCTTGGCTCAGCCGAGCATTGAGACGCGGAAATGCCGCCGTACTGATCGCCGTGCCCACCAGCAGAATCGGGGCCGTGCTGAGCACAAAGGCATTGTTGTAGTTACTGATTGATCCGGCGCCCAGACCACTGGCGATATGGGTTTCCACGATGTTTTCTACCTGATCCACGCCCTGGTCGAGCGAACGTGGTGGCAGGTTTCGGAGGATCAGTCGGAAATCACGGTTACCCCAGTCGATCCGCGGATGCCAGTGGAAATGTGTCTTCCAGGTACCACAGCTGACTATTGCCAGCTGCAAGATAGCGCCTATCACGGCGCCGACACCGAGCCCAACCAATCCCAGGCTATCTTTAAACACATAAATACTGATAATAATTGAGGCGTTATAAAACAGCGGCGCGATTGCAAAGAAAAAGAAGCGGCCCATGGTCTGCTGCACGCTGGTTAAAATGCCGGAAATCGTGAATAGCAAGGGGTTAAAGGCTAATAAGCGCATAATCGTCGCCGATGTGTCGAGTTGCTCTGGCGTCAAACCAGGCGCCACCACGTGATGAATCAGCGGCTTGGCAAAAATAACAATAATCACGCCGACCACGGCCATGATGATAGCCAGTAGATTCATCAGCGAAGTGGATAGTGCCCAGACTCCCCTTTTATCGCCTCGGTGCAGATGATCGGATAAAACCGGCATAAAAGCCACACCCAAGGCACCGGCCGCCAGCGTAAAGAAGAAGAAATCGGGGATACTGAAGGCGGCGAAGTAGGCGTCCGTACTGTGCGGCCCATGCAGCGGGAAGTTACCGTTGACCAATTTGGTGCGGAGAAATCCGAGCAGCTGGCCGGCAAACGAAGTAGCCACTAACAGAGCCGCGACATTGCCGATGCTGATACGCTTTTTCTTTTTGGCTTGGGTACTAGGATTCATGCAAATATAAGACTTTTTGAGGTCACCTCCCAGTATAAAGGAGTACTAGGCAATCGCAACCGATTTCCAGGTTGCCGCGGCAGTCCGTACCCAGATTTTATTGGCAGACGTGTCTACAACGATAAGACCCGTTGGGATGGCACCATTAAAGTCAGCATCAGTCGGAGTTCCTGCCTTAATACGAGTGGAAATTCCGGCAGTAAAGTTGTTGGCCTCAAATTTATCAATACGTACATTATTTTTTGCGGTTTGGTTATCGACGTCGGAAATCATTTGTGTGCTAATCCCCATACCGGTATTATTCGCGAACACGCAACCAGCCAAAGTGCTGGCCGTACCGTTAAAGATGGCGTACAGCATTGAACTCGTCGTTTCTCCGACTTCACCGAATACAGCGCTGTCACTAACAAAGTAATTATTAGCCACGAGTGCGCCATTGACCGTGCTGCCGGAAACAAAAACCACGCCCGCCTTAAAGCCATTCGTATTTGATAAGCAGGCGTTCGATATGGTGTTGTTAATAATTTTTAGGTTCCGGGCACCTTGAGTGATCGCCACGCCCGCCAGCGCAGTCGTATCAATATAGTTGCCTTGCACAACTACGTCGGCAGCATCACGAACATGGACTCCGTGGCCAAAGCCAGAAGCTGTAACGATACGGCGAATGCTATTTCCGATAATTTGAGCACCGTGAGCGTCAGGGAAAATAATAACACCGCCGGCGGCATTGGTAACTGTACACGATTGGACTTTAGCATTGCGGGCACGGAGCTGAAAGCCCGGATAGAGCGGGATATTAGTTGCTTCACAGCCGATAAATGAGATATCTTCACTGTTTGCATGTGTATCAAAGCCTGAAGCCGAAGTTTCGCGGGCAATGCAGTTAACGACTCGGACTGCCCGAGCAGTGCCGCGAGTATTGTCTTTGCCGTCGGTAGTAACGCCGTGACGAACTCGAGCAAAGTGACAATTTTCGATCAGAATATCCTCGCTGGCTAGCGATATATCGAAGCCGTAACCATAGCGATTATTAGCAGCATCGTCAGTAAAGTCTGTTGCCGTACAACCGGATATTTTGGCACGTTGAACATGCAATAATAGAACACCAGCCTCGTCGGAGCCATAAAGCTCTACATTCTGTATGCGAACATCCTGGCAGGCGTAGAATTCAACCAAACCACTGGTGTGTTGAGCGGGCTGAGAGTTCACGATGCGTCCGTTCCGGACTGCGATGCGCTTGGCAAAGGTCACGAGCTGAAGACTAGCGGCATTCGCTGTAGCATATACGTCCCGCGTGAGGCCATATAGCGTAACTTGCGTGGATGAATCAACTGACTTAACACGCACGAGCTCACCGCGCCAGCGATTGGGACTGTCTGCCTGAAATGACGAATTATCACCAAGCAAATATGTATTGCCAGCTACAAGTCCTGAGGTATTGGTGATCGTGAGCGTTTGCTGGCCATACACTGTATCGGCCGAGAGTGTAGCTGCGTCCGCGCCAACCGTTCCCGCAGCGCTAATTACCGGGCCCCATCCATAGGCACCCCAGGCGCCCCATACCGCTTGCGTAATTATGCTACCGTTGAGATCAAGTGCTACCCCGTCTTTTAAGATTAGGCCTCCTGAAGTTCTGATTGAGTAATCACGCCCAGCCTGGAGCTGAACGACACCTCCTCCCGCTGTAAAAGCAGCATCGATGGCGGCCTGGATAATGGCTGTGTCGTCACTCCCTGTTGGTGATGCAACGGTTTGAACGCCATTACCAACCGGCAACGCGAGAGGGCTCCCTGTATAAGCATCGATTGCCTTACCTGTATCACCCGCGTTTATGCTTTTAGTAATAGCCGCTGCAGGCAGTTGAGCGGCCGGCAGTTTTGTGCTGCCATCCAGCGTCGCAACACCCGAGACAGCGCCCTTTTGGCTGACAGGAATGGCGTTGTCGGCCTTGGTAAGACTCTGATTAACGCCCGCGTCCAATTTGGCAGCTGTGATGCTGCCATCAGCGATTGTGCCACTAGCATCACCGGGCCGAGCGACATTTTTAAGAGTTCCGTCGGTGTTATGTTCAACAGAAAGAAAATCATTGAGGACATTTCCCCAACTCCCGTCATCACCCCCTGGTTTTGGTAATCGTGCCACGCTACTCTAATTCCTGTTTATATTTGACCAATTGCGGTAATGGTTACCATTTTACACTGATTCAACGTGTTTACAAAGGAGTGGGTTCGGGCTGGCTTTAGCTCTAGTACAGGGAGGCAGCAGGAGGCAGCTTGGCACCCTTGAGGGCTTCCACGACTTCGTCGGCATCAACGGTTTCTTTTTCAATCAGGCGGTCTTTGAGGACTTCCAGAGCTGGCAGGTTGGCCTTGATGACGGCTCGGGCACGGTTGGCGGCTTCGGTAATCAGGGCTTCAACTTCTTGGTCGATGACTTTAGCGGTGTCTTCGGAGTAGTCGCGTTCGTGAACCATGCGGTCGATCATCATGCCGTCTTCGACGTGGAAGACTTGGTCGCGCAGCTTGGTGCCCATACCTTGGTTGATGATCATGTCGCGGGCCAGTTCGGCGGCATGCTGCAGGTCGCTGCCAGCGCCGGTGGTAATGCGGTCTTTACCTAGGATAACTTCTTCGGCAATGCGTCCACCGAGGCCACGAGCCAGCATATCCTTGAATTGAATCAGCGATACGAACACGCGGTCTTCCGGTGGGATGAACCAGGTGACACCGCCGGTGCCGCCACGAGGAATAATCGTAACTTTGTGGACGGGGTCGCTGTCTGGCAAGACGTGGCCGACCAGCGCGTGGCCAGCTTCGTGGTAGGCCGTGGTGACTTTGTCGGATTCGGTCATGACCTTGCTCTTGCGTTCTGGGCCAATGGCGACGCGCTCGAAAGCTTCGGTGACATCGCCCTGGGTGATTTCGTTATGGGAATTACGAGCGGCAATGATAGCGGACTCGTTAGCAATGTTGGCTAAGTCGGCGCCCGAAGAACCGGCGGCTTTGGCGGCCAATGAGTTAAGATCGACGTGCTTGGCTAGTGGCTTCTTGGCAAAGTGGACTTTGAGGATAGCTTCGCGGGCTGGACGATCTGGCAGGTCAATATTAACGCGGCGATCGAAGCGGCCTGGGCGTAGCAGGGCCGGGTCAAGAACATCGGCGCGGTTAGTTGCGGCCAGTACGATGACGTTTTCGCCCTGTTCGAAGCCGTCCATTTCCACCAGGATTTGGTTCAGCGTTTGTTCGCGCTCATCATGTCCACCGCCCATGCCGGAACCGCGACGGCGGCCGACAGCATCGATTTCGTCGACGAAGATAATACATGGCGCGTTTTTCTTGGCTTTAGCAAATAGGTCGCGGACGCGGGAAGCGCCGACACCGACGAACATTTCCACGAATTCCGAACCGGAAATACTAAAGAATGGCACATTAGCTTCGCCGGCTACAGCGCGGGACAAGAGGGTTTTACCGGTGCCTGGAGGACCGACCAGCAAAACACCTTTTGGTATGCGAGCACCCATGCTGGCAAATTTCTTAGGGAATTTCAGGAACTCAACGACTTCTTCCAGGTCCTGCTTGGCTTCTTGGGAGCCAGCGATTTCCTTGAAGGTAACTTTCTCTTTTTCGTTGCCGTACAAGCGGGCGCGGCTCTTGCCAAAACTCAGGGCCTGGTTGCCCTGCCCTTGGGCGCTGCGAAGCATGAAGTACAAGACGGCAGCGATGATCACCACGGGAATAATCGAGCTGGCTAGCGAAATCCAGCTGGAGCTGCCGCTAGAAGCTGATGTGGTGTTAATCTCAACTTTTGAGAAATTAAAGCCCTCATCTTTGAGCGTGGCATTTGGTTCGAGATAGGTACGGAGTGATGGCTGGCTCTCGCCTTTTTTGGTGATATCCAGTTCGTTACCTTTGACACTGATTTTTTGATATTTACCGGCGTTAGCATCTTGGACCGCAGTAGTAATCGGAATTTTCTTGGTGTTGCTCGGCTGATTGGTTGCGGCAACCACGATGAGGCCAAATAAGATTATAAGGGCGATGAAGCCAGCATTTTTCATGCCGCGGCTGCCACCTTTGCCTGGTTTGCGATTCGATCTGAGGGGTTTTTTATCCATAGGTAACTATTATACCCTTGTCTGATTTTTTTGGCTAGCGCTCCTTGGTTCGGAGTGCCAAAGAGTCTTTTCCAACCTGCATCGTGACGCCTTGCATGACATCTATTGGCGTTCCTGGTTTGGAAACTTTCGCCGCCACAACCAGTCGTTCCAAAGTTTTTTTATCGAAGTTTTTAACATACTGGGCTCGCAACCAAGCAGCTAGAACTTCGCGGGCTACCATGTGCGGCAAATGATTGAACGCCGCCCTGTCCAGGCCACCGCCTGCAGTCTGAAAGTGCAAATAGTTAACAAGTAAAGTATCGAGTTCCTGATTTGTTTTATGCAGCCCCAGAATGATACCTAATAAGCGAGCTTTGTCTTCGTCGCTAAAACGTGGGAGCAGCTTTTGGCGGACATAATTTCGGGCGTAGCGCTGGTCTGCATTCGTGCTGTCTTCGCGCCAGGTTAGTCCTTGGGCTTTGGCATAGCTAATTAGCTCCTGCTTTGGCACGCACAGCAATGGCCGCACAATATCATGGCGGCTACTCAGCGCCGTTAACCCTTTCCGACCGCTGCCTCTTAACATGTTAAGTATCGCTGTTTCCAGTACGTCATCCTGATGATGGGCGGTAATTATAGCTCGTGCGCCACTGGAGTGCCGAACGTCATGCAAAAACTTGTAGCGGACTTCGCGGGCCGTGGCTTCACTAGCTTCTGGACTCAAATGCGCCTCGTGATATACAAACGGTAACCCCAATTCTCGCGCCGTGGCCTGCACCAACTGTCGATCCTTGGCTGAGTCTTTACGGATACCGTGATCCAAATGCGCGACGATCAATCTATAGGGTGAACCGTCAGCGTAATGCAGCAAATTGAGCAGCGCCATTGAGTCCACGCCGCCGCTCACCGCCACAACATAGGTGTCAGGCGTTGGTAATTCCACTTTCATATCCTATTATTGTAGCAATGGCAGATACAATTGAACTAGTAGAGCGAATTGAGAAGCTCGAAGCCCGCAACAAACGGGTTGAAGACAACAAGGGTTGGGAGACTAGTTGGACGCGTCGTTTATCAATCATGGTCCTGACCTATCTCACGGTCTGTGTGTACCTGCATTTTGTGGTTCACATTAGTCCCTGGGTCAACGCGCTTGTCCCCGTGATTGGCTATTTCTTGTCTACGCTAACCGTGCAGCGGCTTAAGCAGCACTGGCTTCGTCGCCGAAAATAAACATGGCTGACTTTACTTTTGTTACCAGCAACCAGCACAAGGTCATGACGGCAAAAATTATTTGTGATAAGTACGGCGTTACTTTTGATAGCAAGGATCTCGATATAGTCGAAGTGCAGGACGATGACGGCGAAGTGATTGCAGCCGACAAAGCCCGACAGGCTTTCGAGATGTGCGCTAGCCCAGTTGTCGTCAACGACACTACCTGGATAATTCCAGGCTTGAATGGATGGCCTGGGCCCTACATGAAGCAGATGAACACCTGGTTTACGCCGGATGACTTTGTGCGCCTGACCGCCCACCTGAAAGATCGGCGC
>JAQGHB010000046.1 GCA_028289045.1 Candidatus Saccharimonadota bacterium
AAGTGCAGGCAGGCGGCGGCAATCCACAGGTCATTCTCCGCCACGATGGCGCCAGTGGCGCCTTGAGACTGCTTGAGTGCGCCGTATCGCTCGGCGATCGCTTCGTCAATTGGTAGTAGCTGCACGCGGTCACTATTCATAAAGAGCCTAAGGTGCTGCCTGTTTTCCTCCAAACGATTACCCTTGTGGTAGCCAAACAGCAGCTCACCAAACACCACCGCCGGCAGAAAGATAACGTCAGCTCGACGAGCATGTCGCGCAATTGCCGGATTATTGCCCAATAGGGCGATATAGGCGCTGGTATCGAGCACTAACCCCATTTGCCATGAGCTTTCTCGGCTTCATATTCGGTCTGTGCTAGTTTGCGTGCTTGGAGGCGAGCTGCTTGTATATCACGCTGGATCTGTTCAAGCTCTGCCGGTATTCCACTGCCGATGAACCAGTCCAGGTCGTGGTAGGTTTTCGGTTTGGCTGTGGTTTTTGGTGAAGCGCCAAGTTTGTCGAGCACCAGCCGATTGAGGCTGATGCCCTGCTTCTTGGCCTGGGCCTTCAACGTAGCATCAACGGACGACGGAATATTACGAATGGTGTATTGGACTGGGCGATTCATGCCTACATTTTAAATAATGCAGGCATAATTGTCAACAGACAATAAAGCCCAAACCAGCTTTGTATGAAACAGGGTTACGTATATAGTTGAGACATACATAAGTAGAGGAACACAAACATGAAGCGATTGAGCAAAGTTTACAAACATGACGGCGACGATCGCTTGTTACCACGGCTAAGTCTGGCCCTGTTTAGCCATCCGCGGCGGGTGGCTATTGTCTGGCTCTGCCTGACGATATTTGGCATTGCCAGCTACACCACCTTCATGAAGCGCGAAGGTTTCCCAAGTATCACCATTCCCTACACCGTTGTCAGCGGCGCTTACCTGGTACACGATCCTGCTAAAGTTGATGCCGACGTGGTCAAGCCTATTGATGATATCGCCCTCAAAGACAGCCGCGTCAAGAGCATTCAGTCGCATGCCCAAGGCACCTTTTATGATGTTGTCGTGCAGTACAAAGATGGTACTGACGCCAACAAAGCCGGCGCTGAGCTGAAGCAAAAGATCGCGGCGGCCAACGTGGTGCCACCACAGGCTTCTGTCAAAGTTGAAACACCTAAGTTTGGCTTTACGGAGCGCGGTGATGACACGGTGATTTCCTTCTACGCTAAGAATAAGGGTGCCTCCACCGAAGACTTAGTTAACAATGCTCAGGGCGTCGTCAACTATATTAAAGACCAGAAAATCGCCGACATAGCCAGCATATCGGTGGTTGATCCTTTTGTGAATGGCGTCGATCCGGCTACTGGCCAAAAGGCCGTCAGCCAGACTAAATTTGATCGCTACGGCGCTCGACAAGATGGTCAGACAAAATTCTACGATTCAGTATCGGTGGGCATCAGCCAGCGCAAAGGCACCGATGTTATCAAGCTCAATGATAAAATCGAGGCCGCCGTGGCCCGCTACAATCAGCAGCACAGCGGCTCGCCCTACACAGCTGCCGTCAGCGCCACTTTTGCCCACGACATCAAAGATCAGATCAATGAATTGCAGCGCGCCCTGCTAGAGGGATTAGTGGCAGTACTACTGATCGGCTCGATTGTCATTGCCGTGCGGGCCTCACTGATTACCGTCATCTCGATGGCGACGGTGCTCGCTATTACCGTCGGTGTGCTATTCCTAGTGGGTTACTCGCTGAATACCATTACGCTGTTCGCACTGATTTTGTGCTTGGGGTTAGTGGTCGATGACACGATCATCATGGTCGAGGCGCTGGACGCGCAGCGGCGCAAGACCAAAAGTCCGCGCGAAACCGTGCAGGTGGCAACCCGCAAGGTCAGCCGAGCAATGGTGGCCGCCACATCCACAGCCGCCCTCAGCTTCGCGCCATTCCTGTTCGTCGGCGGCATTCTGGGCAGCTTCATTCGGGCCATTCCGGTTACCGTGATCACCAGCTTGCTGGTCAGTTTGAGCGTGGCGCTGTTCTTCATTCCACTGTTTGCCCGCTACCTGCTGCTGGGCAAAAAACAGATGGGTGCCGAGAATGTTCACGAGCCAGCTGCTAAGTTTGAGGCCAAGGTAGCGCAGTTCGTGGGCAAGCCAATGCTCTGGGCGCGCAACTCGCGCAAAAAACTCTTTGGCGTGGGCCTGGCCGCCGTTTTCATCGGCCTGCTCTTCATCGCCGGCGGCGGATTCCTGTTCTCCAAAGTCACCTTCAATATCTTCCCGCCGAGCAAGGACAGCAATGGCCTGATGGTACAGATGAGCTTCGCGCCGGGCACAGATATCAAAGGTGCCGAACGGACTGCCGATCGCGCCGATCAGCTGATTGGTGATAAACTGGGCAACAACTTCAAAACCGCTTCGTACTACAGCATGGCCAACACGCAAACCGCCAACCTGACCATCTACCTCACTCCGTACAATCAGCGCGACATCACTGCGCCACAACTACAAGACCAGCTCAAGTCCGCTTTCAAGGGCTTTGACGGCGCTGAGGTCAAAATCAACCAGACCGACGTTGGGCCGCCCTCCGCTGGCTTTAATGTCCAGATTAAATCCGACAACCGCGTAGCCGCCGAGCGCCTGGCAAAAGACGTCAACTCCTACCTGTCGGGTCGCGAATTGGATCGTCCAAACGGTAAGAAAGCCAAGATCGTCTCTACCAGCATTTCCGATCCTGGTACCTACTACCGTTCCGATGGCAAGCAGTACACCCAAGTCAGCGCCTTCTTCGAAGACACCGACACCACCACGCTGGTGACACTCGCCAAAGACGCCGTAAAGAAAGAATTCACTCCCGAGAAAATCCGTTCCTACGGCCTGCCGGCTGACGCCCTGACCTACGACATCGGTCAAGAACAAGAGAACCAGGACTCCTTCAAGACGCTGGCCATGGCCCTGCCGATACTGCTGCTAGCCATCTATCTGCTCCTGGCGCTGCAATTCCGCTCGCTGGCGCAGCCGCTGCTGATCTTTATGGCGATTCCGTTCAGCCTGTTCGGTATTACGCTCGGCCTGTACCTGACCCACAATGCCTTTAGCTTCTTCGCCATGCTGGGCTTCTTCGCTCTGATCGGCCTGAGCATCAAGAACACCATCCTGCTGACGGATTACGCCAATCAGCTGCGCCGCACCGGCCTGTCGGCCGTCGACTCAGCCGTTGGTGCTGTTGCCGAGCGATTCCGGCCGCTGATCGCCACCAGCTTCACGGCTGTGGTGTCACTGATCCCACTGGCCATTTCCAGCCCATTCTGGCAGGGCCTGACGGTCGTATTGATCTTCGGCCTACTGTCGAGTACCTTCCTGGTGATCACGGTTTTCCCGTACTACTACCTTGGTGCCGAATTCGCGCGCCTGCGCATTAGCCGCAAGGCTGGTTTATTCTGGCTGTTCGCGACCATCGTGATATCGGGTGTGCTCATTAGCAACGGCGCGTCTGCTGGCGTGATCTTGCCAGTAGCCTTGGCAGTTGTGATACTCGAAAAGATCTACGGCAAACTCCGCAAAAAGCGCGACTAGCGGCTACAGGTTCTGCTATGCTAGTGTGATGATACGAGCAGTCTTTTTCGATTTCTATAGCGTCTGGATGCCCGATATATTCGCAGCCCACCTGGCGCTGGCGCAAGAGCACGGCCCACAGGCCGTCAGTGAGCTTGAGCATACCGTCAGTCGATACTTTCACGGTCTTGTCAGCATAGAGGATGTGGCGGACGAATTCCGTTATAAATTGAGTCGTCCGGAGATCGATGCCAGTCAGTTCATACTCAACGAGAGAAGTATTTCGCCAGCTATTGTTGACTTTATGAGGGAATTGCACGGACACTTTGTGAAACTTGGCGTACTCGCCAATCTGGGCACACAGGAATATCAGCTATTAACTGATTTTAATAATCGCAACCAGGTATTCGAGGTTATCGCCGGCCCCCTGCCTTTCCATCTGGACAAGCCCCTGCTCAGCAATGAAGTGTTCTCCCAAACCCTGAAAACCATAGGCGAGCCACCCCGCTCCTGCCTGGTCGTGACCGGCAACGCGGCGTACCAAAGCTTTGCCAGCAGTCTGGGCATCTCTGTTCTACCTTTCCAAGGCTTTCCTAAGCTGAAACAAGAGCTCGATCAGCTTCTCGCCAGCGAACTGGCGTAAGTCAGCTCCTAGGATTGGTGCTTATTGTCGTCGATCTTCATAGGATCAGTTTGAATAGGTCAGCCTGTCCCTATAACTTCATTGATTGGGTCTGCTGGGACACCGCTTGTGCCATCTGACCAGCCACCAATCTTGTGAACGTTGGCATCATTAGCTTGCGAAGCATGGCTTGAAGTCTGATAGGTTGAGGTTGTCGGGAAAGACGCGCCGTCATCGGTGCCAGCAGCAACAGCGCCGCCCAGGTTGATTTGTTGGCCAGGAAGAATTAGCTCAGCATGCTCAATCTGTGGGTTGAGCGCCTTGAGTTGATCGAGTGACATATTGTGCGCCTGTGCGATGTCCCACATGTTGTCGCCTGCAACAACAGAATACGAATTGGCGCTCACGCTCGCATTGCCGCCAGTCTGGTCAACTGGCTGGGCTGTGGCGACAGGTGTTGCCGAAGCCGGATCAAAAGGAGAGCCTGCACCGTTTATGCTTACGGTGGCAGGGGTGGCAGCTGGAGCGGTAGCTGGGGCTGGGGCGGCGCTTGCCTGGCCCGAAAAGCCTAGAGCGCCATGCGATCCGTCAGCATTGGCAATATTACCGATGGTGCTAGCGGTATCTGTTACGGTTGCCGTATCGTGGTCTGACTGTTGGGTTGAAGCCGAATTCTGCAAAGCGATTGCGGCACTAGTCTCTATACTGTTGGTCGCGCCTCCGCCTATGGCACTAGGTTGAGTCTTGGCAACATACACCCTGTCACCATTTTCGTAGACATGGACAAATCCTGCTGAACCATCATGAGTTTGATCGGATCCACGCAGCTCATCGTAATACCACATTTTCTTGTTGTCGTTATATACCCATTGGTGGTCATTATTAGGTTTCTGGGGGCCACTTTCTGGACTTGTTGGCGGCGCTACGTCCTGCGCAGGAGCCGCAGGTGCAGCAGAATCCGGTGCCAGTACGCCACCATTTGAATCATTGTGAGGAGCTTCTGGCGCTGGGGCTGGCGCAAGTGCGGCAGCAGCGCTTGTGGCCATGGAATTACCACCAGCATTCCAAGCTGGAGGCGTAGGATCGGCTATAAAGATTTTTTTAGTTACATTGCCTTTGCTGTCTTGATAGATATGCCACATGCCAGGGTTGCCATGGGTGTCTTCGCCATGGCTTTCGTAATAATCTTTGCCTGAAGAGTTTGTTGCCATCGCTTTTAGTTCCTTTTTATTTGACTGTTTTAGTATTTATAATAACTGCTTGAATGCTACCACAAGCATAAGCATTTGTCAATGCTACAATTGGCCGTTGATTTGGAGTTGGTAGGCGTACTTCTCTACACCGCCAAATTCATCGACATTGATCAAATGCCCATCCTGCAAGACAAAAACCTTGTCCATCAGACTCAGCAGCGGCAGACGGTGCGTCACCAGCAATACGGTCTTATCTTTTATCAGGGAGCCGATGGAATCATGAATTAATTTTTCGGAGCGGGCATCGAGAGCCGATGTCGGCTCATCCATACAGATAATCGGCGCGTTCTTGAGCAGTGCCCTGGCGATTGAAATGCGCTGACGCTGACCGCCGCTCAGACTGGAACCGCCTTCGCCGGCGATGGACTCCATGCCCATGGGCAACTTGGTGACAAATTCTTCTACGTTCGCGGCTTGCGCCGCCCAGACAATCTCGTCCGGAGTCATAGTCCTGCTTATATCTCCGTCCAACATATTCTCGAAAATAGATGTCGCAAATAACTGGGGCGACTGACTGATCCAGGCTATATTACGCCTGAGATCCTGCAGACTTACCGTTTGGATGTCGTAGTCATCGACCAAAATCCGCCCTGCAGTTGGTTCAATGTAGAGATCAAGTAAGCGCATCAGTGTGCTCTTGCCGGCACCACTGGGGCCAATGATGCCCACTTTTTCGCCTGGTTCGATAGTTAAACTGACCTGATCAAGCACGTTCGTGCCCCTGTAAGCGTACGAGACATTCTGGAATCTGATCCTACCCTGCACCCGCGGCAATGGCTTGCCCTCGCGCAATCGCTCCACGCCCTCATGGTCGCTCAGAACCTCGTACACTCGCCGCACATTAACCAGTTTTTGCCGGCGAATGGTGATCTGCGAGGTGATGTCCTGAATCGGTCCAATAAGGTAGCCGAGATAGGTCATAAAGATCAGCAAGGAACCAAGCGAAAACTGGCCGTTCAGCGCCTGAGTGCCGCCAAAGTAGATGACCAGCGAGGTGCCCATAATAACCACCAAGCCGTTGCTGAATTGGAATAGCTTGCCCCACAGCAGGCCTTTACGAGATATTACGTACGTTTGCTGCCACAGATCTTTTAATTTCTGGACCTGACGCTCCTGCAAGGTAAAAGCCTGCACAGCTTCGGTGTTATCGATGGATTCAGCGATCAAGGCCGCCGTATTGCTCGATAATTTGTTCAGGGCCTGCCCCAGCTTGCCCATAATCGGACCAAACACCTTCACCGACAGGATCAAAAACGGAATAACAACTATGGCGATAATCGTCAGCTGCGCATTGAGCGTTAGCATAATCGCCGTGACGCCGATAATCAAAATCACAGAACCGATAATTTCCGATGTGGTGTTGAGCACTAGATCGGACAGACTGTTGGTCACGTCATTCTGGCGGTATATATAGTCGCCCTTGGGCAGACGGCCTTCATGGTACAGCGGCAGGTGCAGGATGTGCCGGAAAGACTCTTCCTTTATGGAGCGGTTCAGCCAGAAGCCGATTTTGAGCAGGAAATAATCTTTGAGCACCCCGAAAGCCTGACTGAGCAGGAAAATAAGCAGCGTCAGCAACGAGACAATCAGGATCAGTGTTGGCGTATGCGTATACTGCCGCAATGGACCAGGTGCCGGTATGGTTCCGAACACCGAGTCAGCCAGCAATTTGAGCGGCCACGGCTGCAACAGGGCGATGGCCGAGGCAATAGTGTTGAGTACCACCATGAGGATAATCGCGGGCTTAGCCTGAGCGTAGTAACGGCGCAGCCACGGCGTAAACGGCGTGGTTTTCTGACGACGGCCGTTCTCGAACATCCAAGCGTCTATAGACTCTTTCACCATTTGTTGCGGCCAACCAGCCCGAGTAAGGCTGTAGGCTATAAAGTCCACAGGCACGCCCTTGGCAACGCCCTCTTCTATTGCTTTTTGTAGTCTTTGGTCTTGCATAGTATTTCAGCTATAAGCATATCAGAAATGAGCCAATCAACAGGTTGATAAACTCTAGGCCGTGGCTTTAAGCAATATCTTGTTCAACGTATTAATGTTGCGCGTGGTCGTGACGCCCTGCTTGGCCGCTTTGGTGATCTGTTTGGCGAAGGCGCTGTCGAGCGTCATGCCCTTGGTGACATTCCAGTAAATTACGCCATTGCCCAGCGCGATCTGTTCGTTGGTTTTGTCGACTTCGGGCGCCAACTTCATGAGCTGATGGGCCATGCCATCATCCATAAGAATAATGTAGTCATGCTTCGCGGTATCGAATTGGTCGAACGGATAATCGTTTACGATATCGGCTAATTCGCCGAACGTGTAGACCAACGCCCGCGCCTCATACCCAAACTGTTCGCTGATCCCCTGCTCCAGCGTACGGCGTACGACTTCGTTCTCATGCTCACTTTCCAGGATGACATTGCCAGTTGCTAAGACCGTCACGACATTTTGGAAACCAATTTTTTCAACACAAGGCTTCAGCTCGGCCATTTTAATAATCCGTCCGCCAACATTGATTCCGCGCAAAAAAGCTACATACTTTGTCATGCGGTAATTCTACCACTTCTGGTAAGTAATGGACTGTTAAAGCGTTTGCTACAGTCGAGCCATAAACCACATGGCAGAACGATTGAGGCTGAACTCGTCGGCAGTGCTGCTGCGTAGCTCTACGACGAGGGTCGGCAGGCCGAGCTTGTCGTTCATCCAGTCTTCGAAAGCACCGGTGGTGCTGTAGTCGAATGTATCGCCGATCGCGCTCGTGGGGATGGCTTTGTAGCCAGACTTGCTGGCGTAAATCGTGCCGAGGTTGACGGAGTCTCCCGCGTCGTTGGCTTCGACCACTGCGGCGTGGCTATGGTAAGTCAGCACGAGGCGTGGCCGGTGTGTCTGCACAAAGTACGCCAAGGCCTGCGATTCGGGTTCAGAGAGCGCAGTTGGGCCGCCCTCATTAGTGGGCATGTTATTTCCGCCCGGTAAGGTCACCACTGTTTGCCAGTTATTGGCTGGGAAATTTCGATTGAGGTCGATGGTGTTAGAGTTTTCTCGCTTGTTGGCCGCAACGCCGTCCGGGTTCGTGGACGGGATTACCACGATACTGCGTCCTGCTGGGATATCGTCCGGCTTCGTGTCTAGCTCGGTGATCCATTTTTGCAACAGTTGCTTAGTATTTTGCTCATTACCATGCATGGCGCCCACATACAGCACCATGCTGGGGCCATTGCCGAACTGATAGGCAGTAATTGGGCGGCCTTGAGCTGTGGTGCCGATACTGTACATGGTGTAACACTGAGCCCGTGCCGAGAACTTCCAGGCCGAATCACCAGTGACCCCGTATTGGTTTTGGGCGGCATCGGTGACTTGAATGGTCAGGCGTGCGCAAACCGGAAAGTTGACCTGAGGCGTAATAATCAATCTGTTGCCGCTGATCGTAACGGTTGCAGGGTGAGCTGCTCCGTTGACCAGTAACGACACGAGCGGTCGCGGATCCTGGGTTGGCAAGAGCGTCTGGTCGAAAGAGACGGATATGGTCGGGAGAAATCCGACACTCGTGGAGGGAATATTGGTCCCTGTTACTTTAGGGCCGCCAGAAGTGGTAAAAACCAGGTGATAGGCTTGCTCTAACTGGCTATTGTCAGTAGCCGTTACATCCGCCACTTGCAGGTCCAATGCCGCCCGCCGCGGTAATGGAGTTTGTGCAGTAACGGTGATGGTACTGCCGCTAAAACGAGCGCTCACCGGCACAGGGGTGGCTACACCATTGACGGTGGCCTTCAGGCTGACGGCACCTAAATTTTTAAGTGGCTTGGAAGTGGTGAGTGTAAATTGTTGCGGCATATCATATACGACTGCTCCGGGCTGGATAGAAGACTGACTAACGGCCGTCGCGGTAATAGTCTTAACGGCTACAGACAGCACCGACGGACCAGCCACATGCTGCTGTCGAAATAGCCGCACCAACGTGACTTTATAATCTGTTCCATATGACAGCTTGAGCGGCGCCAAATTGCAGTTTAGCAGCAGCTTGTTCTTGGCGCAGGGTGCCGTTTGGTCGTCGACCATTACGGCGTAGTCAAAGGTGGCGTCAGCGCTGCTCAATTTAAACTGGGCCGGTTGAATGAGCAGCATGGCCTTAGGGTCGAGTTTGACGCTCGAAACAAGCGGATACTTACCCGTTGAAATAGATACAGATTTTTTTACGTGGAGACCAAAAATTGCCAATGATTGTGTATTGCTATATTTTTTAGCGGCCGAGAGCGGCTGCTCGGCAGCGGAACACATCCGGTAGGCGAACAGCTTGGTGCGGAACAGCGACACAGACGCCGGATGGCTGATCTTTACGCTAGCCCGCGCTTGGCTCTTGAACATGCCGGGGAATACCACTGGGCTCACCACACAGTTGCTGGCGTTAGCGAACGAATAGTGTACAGTTCGTGACAAGAAAAATGTTGAGTACACGCTGCAGGCTATCATGATGGCCAGGAAAGCCGCCAAACCATAGGAGATACCGCGGCGATGGCGTTTGAGCGGGCCCAAGCCTCGTGGCAAGCGGTCCATAAGCGAGGCAACGATGCCGCCGCTGCGCTCTGGCGCCTCATTCTGAGATTCATCCTGCCGTAAGGCAGCTTCTTCCTCCGCTATCCTGCGCAGTTCTTCGCGAACGGCTTGTTCATATGCCCTGCTCAGTTCGGCATAATATTCATGAGTGGCTGATGCGTCTTGTACTGATTCGGTTGGTTCGTCCAAAGACATGGGTTTTAGTTTTTCTCGTTTCGCTCATCATAGCACAGTACCACGTTCTTGAACCGAGCTTTATCGACTCACTCTACACTCGGTATTCCATCACTAATTTTTGATGCCCTTAGGGCGGGCAGTCCGCAAAAAAACGGTACTCATATTCATAAGTTATGGCAGAAGTATACACCTCTGTTAGAATAGGTACATATGAGTTCATTGTCTATTGGGATCGTAGGATTGCCGAATGTTGGCAAATCCACCTTGTTTAACGCCCTGACCGGCAGCAATATTTTGGCGGCCAATTATCCTTTTGCGACGATTGAGCCGAATACGGGTATTGTGCCGGTGCCGGACGCGCGCTTAGGAAAGCTCGGCGAGCTGTATAACACGAATAAAATTGTGCCTGCGACGGTGACGTTTGTGGATATCGCAGGCCTAGTGGCCGGAGCCTCTGAGGGCGAAGGTCTGGGCAATCAATTTCTGAGTCATATTCGCAGCACAAATGCCATTGTGCAGGTGGTGCGGGCTTTCGATGACAGCGACGTGATCCACGTGGATGAAGCGCACGATCCCAAAAAAGATATCGACGTTATCAACACCGAACTAGTGCTCGCAGATTTGCAAACGGTGACGAAGCGGCTGCCAAAATTCGAGAAAGAAGCGCGGGCAAACCCCAAACTGAAACCCGTTCTTGATGCCTATAACCAGGTGAACACAATTTTGAATGATGGCGAACCGGTGTGGAGTCACCCCGAGGTAGACGTTGAATTGTTGGCGGATCTGCAGCTGTTGACGATGAAGCCAGTCATCTATGTGTTCAATTTGGATGAGGCCGGTTTGGCTGACAGTGCGAAGCAGGCTGAGCTGCGGGCGCTGGTTGCGCCGTCGCAGGCTTTGTTTGTCTGCGCCAAGCTGGAGAGCGAGCTCAAAGACCTAGACGCCGCCGATGCCGCCGAACTCTTGGAGAGCTACGGGCAGCAGGAATCAGGACTGCTACAGCTGATTCACGCCGCGTATGCCACCCTGGGCTTACAGAGCTACTTAACGGCTGGCGAGAAAGAAGTTCGAGCTTGGACGATTTCCAAAGGTGCCACTGCGCCGCAAGCTGCCGGTGTCATCCATGGCGACTTCGAGCGAGGTTTTATCGCTGCCGAAATCGTCAGCTACGAGGATCTGATCGGTGCCGGTTCCCTGCCAGCCGCGCGCTCTAACGGCAAAGTCCGTACCGAAGGAAAAACCTACATCATGCAGCCCGATGACGTGGTTGAATTCCGATTTAACGTGTAGTGCAAGTTCTAGTTTATTGGCCAGCACTCGCTGGAGTGGTTTGGCTAGGTAATGATGGCTGTGCTTTGCTATGAGCATGAAGCGAAGGGCGACCGAACTTACGATTACGCAGGGCCATCGGCAATTTGGAGTATGCAATATTGATCGCATTTGGCTCTAACGGATTATGGGCAGTGATGTTGGGCAAATGCAGACTCGGTAATATTGGCAAGATTGCCGGCAGCCGATGACCGCGCGTGCTCCATGAACCCTGCGAAACTGGCTGCTGGGCGGACGCTGCCGGTGTGGCTGATTCCGGTGATGGCGGCGGTGCCTGATGCTTGCCGAAAATCTCCTGCATGCCATCTGCATAGAGCTCAGCCATCTGGGAGTTGTTGGACGTCGTCTCTGGCAAACTCGAGGCAACTTTAGCAGGCTCGGGGCTAGCTTGTGCAGATGGAGTCGTGGCTAGCTGACTCGGCACGGCAGCCTTATGCTGTGCGAGCAAGCTCTGGGCATACAGAAAGTCAGACAATTCTGGCGACGGTTTTACAGGTTCAGGTATTTGTACATCATTTCTCCTTGCGTCGTCGGCTGCAGCTGTTTGCTTGAGCTGCTCTTCCAGCTTTTGTTGCATTTGTTGTTGCTGTTGATGCTGAGCGATCAGATAGGCCTGCAGCTGCTGATTGATCTGTTCCAGGTGCTGGTTCTGGCCTTCCTCGTGCTGAGACTGCTTCTGCTTGGTATCGGCCATGCAGTGTTGCACATGGGTGATTAGTTTACGTAAGCGGGGCTGATTGTAGCTGGTAAAGCGCAGGTTCTTGGAGCCAGTCGATATGCTAATGCGCGCGCCAATCAGGCGGTGGCTGTAGTCAATTTCGTTAATCATGTCAAAGCGCAGATCTTCGACCGTCAGATAGTTCATGGGCTTCTTGTCGATCAGCAGCACTCGTATATTACTAGCTACCAGTAATGCGAATCCGCCTTCGTACATGCCGTTCACTACTTCAGAAATTTCCTCGTCAGGCAAGATTATGTTGTGTAGTTCGTTAACTTCTGATCTTCCCCACCCATGATGATTAAACTTGAGCTTTTTGAGCTGTTGCTCGACCTCGTGCTTGGTTACCATGGCGACCCTCCGGTTAGTGATTCTATAATACGTCAATTATGCTGAACGGAACGTGAAAATAGTCACCAAGTAGATGGGATTTTTGTCACATCACTCATTAAATAATGATTAATTTTGACTTATGTGTACATACGTATCATAATTAACCTATGTTGGCCACGTTGAAACAAACGGCAGAGCTGGTGGAGCTCTTCAAAGTACACGGTCTGAAGCAGACATTCCGAAAAGGTGATTTTATTATCCGCCCTGGGGACAGCCC
>JAQGHB010000055.1 GCA_028289045.1 Candidatus Saccharimonadota bacterium
AGGCTTCGGCCCGTAGGCTCGTAAGCGCTGGCCTGTTGGACTGTGATTTCGCGGGCATCATCGACCATGATTTTGACTTCATCACTTTGTAAGCCGTCACGGCCCTTGGTGTTGACTTTGCCACGGATCAATACCACCCTATCGCGCTCCCACAGTCCGACTGTTCTTTGGTAGCTACCAGGGAATAAAATCACTTCTACTTCACCGAACCGATCTTCCAGCTTAACAAACGCCATTTTCTGTCCATTTTTAGTGGTGATTTCGCGGACATCGGTGATCGCGCCACCCACATTCACGCTCTTACCGTCGTGTTCGGGTTTTATTGTGTTGAGCGGTACAGTTTGCTCAGCTAGTATTGTTTCAAATAACTCCAGCGGATGCTGGCTCAGATACAATCCTAACAGCTCTCGTTCCCAGAGAAGCTGCTCGCGTGTATCAAAAGTGACTGTGGCGGGCTGTAATTCCAGCGTCGGACGCTCCATAACTTCTTCGGTCAGCGAGCCAAATATATCGGTTTGACCGCTGTTGGCCTGCTTTTGCAGTCGTCCAGCGAAAGCCAGTATCATATCCAGGTTATGCAGCAGTAGCGAGCGCTCACCGAAACGGTCAAAAGCGCCAGCTTTGATCAGGCTTTCCATAGCTTTACGGTTGACGATGCGGTAGTTCACACGGGTCAGGAAATCCTCCAGGCTGTCAAATGGTGCTTCGTTGCGTGCCCGCAGAATCTCTTCCACCGCGCCAGCACCGACATTCTTGATAGCCGTCATGCCAAATCGTATCTGTTTGGTATCTGGGACAACGGCAAACTCCTGGAATGATTCGTTGACATCTGGTGGTAATACCGTCATGCCCATATGTTGACATTCTGTGATCTCGATAGCCAAACGATCGGTATCGTCGTAATCGCTGGTCATCAGAGCAGCCATGAAGGCGGCTGGATAATGGGCCTTCAGATACGCTGTTTGGTAGGCGATCAATCCATAGCAAGCAGCGTGTGACTTGTTGAAGCAGTAGGCCGCGAAGTCTTCCAGCTGCTTCCAGAAGCTCTCCATCAGCTGGCGATCAATACCTGAGTGCTCCTGGCCGCCGGCGATCATCTTGTCCTTCATCTTGGCCATAAGGGAAGCATTCTTTTTACCTATGGCTTTACGCAGCGTATCGGCGTCACCCCCAGAGAAACCACAGACTTCCTTGGAGATTTGCATCACCTGCTCCTGGTAGACCAAAACACCATAGGTATTTTTGAGCGAATTCTCCATGCTCGGGTGCGGATAAGTGATCTTCTTTTCACCGTGTTTGCGGCCGATAAACTCGTCGATAAACTGCATAGGACCTGGACGATACAGTGCCACCATGGCTACAATATCCTCAAACACTGTCGGCTTCAGATCGCGCAGGTAGCGCTTCATGCCGGCCGATTCCAGCTGGAAAACACCGGTGGTATCGCCTTTCTGGAACAGCTTGTACGTTTCGGCGTCATCGAGCGGCAAGGTGTTTATGTCAATATCTTTGTCGTAGACACGCTTGATGATACGCAAGGTGTTTTTGATAATCGTCAGGTTAGACAGACCCAAAAAGTCCATCTTGAGCAGTCCCAACTCCTCGATCGGACCCATGGAGTATTGGGTCGCCACCACGCCCTTTTGAGCCATTTCCAGCGGCGTGTAGTACACGATATCTTCTGGCGCGATCACGACACCCGCGGCATGCACGCCATGCGATCTGATAGTACCTTCCAGCTGCACCGCCAGATCAAAGACTTTCTTGGCGGTTTCATTGGTTTCGTATTCGCGTTTCAGATCATGATCTTTTTTGATAGAAGTTTCGAGCAGGATGTGACGGCCTTGAACGGGCGGCGGAATCATCTTGGCCAAACGATCGGCTTCGGCGTATGGCACCTGCAACACGCGCGAGACATCGCGCACCGCATTACGAGCTGCCATCCGACCAAAGGTCACGATATTAGCCACGCGGTCTTTTCCATATTTTTCGACACAGTACTGGATGACTTCGTTGCGGCGAGTATCCTGAATATCAATATCGACATCGGGCATGCTGATACGATCGGGATTCAGAAAACGCTCGAACAGCAGATCGTATATCAGGGGATCGAGCTCAGTAATTTTCATAGCGTAGGCAATAATCGAGCCGGCCGCCGAGCCACGACCCGGACCAAAGACAATACCCTCATCCTTACCCCAGTTAATAAAGTCGGCCACAATCAGGAAGTAGCCGTTGAAGCCCATAGATTCGATAACGCCAAGCTCGTACAACGCTCGCTCTAAAACATGGGGCGGCAACGCCTTTTTGACCTGAGGAATAGTCATTTTGGCAGCTTCAGTCTCAGAAACACCCGCATAGCGCCATGCGAGGCCACGATATACCAGCTTATCCAGATAGGATTTCTCGGTCTCGCCCTTTGGCACCGGAAACTTCGGAATCAGGATTTTGCCGAGTTCAATCGTCAGATCGCAGCGATCTGCTATGACATGGCTATTGGTAATCAGCTCAGGATTCGTGGCACCCCAACGGGCGATAATTTCATCTGGTTCGGTGACATGCAGCTCAAAATCTTTCAGACTCATACGCTTCTCGTCAGTCAAGAACGAGCCAGTCTGGACGCACAGTAAAATTTCATGGGCTTCCTGGTCTTCGTGCTTCAGGTAGTGCGCGTCACATGTCACAACGCCAGGGATGTCCAGCTCTTCGCTAATCTGGAATAGCTGCTTATTGATAGCCACTTGCTCTACCCACTTGCTAGGGTGGTCAGGGTGGCCATGATCCTGAAACTCCAAGTAGTAGCGATCACCAAAAGCTTTCTTGTACCAGGCGGCAGTCTCTTTGGCCTGTTCATATTGGCCCTGTCGCAGGGCATCACCAATTTCGCCACTGGCGCAGCCGCTCAAACAAATGATACCTTCGTTATGCTTCTCGAGTAACTCGCGGTCGATGCGCGGCTTATAATAAAATCCTTCGAGGTTAGCGATGGTCGAGAGCGCCATCAGGTTTTGGTAACCTTCCTGGTTCATGGCCAGCAAAATAATGTGGTAGTAAGCTTTGTCTTTTGGCTCCTTGTCGTAGAGCGTGCGCGAAGCCACGTAGGCTTCCATACCAATAATGGGTTTTATCCCTTTAGATTTGGCTTCTTTATAAAACTCAATCGCACCGCTCAGTGTGCCATGATCGGTCATAGCAACGGCAGGCATGCCTGCTTCTTTGACGTAGTCAATCAGCGCAGGGACCTTGGTCAGGCCATCCAGCAAACTGTACTGCGTGTGGTTATGCAGATGTACGTAATCAGCGCTGCTAAGCGTATGTTTCTTCGTTGCCAAGATACCCCTCGTAAACCCTTGTTGCTATACCTAAATTATAGCACTTTAGGTCTTACTTTTTGAGGAAGTCGCGGATGTGGTCGATGGCTTTGCTGGCGTCTTTGATGGCTTTGTCGAGATCTTTGTCGTCGGCATCACCTTCGTGAATGGCACTGAGCATTTCGCGGGCTTTTTCTTTGGTGTCTTTGGCCTTATTGAGTAGGTCAGTCAGTTCTTTTTGGGTTTTTCCGCTGACTTTTTCGCCGTTTGATTTGGCTTCATCGATAACTTTGCCAAGTTCGGTGTGGAGCTTCTTGAGGTCTTTTTCGGCTTCGCTATAGCTTTTGGTTGCTGTAGCCTTGATGTCTTCACGAGTTTCTTTGCCACTTTTAGGTGCGGTCAGTAGCCCTGCCAGATAGCCAGCCACAGCTGCAATGGTTCCACCAATGGCGATTCGCTTCAAATTCTCACCCTTGTGATTCTTTTTTCCCATTACTTCCGTCCTTTCTGAGACAACTTAATAATATTCTTGATAAGCTTGAAGATTGCCAGGCGCCCTTGAGTCTGTTTAAAAACTTCGGCTGCCTCTTCGACGGACTCGATAACGCCGTCGGCCTTAGCCACGACCTTACGCACACTACTGAGTAATTTGATGACAATGATCGCCACGGCGATGCCTAGCACCACAAACAGACTCAGCAAGGTGGTTAATACGGTGAGGAGAACGGTGTCATATGTAGTCATAAGCTTAGTATATAACTAGTTGCCGAAAGTGTACAATCCCGAGTTGCTCTATTGCAATTTATCCCGAAGATACGCCGTCAAGTCCGGCCCAATATCTTCTCTCTCCATCGCAAAATCAAACACTGTTTTGAGGTAATCAAGTGGATTACCAGTATCGTATCGTGAGCCGCCCATGATTTCACAGCCATACATCGAAATGCCGTCATGCAACATAGGCTGTAGCACACTGTCGGTGGCGTAAAACTCCTGACCAGGCTGAAGTTGCTGCTTGCCTTTTTCAAGATACGTAAATACATCCGGAGTCAGCAGGTAACCGCCAACGCTGGCGAAGTTAGAAGGCGCCTTTTCGCGCCCAGGCTTTTCGATGATTCCACTAACCTTCATAACATCGCTACGCAGCTCAGAACCTTCTACTATGCCGTAGCGAGCAAAATCAGCGTCTTCGTTCACTCGTATGCAGGGCAAAATGCAGCTTTCAAACTCTTCGTATAAAGAAATCATCTGCTGGAACATATTTGGCGTAGCCACTGTTAAATCGTCGGCGAACGTATAAATGAACGGCTCATCGCCAATCAAATGCGCTGCGTTCATAATTGGTGTGGCTGTGCCATACGGGCCTTTTTGCCGTACATAAGCAAAGTTCGCCATATCAGCGACTTTTGTAATTTCATCTATGTAGTGAGCTTTGTCCGCCCCTCCGGCTCGTAGATTATTCAACAAGTCTTCATTTGGGTTATCGAAATGATCCTCAATACTGCGTTTACTGTAACCGGTGACAATAATAATGTCTTTTACTCCAGCTGCCACCAAGTCCTCGACTATGTACTGAATAATCGGCTTGTCGACGAGTGGCAACATCTCTTTAGGCATGGCCTTGGTTTGCGGCAAAAATCGCGTGCCAAATCCTGCCGCGGCGATGACTGCTTTTTTAACTTTTTTAGGTTGGCTCATTACTCCGATTGTACCACGAGAAGGAAGTTAGAGGCCGAGTTGTTTTTTGATTAGTTGTTGGGCAAGCGCTGGATTTGCCTTGCCCTGTGACTGTTTCATAACTTGACCGACCAAGAAGCCGATGGCTTTCATTTCCCCATTTTTGACGTCTTCGGCGGCTTTGGCATTTTCGGCAAGTATAGTCTCCACGATTTTTGCGATCTCGCCCTCATCAGATACTTGCAGCAAGTTCTTCTTGGTCGCAATTGCCTCAGCGTCACCACCAGATTTGAGCAATTCAGCTAACACTTCTTTGGCAGCCGTTGAGCTGAGTTTATTAGCGCTAACCATTTCGGATAGTTTTATGAGCTGGGATTCGTCGACTGATTGATCGGTTTGGTCGTCAGCGGTGTCATCGTCACTGGCTGGTTGCATCATCCAGAATGCGGCGCGTCTTGCATGCTCAGCCGAGCTTTTTTCTAGAATTCGCGATACTAGCTGGGCGGTTTGTGGCACCGCGATAATGTCTTCAATCACCGGCAGGTCAATACCAATGTCCTTGAATTTTTCACGATAATCGTCGGGTAATTCTGGCATCTCGGCTTTTACGCTGGCAACATATTTGTCAGTCAGAACAATCGGTGGGATGTCGGGGTCTGGCATGTAGCGATAATCGTCGGCGTTTTCTTTGGAACGCTGGCTAAACGTGATCTGCTTGGCATCATTCCAACCGCGAGTTTCCTGGACCACACGCTCGCCTTTTTCGAGTAGTTCAATTTGACGGTCGACTTCGTATTCCACGGATTTTTCGACCGAACGGAAGCTGTTGAGATTTTTGGTTTCCGAGCGTGTGCCCAACTCATCGGTTTGGCTAACACTGACATTAACATCGAAGCGCATATTACCGTAGTACAAATTGGCGTAAGAAACGTCGGCGTAACGCATGCGCAGGTACAGTTCGCGGGCGTAGGCCTTGGCTTCGGCGGCGCTGTGCATGTCCGGCTCACTGACGATTTCGAGCAGCGGCGTGCCGGCGCGGTTTAGGTCCACCAAGCTGTAATCTGCACCGTCAGGATGGGTGCTCTTACCGGCGTCTTCTTCCATATGCGCGCGGGTAATGCCGATCTGCTTCAATTCACCGTTCACATTGACGGTGATCGAACCCTTGCCGATGATCGGTTCGTCAAATTGGCTAATCTGGTAACCCTTTGGCAAATCAGGATAAAAATAATGTTTGCGGTCAAATTTGCTGAAGCGTTCAGGCTCGGTACCAAGTGCAAAGGCTGCTTTGGTAGCTAAGTGAACGGCTTCTTTATTTAAAACCGGCAGCGCGCCTGGCAGGCCAAAATCGATATGGCTGACCAGTGTGTTTGGGGGTGCTTCGCGGGCATCGTTACCAACAGCCGAGAATAACTTGGTATTGGTTTTGAGCTGCACATGGCACTCGATACCAATCGTCACGGTATATTTGGCGCGAGTCTCTGGACTGATCATTTCAGCGC
>JAQGHB010000002.1 GCA_028289045.1 Candidatus Saccharimonadota bacterium
GCCAACCAGTACATCGCCCAGATGTCCCAAGAGGTCAAAGACGCCATTTTTGGTAACGTCGGCTCAATGATCGCTTTCCGCATGGGTGTTGATGATGCCCGCAGTATGCAGCGCTACTTCGAGCCAAAATTCGAAGAGTACGATCTGGTGCACATGCACAACCGCCACTTCGTGATCAACATGACAATCGGCGGCGAAAAATCACCTGCCTTTTCAGCTATTTCGATTGACCTGCCGGAACAGAATAACGACGAAACAGCCAGCATTATAGAATACTCGCGTGCTCAGTACGCCCTACACCACGGCTCGGTGGAGCAGTACATCGACGAGCGGCACAACTTCAGAGCACCGATTGAGGCTAAAGCCGAAGTGAAGCAGGCAAAGCCTGTTGCCCCTGATCATGCCGCCGACAAAGAAACTCTGAGCAGCACTGTTGGCCACGCAGCTGTCGCCGGCTCCAAGGTTGAAGTTATCAAACAAAAGCGCAAACGGCGTCGCCGCATCCGCAAACCGCGCGCCCAGCCCGTTGCAGAAAACGCTGAAACCGTGGTTTTCAGCCGTGATAAATCCTAAATTTTGGCTACTTTGAACTGGGAGCTGTTTCTCGTACTTCTGCCTTAGCTTTAGCAGGCGCAATGGGCGTGGTCACTTCCGGCACAGCCAACCGATGCTTGCTAAACACAAACCCAAACGTGCTCCCCTTGCCTTCCTTACTCTCAAAGATCAGTGAGCCGCCCTGAGCGACGATAACCTTCTTGGCCATGAAGAGACCCAGACCGGTGCCGTCAGGGCGGGCCTTGCGGGCGTTACCGGCGCGGTAGAACTTAGTGAACAGATGGGGTTGCTCGTGCTTCGGCACGCCGATGCCGTTGTCCTCGACGCGGAATTCGATGCTGCTAGGGGTCTGGATTAGCTTAACTTCGATACGACCCTTCGGTGGAGTGTAGTAAATGGCATTGTCGACGAAGTTCATGATAACCTGACGGGTTTTGGTTTCGTCGAGCATCAGTTCAGGAAAATCGGTGGGCTTCTTATAAATCAGCTTGATGGAGCGCGCTTTGGCGGCTTCGTTGAGCTGCGAGAGCTCTTGTTCGACCATGTCCGCCAGACTGACGGGCGTGGTGTCTATCACGAACTTGCCGGTTCTGAGGCGAGAAACATTCAAGAGATCGGCGATCAGATAAACCATGCGCTGCGAGCTGGTGAAGGCCTGCGTGAGCATTTCCAGCTGGGTTGGGTTCACTTTGCCGACGTCGCCTTCGATAATCATACTCAGATACCCTTTGATGCTAGTCAGCGGCGTGCGTAGTTGGTGAGAAGCCATACTTATAAAGTCATCCTTAGTCTCGTCGAGCGTGCGAAGCTTCATGTTGGATTCACGGAGCTTACGCAGAACATACTGGTTTTCTTTGAATAGCAGCTTATTATCTAAGGCCACGCCGATACTTTCACTGAGACGATCTATCAGATCGGCATCCGACTGCTGGAGCTGTTCACCGGGACCAAAACCGACAACCAATAAACCGACTAGTTGGCGGCGGGCCATTAGTTTTGTCAGGTACAATTCGGTGACCTTAGATTGGCGTTTCAGTCTCAGGATGTCTTGATGAGAACAGTCGAGCAGCTGGACTAGCTCTTCTTCTGATAAGTCCTTTAGGGAAATCATCTTGGATTTTTCCATCTCGCCGAACCAACTGTAGTCTAAACGCATGTGCAGAGGACGGCTAAAACTGGGTGGCACCTCTTTGCCAAGCCAGGCGCTGCCACTCCAGCCGTTCAAGGCTAACTCTTCGTGAGCATGCGAGGCTTTAGTCAGCAGCCCAACAAAGGCGTAATCGGTGGCCTGGGTGATGGCTTCGGTAATGTGCTCACAAACCATGTTTAACGAAGCATGCATCTCTAGCGCCAAGGCATCAATCGTTCGTAACAAAGATAGTGTTTTGTTGGTTTCGGCTAACTCCTTGTTGCGGCGGTACATTTCCTGAGTGATATGATCAATATCACGCTCTAGTTGGCGGCGTTTTTGGAATGGCAGCAGAGCAGATTTGGCAGCGGGTGTCTCTTTTTCTTCGGGAGTCATACGACGTTAACCCCTACTTGAGCATGGCCGGTAAGCCATCAGTCGGGAGTTGTCTCATCAGCGAAGCTGCAGCCTGCTTCGATACCTCAACGGAAATTTGCCCAAACAACTCTTTATAACGCTCAACCAGGTGCTCAATAGCAGTCGCTTTATCACCGGTGATTGAAACTTTGTGGTTTGCCCAGTCGATCTGCAAGCCTTTCACTTGACTGGCTTGCTCAATAGCCACCGGACCAATAATAGTTTCCTGACCGGCAATAATCTTAACTGCTATCTGGTCGTACAGGTCCATTACTGTATATTCCCCTGCGTTGTCTTAGAAGCAGCTATGGAAGGTTTCGTTGCAAAGCCTAGAATACCGAAGGTCAGCAGGAAAAGACCAAGCGATAGCAATAGATCACCCCAGTCACCATTGTAGTAAGTACCTCTGGTGGTCGAGTAAGAGAAGATTGAATCAGCGGCGTACATGACCGCTAGACCAGCCAGGATAAAAGTTACGGCTTTGCGGTAGAGGCCTCCAAAATAACGATAAGACAGAGCGTATACGACGGCGGCGAAGGTCAACGCTAGGAAGTCACCAAATGGATAGGCAATGTCAAGAATGGCTTTGAGCGTGGTTTCACCATCCGGTATAAGTACACCACTGCGGGCAACGTGAACTTGCAAATAGTATGAAGGGACGAGCAATACAAGTGGCGCAAGTATGACAAATACTTTCGCCCAATGCGATTTTTTGAGAGCAAACATTGCGCCAGTGGCGATTGATAGAAAAGCCGTACCCAAAATCCAGAAAAAGATACTCGGCGCAAAACCAATATCAGCCAGTGACGGATATGGCGCCGGTACGTCGCGGAAGAAATTGTAGTATGACCAAACAGTTTCGCCTAAACCCCAGAGGACCAGCCCAAACGATACAAAAAATACCGCCTTGCCGAGGGCACTTTTCAGGCCACCCCAGATGCTAGCCTTAAACATGCCAATTAAGCCGCCGATAAGTGGTGTTAGGCCAAAGAAAAAGGAATAGTAATAGTTCAGATTACCACTTTTATGATCGGTGAGTAGCAGATACATCCATAAAACACAGGTTGCCGCAAAGTAGGCAACAATGATTTTTTGGTAAATGTTGATTTTATTCATTAGTTTTTTGGTTGTGCAGTCCCTTTACCGTAAGCTTTTTGAGCAAGCTTGTCAACTGATGTATAAACTAGGTGCCGGAAAGCCGTTAAATGGGCTGGCCATACTGATACTATAGGCACCGGTATGCTCAAAGAGCAACCTATCACCCACACCCAAATATGCTGGCAGGTCGACATCGCGGGCGATAACATCCAGGCTATCTCCTGTCGGGCCAGCGAGGGTGAAAGCTAAGGTCTCGGTTGGCTCTGTCGGCGGGATAAGTGGTCGCACTGGATAGCGTGTCGACCCTTGATGAATCATAGCTTCGTACAGAGCATTGTAAATCCCCGCGTCCAAAACTAACCAAGGCTTCTTGAAGCGGTCATTTCTGGCTACAATCTCGGCGACGAGCACAGTAGAGGTGGCAACCATGGCACGGCCAGGCTCCATGATGATTTTTGGCATGTACGGTAAGGCGTGCATGGCGTTGTGCACGCCAACCACGATTTCGTGGAGCTCCGGCGCATCTTGGTGATTATCGTAGTGCACCGGAAAACCGCCACCGATATTCAAGGCCTCCAGTACAACACCCTCTTTATGCAATTCTTCGATGATTGGAGCCACTGTTTTGACACCCTTTGCCCACATCTGAGCGTTAGCCGCCTGAGAACCGACATAGAAGCTAATGCCATACGTTTTGAGCCCCAATTCTCTGGCATACAGAATGAGCTCTTTCACGGTGCCAGCCGGTGTACCAAAGCGATCAGACATCATAAAGACGCTGCCAGTATCGTCAACGATGGTTCGGACATAGACCTTAGCCCCCGGCGCACTCTTGGCAATCTTTTCGAGTTCCTCGCGCGAATCTGCCGCAAAGCGCTTCACACCGGCGTGAAAGCTATGTCTAATGTGCTCGGCTGGCTTGATCGACGTGCCGTAGACGATGTGCGATGGATTGACGCCCAGGTCTAGCAGAATTTGAACTTCGTAGGCCGAAGCCGCCTCAAAGCCGCAGCCCAGACTATCTAAATAAGTTAGCACTTTAGGGTCAGAATTCGCCTTGAGTGCGTAATAAATTTCGGCATTATTGAAGAGACTCGTGAATAGCTCGTAATTGCGCTTTAGTATATCGCGACTGGTGAAGAAAAAAGGCGTTTGGTGGTCTTGCAGTTGCACCTGTTTTAACAAGCTCGTGGACTCAGTGGGTTTTGCTAACATATACTCTTTTTTATTTTAGATCAGGTCTGGGATTGACTATACCAAAAGGACCAGGGAATACCAAATAGTTAATAATTATTTAACTTATTGATACCAAAACCACGCCAGCCAATACACTGAATACCGCACCAATCTGTAGTCGTGTTATTCGTTCTTTCAGGAATAGGTAGGCAAGTACCATAGTTGGTATTGAAAATGTAGCACTAAGCACTGTCACAATACCGATATAATTAGTGTGGCTAAAGCCATAACTCACGGCACTGAAAGCACCTACGTCGAATACACCGATAATTGCCAGGAATTTCCACAGACTTCTGTTGCCAACGCGTAGCGATTGACGCGTGGCTAAGCTATAGAAAATGAGCGTTAGCGCTGCAAAAATACGAATAATCAACAGATAGAATACCCACTCCTTGCCGCTTAAGAATTTATCGAGAAACACCAGCCATACGGAATACATCAACATAGCCGATAGTACTTGGGGCACGCCTTTGATACGACTGGCTTTGACCTTGAGGGTTTGACGTAATTCTCGAGGATCGGTGCTTAGGAGCAAAATGCCAGTGGCAACAAGCACGATAGCGGACACCTGTGTAGCTGTGAGGCTGGCATTCAAAAAGATTGCCGCTAAAATGACGACCACCACGGAATAGGCAGCGAAAATTGGACTCAAAAGGCTGACTTCTCCTTTGCCAAAGCCAGCGTAGAGCGGTAGGTAGGACAAGGCGCTAACAGCGCCGAGTAGTACTAAGAACAGGGGATCAAAGTGGTTTAGGTGTGGCACGGTCGGATGTACCAAAAACAGCGCCAGCAATGGTACGATGCCAATACTTTGCGCCCAAAACAGTGTACGCAGGTCGCCGATAGTATCTATCGTCTTTTTGGCGAAGAAATCGGCAGCGCCCCAGCCAACCATGCCGCCAAGTCCGCTCAAAATCGCTATAAGTAAAAAATGATTCATAAGATGCTAGCCACACTATATACTGCGCCGCTATGAAATAAAACTTTTGCGTTTGAGCAGGCATAGTTATAATACAGTTAAAGGACACATGTAATATATGCCTAAAATCGCCATAATCGAAGACGACCAAGCTATCAGCCAGATGTACCGCTTTAAGTTCGAGGCCGAGGGCTATGACGTCCAGACCGCCGAGAATGGGCAGCTCGGGTTTGAACTGATTGAAAGTATGAAGCCTGACATCATTCTGCTTGATCTGATGATGCCGGTGATGAGCGGCGACCAGCTGCTCGAGAAGTTGCGGGCTACGCCGTTTGGCAAAACTCTGAAAGTTATTATTCTGACCAATGTTGGCGAGCAGGAAATTCCGCCCAAGGTCAAAGAGCTGGGTGTCGACGCCATTATCCTAAAAGCTGACATGACCCCCCGCCAGGTTGCCGAACTAGTCAAAAAACAACTGGCAGTCTAGTTATGAACATCGCAATCCTTGGTTATGGCCTCGAGGGCAGCGCCGCCTATGACTACTGGCGCGGGGGTAACGACATCACGGTTCGCGACCGAAACGAGGGCGTCGTGCTACCCGAAGGGGTCGCTTCGCGGCTCGGCGCGGATTATTTGGCTGACTTGTCGGATTTTGATCTGATCGTGCGCTCGCCGCATGTCCATCCGCGCGATATCGTGACGGCAAACACACCCGAGATACTCCAAAAAGTCACTTCTAACGTCAACGAATTCTTAAAGGTCAGCCCGACAAAGAATATCATCGGTGTCACGGGCACCAAAGGCAAAGGCACGACATCGACACTGATTACAAAGATGCTGGAAGCCGCCGGTAAGCGCGTTCATCTGGGTGGCAATATCGGGATTCCGGCGCTCAACCTGCTCAAAGAAGATATCAAGGCAGACGACTGGGTGGTACTGGAGTTATCGAGCTTTCAGCTGATAGACCTGCAGACCTCGCCGCACATCGCCGTTTGTCTGATGGTAACGCCCGAACATCTGGACTGGCACGCCGACGAAGCCGAGTATTTGACCGCCAAAAGTCGGCTATTTTTGAACCAAGGCAGCGATGATATCGCCATCTACTATGTAAACAATGCCGCTTCCGAACTACTGGTAAGCCGCAGCGCCGGCCACAAAATTCCCTACTTCGCCGTTCCTGGTGCCACTATCGACAACCAATCTATTGCTATAGATGACCAAGTGGTCTGTAAAACAGATGAGCTGAAGCTGCTCGGCGAACACAATTGGCAGAATGTGTGTGCTGCCGTGACTGCTGTCTGGCAAATTACACAAGATGTCGATGCGCTGCGCTCGGTGTTAACGAGTTTTGCGGGCCTGGAACATCGTTTGGAGCTTGTCCGCGAAGTAGCTGGCGTCAAATATTACGACGACTCGTTTGGCACCACGCCGGAAACTGCCATTGTCGCCCTGCAGGCTTTTGACGCTCCAAAAGTTATCATTTTGGGCGGTTCCGGCAAAGGTGCTAGCTACGACAAGTTAGCACAAGTAGTGGCATCATCTGAAATTCGTAAGGTTTTACTGATTGGCGAGCAAGCTGCTGCGCTCCAAAACGCACTTGGACAAGCTGGATTCAATAACTTTGCCCCTGGGGGCGCGTCCATGCCAGAGATCGTGGAAACAGCGCGGCAAGCTGCTCAAGCTGGCGATGTGGTGCTACTATCGCCGGCATGCGCTAGTTTCGACATGTTTGCCAGCTACAAAGACCGTGGTGAGCAGTTCAAGCTAGCTGTGCAAGCACTCGCTTGAGTTGCCGAATGACTGGCTGCTCGGGGTGCAGTACCGTGGCACGGCCCCTGGCAACCGTAATGATTTCGTCTTCTATCCAGTGATAATGCGTGCAACCAAGCACGATTACGTCGGCATTGGCCACTAGTACATCGCGGAGGGTATCGGCAATCTTCTGCTCGTCGATCTGGCGATCTTCAATTAGCTGGGACCAGTCGCTGCAATCCGGCTCGAGTATCGTAATGTCCGTGGCATAGGCTTGCTTGAGCCAGGCATATCGTTTGCTGGCCAATGTTGCTGGCGTGGCGCAGACGGCTATCACTCCAGATTTAGTGAGCTGCGCGGCTGGCTTGACCATCGGTTCTACCGCTACTAGCGGTACGGTGAATCTCTCTCGCAACTCCTTGATAAGCGTGGTCGACACCGTATTGCAGGCAATCACAATAACAACGCATCCATCATCGACGAGCGACTGCAAAATTGGCAAGACAAAACCTAGTACTTCATCTGGTGAGCGCGTACCGTACGGCACATGCTTGGCATCATTTCTGAATATTACCTCGTGTTCGGGCAGCGCGCGTTCGATGGCACGACTGACTGATAGCCCACCGGCACCAGAGTCAAACACACCTATTTTCATAACGCCGCTAAGCAGTGATCCTGGCCGTAGCGGAACGGATGACATTTTCGAAGAGAGCCGAGACGGTTAACGGGCCGACGCCGCCTTTTTCGGGGGTGATGGTGATATCGGGGAGTTCGCGGACATCGGGAGCGACATCGCCGATGAGGCCGTTTTTGTCGGTGGCCACGCCAGCATCCACGATGACAACCTTGGGCTTCACCATATCTTTGGTGATCAGGCCAGGCACACCAGTTGCGCTGACGATGACATCTGCCTCCCTGGTCATGTCTGCTAGCTCTTCGACCGATGATTTATCCGCTACCGTCACGTCGTAGTCAGTTTCGCGCCAGATCCTAGCCAACGGTTTGCCGACCAGGCGCCCATGGCCAACAATAACAATTTTTTTGCCCCGAAGCTCGATGTTATAACCCGCCAGCAGCCAATTCACAGCCATCGGTGTTGCCGGATCAAACTGTGTTGTTTCCGCCAAGCCATCCACATCTTTGTCGGCTGCCACGGCATTCAGTGTTTCAGCGGTGGTCGACGGATCGGGCAGCGGAATCTGGACGATGATGCCATGCACCGACGGATCTTCGTTCAAAGTTTTAATCCGTTCTACGGCTTCGGACTGATCGATGGTGTGTACATCGACATCAATGAGCAGATCTTCGCCGTAGGTTTGTTTGAGCTTCATGTAGCTGTCGACGACTGGATCGGGGTTGGTACGGATGATGGCCAATTTGGGCGCGATGTCGTGCGCCTGGCGCAGTCCACGCACCTGATGCGCCTGGCGTTCTTTGATAAAGTCCGCCAATTCGCGGCCATTGAGTGATTTCATATCTGTTAATTGTACCATCTTATGGGTACGGTGAGCGACTTCATTGTGAAAGCACAAGCGTTATGATATGCTCCAAACAACTTTACAAGCAGTAATAGAGGTCTCAAACTATGGATCCACAAACAAATCCGCAACCCGCAACTCCACCCGTTAAAGCAGTATCGCCACCCCAAGTGCCCGAGTCATGGCCCGGCGCCTTTGGCATCTATAAGTTCTCCAAAGAGGTCGTCAAGCCGAATCTCGGCGCGCTCATTGCTGTATACGTTCTCCTTATTGCGCTCAGCATAGCTGTGGAGATCCTGTTTAAGCATGACGGCACTGTGTACGCACTCATCTACAACATAGTGAGCGCCCTTTTATCGGCTTTCTTCACCGGTGCCACTGTCTGTCTTTGGCTGGCTGGCGTCAAAGGTCAGAAGATGTCATTCAGCGAAGCCGCCAAAAGTGCTATGGCACACCTTTTGAATTTGTTTGTGCTGGCAATACTCACTTATCTGGCGCTTGGTCTGAGCCTCATACTGCTCATTATCCCCTTCTTTTTCGTCCTACCACGCATCTCACTGGCGGCCTATTATTTGATAGATAAAAATCTTGGCCCTGTTGATGCCCTTAAGGCCAGCTGGGACGAGACAAAAGGTCACGC
>JAQGHB010000018.1 GCA_028289045.1 Candidatus Saccharimonadota bacterium
CCGGCTTCGCCGGCGATGCCCATCACCCAGATGCTGTTTTGCAGATGTGGGTCATCGTAGCTTTTGACGGCTGTTTTGATAGCCTGTTTTTGGTATTCGTCGAATGTCATAGAGCCTCCTGCTTAGGACTCTATTGTACCAGCGCCTTGCCTAATTACCTCTATGGCATCGTCAACGATTCGAATAATGGTGGATGGCTGGTGGTCTGAGAGATCGCCGCCGTCTACATAGAAGTCTACTTCATCGCCAAAATATGCTTTGGCCTGCTTGACGGTTACTGCGGTGGCCTCGCTGGGATGATTGGCGCTGCTTGTCAGTAGAGGGCCAGTTTGCTCTAGGAGCGTTTGAAGTTCGGGGTGCTTTGGAATGCGAACAGCCAGGCTTTGCTTACCTTGATGCAGATAGGCAAGGGCAGGATCGCCTGAAGGAATAATGACGCTGACTGGCCCTGGCCAAAACTGTTGTACTGCTGTGAGGTAGCGGCGCTTCAAGCCAAGCGCCTCGAGCTGATCAATGCTGGCGGCAATGATGGTACCTGGTTTGTGGTTACGGTGCTTTAGCTTGTACAGGCGCTCAACCGCCTTGGTGTCTTCAGCTCGAGCAACGACTCCATACACAGTGTCAGTCGGAATTACCCCGACCGCACCAGACTTTTGTAATTTTTGAGAGATATCGACAAACATAGGTTAGTAGTATATAACAATATTCCGTAATTTGAAACCGTTTTGTGATAAGTCACAGTCCAAATTACATCTGTTTACATTAATACTTAACATGTTAAGTATTAATGGGGAAGCGGGCTAGTTGTTGGTTTTGATATACGCGTAGGTCGCCAAAGCAGCCAGCCCGAGCACGATAATAACAGTAGCAAAAATGGCTAGGCCTATGCCGGTACCTGGCTGCTTTGGCTGTACTACCCGCTGCTCTATGGTGGCTTTTTGGGGCTTAGAAGGCTTGTCTTTGTCGGCAGAGTGCTGCTGAGGAGGCTGTACTGTGCCAGGTTCTGGCTTTTCGGGTGGCGGCGGTGCTACGACATCCATGACAGGAGCCGGACCTTGTGGTTGTGGAGGCGTGTTTGGCTGCATGATAAGGGCATTGTAACACGAAACATAAGCGCTACAGACTAAGCTTGCCCGCGCGCTCACGAATTAAGCCCTCAGCTAATAAATCTTTGACGACCACTGTTAGGCGTTGATCACTGATTCTCAGTGCAAGTTGGTATTTTGTCATGGGTGCATCACTGAGCTGGCGAAGAACTTCTCCTCGTACTTGACGCTTCGAGCCCTCAAACCTGGATTGCTTGGCATACGAGCTACTACGGCGATTGTGATTACCCACGGTTTGCTTCAAATAAGACCCGTAGTCCATCAAAGCCCAATACCATTCGCGCGGGTGCTCGTGGTCCAGTGTCTTGGCAACGAGCCTCAGAATGTCTTTGTCGGCAATATTTTCGAGGTCCTGAAAAAAGTGGTGAATGAAAGCAGTGCGGATATTGGTTTCGACAAAAACGACTGGTTCATTATACGCGTAGGCCATGATGGCCCCTGCCGTGTTGGCGCCGATGCCTGGAAGCTTAACAAGTTGAGTATTGTCGTTCGGGAACTGTCCAGCGTATTCCTGGGTCACTTTCTGCGCGGCTTGGTGCAGAAATTTAGCGCGGCGATTGTAACCCAAACCAGCCCAGGCCCGCAGCACATCGCCGAGTTCGGCGGCGGCCAGCATTTCAACGGACGGAAACAGCTTCAGGAATAATTGGTATTTAGGAATCACCCTCTGCACTTGGGTCTGCTGCAGCATGAGCTCGCTGACCATAATGTGGTATGGGTTGAAACTGCCGTCAGATCCTGGCTGGCGCCACGGCAAATCATGCCTACCCTGCTGGCGGTAATAATTCCAGACCTCTTCTTGAAATTGTGTCGTTTTGTCGTCAGTCATGCGTAATCATTGTATTATAGAGAGACGAAATGATTCATCATAGCGCACGATTTTTGAAACGGTTCGCCGTTCTGATACCCGGAATTATTATCGCCTACTTCTCGGTACGCGATATTTTTCCGTATTTCGAGAATCACCTGCCCTTAGGTCTGGCTATTTTGGCGACCTACGCTATTGGTGCCTATGTTTTGGTACCGGCGTTGATCCGTCTGGTGCGGATCTTCAGGCCAGTAGATCACCTGCCCTTGTACTGTGTGACCCCTGATGGTTTTGCCTCGGACCCGCTGAATATCGGTATCATAGCTACCCGCCGCGAGCTGATTGAGGTCATGGAAAAAGCTGGCTGGTACATGGCCGATCCGCACCGTGGACAGTACCTGGTGCGCCACGTGCTGAGTATCGTTTTAGGCTGGTCGTATCCTCACGCGCCGGTGAGCAATCTTTACCTATTCGGGCGCAAACAGGATATTGCTTTTGAGATTCCGATTGAAGGTACGGGCGCTGGCAATCGCCACCATGTGCGATTTTGGGCGACGACCTACGAAGATAAAAAGCGGCTTACGGTGCGCGGCATTCACTGGCATCACCGTCGTGCGCACATTCAACAAAGTGACAGTGACTTGTTGTGGGTTGGGGCGGCTTCGCTGGATAGCGGTATCGCGCCGATCAAGCACAACTTGCAGATCACCCACATGATTCATCCGGATACTAACCGTGAGCGTGAAATGATCGTGAAACAACTACGAAATGCCAAATTGGTTGAAAAAACCGAATCACTGAAGCTCGAGAATCCTTATAAATTAACCAATCGTGCCTTTCTTGGCCACTTGCAGACCGACGGCAAAATGACCATTGTCCGGCTCAAGCCCAAGAAGCTTTAGAGTCCGCCGTAGCCGTAACCATACCCATTGTAGGTGCGGGCCGGTTTGTAGTAGTCAGTGATTTTGAGCGGCTTGCTGGAGCCACTGACGGGCATGATATATAGTTCGCTCTTGGCTTTGGAGACAAGCAGGTAGTCGTTGCTGTACCAACCATATGGCGAGTATTCACTAAGGCTGGCGATTTGTTTTTTGTTGGCGGCGTTATTGTTTCCAGTGAATAACGTGTTCTTGCCGTCGCGCAGTTCGGTCCAGAATGTCTGACTGGAATCTGGCGATAACAGATAGGTTGGGTAGTCTTTATTGAAGTTATTTTCGGATAGATTGGCAGCGGCAATCGATTGATTTTCGAATGTGTAGTAGCTAGTCTTATTGTCGCTTGTGAACGCCGCAAAGTTGACTGCCTGCGGCTCGTACAGCGCGGCTTGGATGTAGCTGACATTGGTAGCTGGGAAGGTTTGGTAATCTTTCTTGTTTTGGCGACCTGGCTGGACGGCGCGGATGGCATCGGTTTTGCTGCTCAGATCGTAGGTGGTTGGCGTGGAATCGTAGGTGTACCAATGCGTGCTGTAGACCACAGCGTTATCCAGGATATAGAAGTTGGAGAAGCCCTGGTAGCCATAGCTGGTGGCCGTGCCTTCGGCCTGAGTTTGATCGAGTTGGTTGAGCTGGGTGTTTTCGGCGTCGTAGCTTTTGACGAGTTCGTGGCTATTTTGAGACTGCGGCGTGGTGTTGCTAACCAAGTCGTATACAAAGTTGTGGCCGTACCAGCCGATCAAGTTGAAAGTGGCGTCGCTAGTATCGAATTGGGTGAGTTTGTCGGTGGCGGTATCGATAAGATAGAGCGCGGAATGCGTGGTATCGCGCTTGGCTTGTAGCACCAGGTAGCGCCAGTCGCGTGTGGCCAGCAAGCTGGTAGTATTGGGATCTTCTTTGCCGGTGCCAGCCAGGACGGTTGTGCGGCCGCTGCCGTCCAAGTTGGTCTTGACGACATCAATGTTGCCGCTCAGATTAGACAGGAAATATATATGACCGCTCGGGGTTACTTTGAAAGTGTTCCCTGTAACGACGTTGCTGGTAACCTGGATGCTAACCTTGGCGGTGTTATAGCCTTTGATTTGAACGGTGGCAGGGCTAGTAGC
>JAQGHB010000017.1 GCA_028289045.1 Candidatus Saccharimonadota bacterium
CGTTGACTGAGTAGGTATAGCTGTAGGTCGTGGAGGTAGCGGGTGCACTGTTAAAGCCGACCAAGAATTGTGTTGTCGAGTACGCTCTGGCATACGCCAACACTGCCGCTGAGGGACCGTCCTGCGGTGTGAGTGTCACGCGCGCGGTGGAGTTAAAGGCTTTGTTTGCTCCCTATTTAGTTATAAGGATAAGCAATCATAATAAATTGTCCAAGCTAGGTTAGACGTTCTGCAGACTCAATAATAGGACGCACGCACCTATTCACATACAGCCTGGCAGCCTACAGGGTAGGTGAGCTACTGGCGGCTGGTGGATCAAGTTGCTGCCAGGTGATGTGGTCGGGGCTGATGGTGTTAATCGCCTCCACTATGCGCACCTTATTCAAGCCCGCTACTTCCATATGATAGGGCAGTGGCTGGGGTTCAAAGTGCCAGGTAGCAAAGCGTTTTTTGAGCCATGGTTCATACTTAACTGCCAAGTTGTGCAGCCGGCTAAATGCATCCGCCAGCGTGAGTCGGGTATCACCTGAATATGGCTTGATGGGCAAGAGCAGGTTAAGCTGGTTGCCCACAAATTCTACCGTCATGCCGGTCATGTCACTCATGAATGACTGCATGGTATCCGGCTCAAGAATTTCTAAAACTTCAGTTTCGTAACCCTTAACCGTCATAAGCTGGAAGTATTGGTTGAAATTACCTTCGAGTTGCAAGTTATAAACATCGCTGGGGTTTAGCGGTAATGCGTAGGCGTTTTGCAAAGGTAGCAGAACTATATGTGGCACTAATATGTTAGAGCCAAGTGAAATAGATAGTTCAGCAAAAATATACTCACCAGTAACAGTCACTTTTTCTGGGTCCGTGACTGAGCCGGTACCACTGCTATGATCTACAGTTACGTGAAATAGATATGAGTCATCCTTGAGGTTTTTTAGTGAATTAAGCGCCAGGCTAGTGCTACTAAAGGCCGAGCCAACACCAAGCTGGATGCCACCCGGCCCAGACACACGCTGGGCAGAAGAATTTATGCCCATAGTGGCGAGGCCTGAATTATCTTCAAGCATAACCGGTAGATGCTTGAGCTGGATAGAGAAGCTGCTGCCTGCCGGTAGGGTGCCCATGACTGTCGGCTCCACTGAAGCACTGATAGCATTCTCAAGCCCAACAGGGACTCTGCCGGCCTGCATATTTTGAGGCGACACTTGATCTAGCAAACCGAGCTGGCCATTGGATCCCAGAGGAGATACAGCATTTTCCTGAATTTGCAGCCCATTATCTTGGGCAAACTGGCCAAACATGGTACGGTCAGTCGCCAGCTTCATCTCTTTTTGCTTGGCGCCCGCTTTGAGCATCACGATAAACACCAGTATCACACCGACAAAGGATAAAATGACGGTGAAAACCAGGATAATTGCTATGATTAACTGCTTTTTTAGGGCGGGGTCGTTTTTTATTATCTGAAGTGTAGAAGTGCTCACCTCTGAAGTTTCATAATTCTGCAATGCATTTACATTAAGCGTTGGGGATGGCGCTGGTTGTGGCTGCTGGACGGGTGCCTCAGGCGCCACAGGCGCTGGCGCAGCAATGGGCTGCACTACGGGATTAGTGGCTGCAGGAGCCTGAACGATTGGTTGTTGATCATTGAGCGGGGAAGACGGTTGGTTTGGGTCCATACTGTTCTATTTTTCAATGTTTATATTTAAATGTTGCCCTCAGTGTACATAATGCTTCGATATAACGCAAATCATGACAAACCCTGGTGAAAGGAAGTTGGATTGAATGGAACGGTTTGAATCTCGAGCTCATGAATTTTAGTAAGTTGATATTACAGGTTAACAATATGATCAATAATGGCCGAGGTTGAGGCGTGGCCATCACCCTCCGAACGTGGCACAATAATCAATTTTGACTTTTCCATAATATTCCAGAATCGTGGATCAGGACCATCCGTCGCGTATACGTCAGGCTGTAGTTTAGCCAATATTTCCGCATGAACAGGGTCGATCTCTTCCGGTGAGCTCGTGGCAGGGTCAATAAATACGTAATCCACAATTTTGAGGGCATCTAACATCTGTGCACGGTCATTCTCTGGGATAATTGGTCGCTTCGAACCCTTGCGCGCTTTAATCCTATCATCACCGCTCAGCATAACAACCACGATGTCACCAAGAGATTTAACTGCATTTAGATAACGTAAGTGACCTACATGAAGCAGGTCAAATGTGCCACTTGTTAATGCGATTTTTTCATTTTTATGTTGACGACGAATGTCTGCGAGATTTTCTAGTCGAACGATCATTAATATACATTGGCATTAATGGTTGAAATTGTCAATAATTGGTGCCCTCGCGGGGATATTGAGCTTCGCTCAATGCGCCCACGCACCATGCTCGGAGTAAACTCCTGCGCGTGGCGCTTGTCTTCGAACCCGCGGCTTACGCCGCTCGGGGTTCGCTTCCGCCACATGGAAATGACCAAGTAAAAAGACCATCTTTCGATGATCTTTTTACTTGGTGACCTCACGGGGAATCGAACCCCGATTGCCAGGATGAGAACCTGGTGTCCTAACCGTTAGACGATGAGGCCTGAGTGTAAGAAGAATAATTTTGTGTTTACATAAAATTATCTTCCGAGCGAAGGGCTCCTATCCGAAGGATACGAGGCTCAGATTGAGCTTGAATATCGTACCACATCTGTTAGCCTCCGTCCAGAGGTGGGGCAAAGCATAAGAACATTGCATTCCACCCCCAAAACCCCGATAATACAAGGGAGTCAAAGTATACATGCGCATAATTAGTTATAACATCGTCAGCAGGTGGGCCGTACGACATACGTTAGGGCGGTGCTCTTGATGTTTGGATTCGGTGGCAACAAAAACAAAAGCCCTGCCAGCATGCCGCAGCGCCTCACGGGCGATCTGGCTGACGAGAAGCGCCGCTTCGAAGTCATTATCAACAGTATCGAGGACGGCGTCATCCTGATCGACGATCAACAGACTGTGCAGCTCATCAACCCGGGCGCGGCCGCCATTTGCGGCTGGCCGGTCGACGAAGCCACCGAGATCAACGTACAAAACGTCCTGAAGCTGGTCGACGAAAAAGGTCAGGCCTTGGAGAGCGGCAAGAATCTCTTTGATAAAATTTTCCAGGCCGAGCAAACCCTGCGCGAAAACAACGCGTTTCTACTCAACAGAGAAGGCAAGCAGGTCCCGATCAGCCTTAGCCTGTCGCCGCTGCTCGGTGCCAACCAGCAGGTTATTGCCGCCGTGGCTGTCTTTCGTGATGTGGCGCAGGAGCGCGCCCAGGAAAAGCAGCGCGCCGATTTCATCAGCACTGCCAGTCACGAAATGCGTACGCCCGTGGCCGCCATCGAAGGCTATCTGGCGCTGGCGCTCAACGACAAAGTCGCCACCATCGACAACCGTGCCCGTGGCTACCTAGAAAAAGCCCACATTTCTACCCAACACCTCGGCCAGCTCTTCCAGGATCTTCTAACTAGCGCCAAAGCCGAAGACGGCCGCCTGACCAGCCACCCAGTTGTCGTCGAGATGGGCGCTTACTTGCAGCAACTGGTAGCTGACCTCCGTTTCAGCGCCGACAAAAAAGGCCTGCAAATGGAGTTCAAGCTCGGCTCCAGCAGCACCATCAACGCCACCAAAGAAGGCGGCGACCGCGTGATCAGCCCGCTATACTACGCCTATGTCGACCCTGACCGCCTACGCGAAGCCATCACCAATCTATTTGATAACGCTGTCAAGTACACGCCGGAAGGCAAAATAACCGTTGGCCTGACCGGCGACGATCAAGTAGTCCAATGCTACATTGCCGACACCGGTCCCGGCATCCCAGCCGAAGATGTGCCGCATCTGTTCCAGAAGTTTTATCGCATCGATAATTCTGCCACCCGCACCGTCGGTGGCACCGGCCTCGGACTGTTTATAACACGAAAGATCATTGAGCTGTACGAGGGCCGCATCTGGGTAGAAAGCGAACTGGGCAAGGGCAGCAGCTTTTATATCAACCTGCCACGCCTGACGACCCAAAAGGCCACCGAGCTCCAATCCGACGCCGCCAACAGTAGTGAGCTCGCCCCGATTAACTCTTTGACGGCATCATGATACAATGATCTTTAGACCCAACCATAAGCAAAACAATCAAACAGGGGCCCATCTATGTCAAAAGTAATGCTGGTCGAAGACGATAATAACCTACGCGAGATCTATGAAGCGCGTCTGAAAGCCGAAGGCTACGACATCGTGTCGGCCAAAGACGGCGAGGAAGCCTTGGTAATCGCCAAAGCCCAAAAGCCAGATCTGATCATTTCTGATGTCATGATGCCCAAAATTAGCGGCTTCGAGATGCTCGACATCCTCCGCAACACCGATGGCCTCAAAGAAGTAAAAGTAATCATGCTGACCGCCCTCGGCCAGAGCGACGACCAACAGCGTGCCGACAAACTCGGTGCCGACCGCTACCTCGTCAAATCACAAGTCACCCTAGAAGATATCGTCTCGGTAACCCACGAATTATTACAAGATGGCAGCCCCGAAGCCGCTGCTGCCGCACCAGCCGCCGCACCGGCACCTGCTGCTGTGGCTGATCCAGCACCAGTTGCTACACCAGCTACTGATCAGGCAATCCCAGTCACAGCCGCACCAGCCCCGACCCCTGTGCCAACTGATGCTCCCGCCGACGCTCCAGCTGCAGACACCCCAGAGCCCGCAGCTACTGAAGTGCCCGCATCAGCTGAGCCAGCCGCCGCAACCGCCACTCCTATATCTTTTACGGCCGGCGCTACTGACGAGCCTAGTCAAGCACCTGTCACCACATCCGAACCAGCGCCGGCTTCAGTGGAAGCTCCCGTTGAAGCCGCTGCCTCAACTGCTCAAGAAGAAGCCGACATCGAAGCCAAAATCGAAGATTTCGTAGCTGGCGCCAACACCGAAACCACCCCAGAACCTACCCCTGAAGAAGTCGCAGCTAACAATACCGCTACCGACGATAAATTAATGGCCGATGCCGTCAACACTCTGGTCAGCGACAGCGCTGCCAAGCCCGATGATGCCACCAGCAAAACCGATACTGCCGTGATTACGCCGAGCAGCGCGCCGGAAGCTCCCGAAGTTCCCGTCGAAGAAGTTCCCGATGCCGAAGATGCGCCCGCCGTACCAGAACCAGCTGACACCTCAACTGGCAGCGTCCCCATCGCTCACAAAAAAGTCATCAGTCCTATCACCGATGGTGAGCCAAAGAAAGACATCGATACTTTGTTAGCGCTGGAAGAGGCCAAAGAAGCCGCCGCTGCGCCGCCACCACCGCCAACAGCTCTGATAGATAACGGCGCAGGCGCCCAGCCAACGCCACTGGCCACGCCAGCCCCAGCCGCCGCCACCGACTTTGCAGCCGACAAACAAAAGCCAGATCCCAACAGCATAGCTCTCTAGGCATGCGTATCAACAAGTATCTAGCCCAGGCCACTGGCATGAGCCGCCGCGCCGCCGATGCCGTCATCGCCGAGGGCAGGGTAGCGCTCAACGGCAACCCCATTCATCTTGGTGATCAAGTGAGCGACAGCGACACTGTCACCCTTGATAATCGCCCTGTCACACCTATCGCGAAAACAATCACTATTATGATCAACAAACCGACTGGCTACGTTGTATCACGTGATGGCCAGGGCGCGCCCACAGTCTATTCTTTGCTCCCAGAGGAATACCACGTGCTGAAGCCAATTGGCCGTCTGGATAAAGATTCGTCAGGCCTGTTATTGCTTACAAACGACGGTGATCTGGCCCAAGAGCTCACTCATCCGAGCTACGCCAAAACCAAAGTCTATGAAATCCGTCTGGATAAGCCGCTGGCACCGCTGCACCAACAAATGATAAACGACCATGGCATCAAGCTGGAAGATGGCAACAGCCAGCTAGGACTTCACAAACTAGACGACGAAGGTCGCGACTGGGAGATCACCATGCGCGAAGGCCGCAACCGCCAAATCCGCCGCACCTTCGAAGCCCTCGGCTACAAAGTCATCAAACTCCACCGCACCAATTTTGGCCCGTACTCATTGGCCCAAATTGCAGCCACCCAGCGCTATAGCATTATTGACTAGTGATACCAACTTTGGTGGCTATTTGATACAAAAATTGATTGAACTTGCGGGCTTGCTCAAGTTTAGATATTCGACGGTCTTCAACGGTGGCGATACTGAGTGAGCGTAGTACATGGGCATTACCCGAGTGTAGATAGGGCACACCGTCAGACAAGTCAGTCTCGAGTTTGGGCACGCTGAAATTTATATCACACTGTCTGCGACCGTTATCATGAAAAAGATGCTCCGTAGGCTGGGCGTAGACATGGGCCCAGCGACCTTCTTGCAAATCTCCATCTTCGTACCAATATTCTCCCATGTCCACACCTTCGTAGACTTTTGTATGGCTCATCGTGTCCCTGTCTGCACGGACAACCTCGCGAACGCGAATAGTATCTTTGAAAACTTTTACTGCGCGTTCAATCTGCGCGTCATACTCCAGCTGCTGGTCGGGCGTAAGCTGGGTATCAGCGCGTTCGGCTTTAACGACCTCGTTTTGGTCATCAACAATCATCATGACAGTTTCGATTTCGACTTCAGGATACATTTCGCCATAGCTCATAGTGAAAACTATTTTAGCAAATTTTGGGGGTTACGTCAAGAGCTGTAATCTGTTATACTGTAGGGAATATGGCAAAAAAATTACCAATTATCGCAATCGTCGGACGGGCTAATGTAGGCAAGTCCAGCTTGTTCAACGCGATTTTGGATCGGCGCGAAGCCATTGTGGCCGTCGAGGCCGGTACCACTCGAGACAGCATCGCCTCCAAGGCCGAGTACAAAGGGCAGCACTTCTGGCTGGTCGACACCGCTGGCATCAAAGATCCTGCAGACGAATTCGAATTTACCATCCAGGAACAGATCACGCAGGCCGCTGACAGCGCCGATGTTATCTGGGTGGTCGTGGAAGCCGACATCCCAATCACCGAGGAAGATCGGCGCGTCGCCAAGATGGCGCTGAAGACACGCAAGCCGGTCTTCCTGGTTATCAATAAGCTCGACAAGGCAAAAGGGGCCGATCTGAGCGGTTTTGACCGCCTGGGTATCAAACCCATCCTGCGCACCAGCACCACGCAGCAGAAGGGCATAGAGCAGCTACTGGACACGCTGGTTGAGCTCATTCCAAAGGGTGTCGAATACGAAGACGATGATCGTCTCAAAATTGCCATCGTCGGCCGCCCAAATGTCGGCAAATCACAATTATTCAACACCTTGGCCAAGCGCCAGCAGGCAATTGTGGCCGATCGCGCAGGCACCACCCGCGATGTTAACCGTACTGTGGTTAAGTACCACGACCGCGAAATCGAACTCCTCGACACCGCCGGCATCCGCCGCAGCGGCAAGATCGAAGTCGGCATCGAGCGCTTCAGCGTCATCCGTGCCCTGGCCGCCATCGAGGAAGCCGATGTCGCCTTTATGCTCATGGACGTCAACGAGCTCAACGTGCAACTCGACCAGAAGATTGCTGGCATGGTCAAAGACGCTGGCAAGGGCCTGGTGCTGGTTGTCAGCAAATGGGACGCCGCCGAAGGTAAGGACGCCTACACCCGTGACGCTCTGGCGCCGCAAATCGCGAATAACTACACCTTCGTGCCATGGGCTCCACTGATTTTCACCAGCGCCGTCAGTGGCCAGAACGTCACCAAATTATTCGACCTGGCGCTCGACATCGATTACCAGCGCCGCAAGCGCATCGCCACTCGCGATCTCAATAAGTGGCTCAAGCAAGCCCTCGACGCCCATCCGCCAGCTGGCCTCAAAAACCGCCTGCCAAAACTGAACTATATGGTCCAGGAAACCGACAACCCCATCCCAGCCTTCAAAATCTTCGGCAGCCACACCAAATTCCTGCACTGGAGCTACAAGCGCTACCTAGAAACCCGCCTCCGCAAAACCTACGGCTACGAAGGCACACCAATCCAGCTCTGGTTTATCGAGAAACACGTCACGCACAAGCACGGGCAAAGCCCAACCCGCGAAATTCCGCAAAGTTAACTCTTTTGACAAAAAACCTATCCAAGGGTACAATTAGCGCCATCTAAGCAGGAGTTGACCATGGAATTTGAGATCAAGCAATACATCACACGTGATAGCTTTGTAACTACTGCCGACGGCTTACTGGCAGCCGCCGAAGGTAGCACTGGCAGCATTGAAGATGCCTTGACCCAAGCTAACGAAGTTTCCACTCGTCTAGAGCATGTACAGACTGGGGAACTTGAGGTACAACCACCCCTCAGCGGAGAACAAATCGCTAGTTACCGCCGACGCGCCGGTATCATCATTAATATTGCCAAGCGGGGTAAAAGTGGGCTCCAGCAAACCGCCGCAATCCAACAACAGGGAACTGGCTCCAGCGCCAAAGCAGAAAAGGGCAGTGGTCTCTTCCGCGGCAAAGGTTCCGGCGCCAAGAGCTAATACTCCCCCCAGCACCAATGAGACGACTAGAAGCCGAACCCCTCACGGGCTTTAACGAAGCACTGATTGAAGAACCAGCTGTTTTTGAAGTGCAAATAGGCGATCGCAGCCTCGATTATCAAACCATGATCGGCAACACACCAGCCGTCACTAGCACCTACGATGGGCTAACTAACCCTCAGCTAGTACTCGGGACCGAAAATGGCCTAGCTAATTGGGACTCTGAGCAGTATTACCCAGTTGGACGCCTCAGTCGTGATCACGGACGATCTCTCGAGATTCGAGCAGATTCGGTGTACGTGGAAGACCAACACGGCAATAGATATTCCAGCCTGAATATTAAAGGCTGCGATCTGTCCAATCCACACTTTTATAAAACCCTGACAGCTGCCCGCGATTACATCATCTATGGGCTGCAGGAGAGCATTGTTATGGAGCGTATCGTTCAGGCTTCCAATATCCTCCGTGCCGCCGAAGTAGGTACCGAATATATCTGCGGGCTGGTTATGCCGACTTCATTTCCGCTCGACACCAAAGCGACTGGCCTGGATACCAAGCGGCCGGTGGAGCTACCAGAACTGTTAGAGCACTTAGCCGAACGCTTTGCCGGTGACCAAGAAAATCACCCTGATACATCGGCCCTGGAAGCCAAGGTTGAGATGATTGAGCGCTTTAAAGACTGCCATTACTTGATAACCTACCGGGCCATGGACACGCCTTTTCGCTTTAAAGAATTAGCAAATAGCCAGAATTACGCCGCTTTCCAAGATTTTTCATACGACCATAATGGCACCCACAAAAACAGTATTGGCGCATTCATCAAAAAACATGAAATGCCAAATTATGTAAAAAGACTGTTCGCCCCTAACCTAGGCAAAAACGTTGCCAAAATGCATGACGCCGGCCTCTACCACGGCTTCTTAGTAGAAGGTAATATTACAGCCCTCGGATCGATCGTGGACCTAGATAGCTGCCGCGGTGAACCACTGGGCTTAGACGACAAACCCATAACCCAGCTTGATATGTTCAAAGATGTCGCTGAATGCCTGAGAACAATTAGTGAAGTACTCGGCAAACACAGCTACGATACAAGCTCCAGTAGAATTAATCGGCAAGAGGCCCAAAAGTACATACACTGGGCCGCCCAAAATTTTCTGCGCTTCTATGTTGAAGAACGATTCGATAAAAAGGCCGAACGCAAGCGCTTCTTAGAAGAATTTTTATTGCACGCGCCCCAGACAAAAGACAAATACGAAGAAAAGAATCAGCTGCACGTGTATGATCTAGCGCAGCAAGTGATTGATACCTATAACAATACCTACGGCTTTAGCCCATCAGAAGAGCCGATAGCACTTCCACAGCGAGCCCCGCAGCTAAAACGCAGTCAGACCATACTCAAGGCTGTGCCGCCAAAATTTATGCGTGATATGAGCCTAAAACTCAACGATGAGGACTGGACCTTAAATGAGCTCCATGCTAAAGAAATCAAAACTAAACGGCCCATCTACAGCCCTCTTAGAACCCATCTTCAAAATCTCACCATAGAACATATTATCAGCCAGCAAGCCGACGAACAACAAACCAGATTAACCGGAGCTCAATTGCTCTATCTTGTTGGCTGCTCGTTTGACCGTCCCCGACCTCGCTCAGCAACCCGTAAACAAATTAAGGCTCAGACCCTCGATGCATACAAACAGGCCCGAGCAGCGGTCGTGGAGCAACTTGGCCAGTTTGAACCACAGATGATCAGCAGCAGCCTAAAGCCATTTTTCGATTCAGGTGCCCTCACAGGTCTAGAGGAAAATGTCGGATCAATGGACCTCTCAATCAACGGCAAACATGATACCGACATTCTTTATCTTGAGGACGACGAGCAATATCTTCGAGTCTTCAAAGCGCTTGGCATCAACTCCAAATCCGATATTTTTCAGTTTGATCAGAATATTTTGCATAGGCTCATTTTGAGTAGACGGAGCCTCAAAGAAGACTGTATTATAATCGCTGACTACGCACTAGCCTTGCATGTTGGTGAGTGCACTTCTCTTGCCGAACAAAAGCTCTCCCTACTCGGCAAGTACTATGAAGATATTAAAGCTACTTTAATGGTTTACGACCTCAAGTCAAACCGGCCGATTGTATCAGTAATTCCGAATCGTTTCATTGACTACCGAAAAGCTGTTTTTAGTTTTGACGAGCTTAGCGAGCTCGTGGTACCGTCACTCGCTGGGGGTTCAAGCCAGCGACTGGTTGATGTGCCAACTACCGCCTGGTAGAGCGTGGGGTTGTAGATTTTTGCTACTTCGATGATACTAGTGTTACATGGCATGGCTACAGAAACGACCTCAAGTGAGCGATCCCACGATGTTTTACACCGTAGGCCAGAATAAAACTGTGTTGCTGGTGGGGCTCGGCAACCCTGGCGCTGAATACGATCTCACCCGACATAATGTCGGTTTCTTGGCGCTGGACGAGTTCGTCAGCAAAACCGATGGCATGGACGACTGGATGGTCAAAAAAGATTTGAAGTGCTATTTCACGAGCGGGCGAGTCGGCGAAACACGTGTGCTGGCCATTAAACCGACAACTTTCATGAACCTCAGCGGGGAAGCCGTACAGGCGGTGGCCCATTTTTATAAAGTACACCCCGATCAAACCGTCGTATTGCACGACGAACTGGACATCGACTTCGGTCAGATCCGCATGCGTGTGGGGGGCTCATCAGCAGGGCACAACGGCATCAAATCCGTCACGCAACACATTGGCGAGAATTACGGCCGTATCCGTATCGGAGTGGGGCCCAAAAAACCAGAGAAGATCAAAAGCGAAGACTTCGTCTTGCAGAAGTTCTCTGTGGAAGAGCAGGGGCAGCTCCCGAACCTGACCCGCGAAGCAAACGCTATCCTCAGCGAATATCTCTTCGGCACCGAGCTACCGCATGATACCCGCCACTTTATTGTGTAGGCAAGTTCTTGTGGAGCGCTTCGACTATTATCGGAGCCGCTAGATCTGCTAGCTCAAACGTCAGTATCTGTAGGTGTTCAACACGATTCAGAAGTGCTGGTAATAGCGGCGATTCGGGTGCATTACAATTTTTAGTAGTCACGTCTTCGCCGAGAATATTAATAAGTCCTTGCGTATGTTTTTTCAGGGAGCGCTGAGCAATATCGAACATTGGCACGGTCGAGGAAACCGGCGCTTCCGAGGGAAGGGGCGCGATATATCGGTCTGTATTATCAAAAATTAATTTATCCGGTGCGTGACGCATACTGCGGTAATTTTAGCATAAAAAAGGCCAACGAGAGGGGGTGGGCACCGCTCGTTGGCCAATTTCAGGGAACGATCCGAGGATCATTCCCAATCCCTTCAACCCACCCCAGCGAAGCATCGATGTCTAAAATTAATGACTCGTGCCAGCCCCTCCGGAGAGGCGCTACCATTTAGGCTCACTTTGAATTGGGGACCCCGGGATCGTGCCGAAGCGCGATCGAGGAATCTAGTTAAAGGGGTTAGTATGGTTTAGAGCGCTCGCAGGTCGGACCTGTAGCCAGAGAATAAGTGGAGGGTAACAACTTTGTTCATAAGGCGCGCTCTAAAACAATCTAACAATATTTTTCTCGAGCTTTCGCTCAAGATTGATAGATATAGGGGTAAAAGGTGCAAGAATCCTTTTCAGGACTCACGATTTGCTATTTTAGCAAATCAATGACCTTATGTCAATACTTTAAAATATTTTGCCACTATGGGCAATACGCTTTCGCTTAATTAACAGATTGAACAGCAAATCTTAACTTATTCTTAAACTTGCTTCCCACGACACTCCGGCTCGGCTAAAATGCGTCTTATGCCGCCTCATTCAATTCCTATCCCAAATCTGTTACAGCAGATACCGACTCCACCTGAACAGCTGTTTCATGCTGGCGCACCCCTAGGTGATCTATTGGCGCGGCCGCGCGTCGCCATCGTCGGCAGCCGCATGGTGACACCCTATGGCAAACAGATCACCACCGAGTTAGCTGGCAAGCTGGCAGAGCATGGCATTGTGATTATTAGTGGCTTGGCTCTTGGAGTTGACGGCTTGGCGCATCAGGCAGCGCTTGATGTCGGCGGCCTAACTATCGCTGTACTGCCAACGCCTCTCGATACAATCGCACCGCCCACGCACTGGCGCCTTGCCAAACGGATTCTTGACCAGGGCGGGGCACTGCTCAGCGAGTACGCGCCAGGCGAACAGTCCTATAAATACAACTTCGTAAACCGCAACCGATTGGTGTCAGGACTAGCTGATGTCTTGCTCATCACCGAAGCCGCCACCAAGAGCGGCAGCCTCCACACCGCCGAGTTCGCGCTACAACAGGGAAGAGAGGTCATGGCAGTCCCAGGCAATATCACCAGCCGCACCTCTGCCGGCACCAATAACCTCATTAAACAGGGAGCCACGCCTGTGACTTCATGTATCGACGTACTGCATGCGCTTGGGCTAGAGAGCAATCAAACCAATCAAAAAGTCCGAGGCCGCAACGAGAACGAACAAACTGTTCTCGACCTGCTGCAAAAAGGCACCCAAGACGGCGAAAAGCTACTCGCACAAAGCAAACTCTCCGTCAGCGTGTTCAACCAAATTCTAACTATGCTTGAAATCACCGGCAAAATTCGTCCCCTTGGCGCCAACCAGTGGTCCATTTACTAGATAAACAGTTCTTGCTATACTGCGCACTATGAAATCTGTAGAAGTTAGCTTAGCCAACATAGTTGATCTGGAAGAAGAAGCAGAGATTACCTTCGCTCATATCAACAACTACCTCCTCGCAGATGAAGATGAGGTAGTTGTATTTCCACATACAAAAGATAACCAAAAGCCAGTTCCAGATACACTTAAGCCAATCCAGGAGAGCCTTTTTGTCGATGAAAAAGTTCTCAGTTTGCGAATTCTTCAAGATCACATCCTTATTCGACACGTAGCTGGCCAGCATTCTTCAATCGGTGCCCGCGCCCTCCGTGGCTTACGCAACGTAGTTGGTAGTGCAACTCAGATACACAACACAACTCCTACCCAGCCTTAAGCTTCCATCGTGCTACACTCGTAGTATGAAGCTTATGATTTTTATCGGCATAACCATCTTCGGCACCGTTGGCGGCTGGCTCGGCGCCCTCATGGATCACGGTAACTGGCTGGGCGGCTGGAGCATCCTCTTAGGAGCCGTCGGCTCCTTCTTTGGCATCTGGGCCGGCTACAAGGCCGGTCAATATTCCGGCATGTAGCTAACTCGCTTTTTGCTCATGCTTGCATAAGCGCGCGAACCAGCTACTATCAAAGTATGAACATACTTTTATCTGTCGAGGCGAGTGCCAGAGGCTCGGAAAAGCTACCTCTGCAAGATGTTACAAGCAACTTGTGGTCGCCCGATAAACCAAGCGTCCTTGGCGTCTTTGACGGGCATGGAGAACACGGTGAGATCATAGCGCAACGTGCAGCTCATAGCCTGGAGCACGAAACACTTAAAGCTAAGCAGGGCATTAGTGTTAGCGAGCTAGCACTCAATGCCGCACGATCATTAAGCGAGCTTGATAAAGCACTAAAAGAGGAGGACATAGGCCGTGGGAACGGCACAACTGCCGCAGTAGTCATCTTTAAACACGATTTTCTGGATGCCGTTTCGATCGGTGACAGTGAAGCCGTATTTCTGGCAGATGATGGTGAAACAATATCTGTTATTAGGCCTCATAATGTCACAAACGAGGCCGAGTTGCAGCGCATGGTAGAACGACGGCACCCCATATCCCTGGTTCCGCAACAAGCCATACATCTGGCAGGTTCATTGGCGCTGTCACGAACAATCGGCAGCCATGGCACTCCATTCTTATCCGGTGAAGTAGAGACTCGGAAGATAACTCTGTACCGACCAGGCTGGCTGGTACTCGGCACGGATGGCTTATGGGGCCACAACTCAGAAAATCGCTCGCAGATCGAAACAATGATTCGTCCAAACGAAGGTAATATCCAAGGCGTCGCAAATGAGTTAGTAGGGACATTCTCACAAAAATCAGGCGATGATGCCAGTATTATTATCGCCCGTATTGAATAGTGCCTTGCGCGCTTAATATGCCGCTCTATTCTTATATATAAGTTGCATTATTAGGGCGAATACGCTTAATATAGTAGGTCATGGCAAAAAATCTAGTAATCGTCGAGAGCCCCGCAAAGGCCAAAACTATCGAGAAATTCCTCGGTAAAGACTACGTGGTCAAAAGCAGTTTTGGCCATATTCGTGATTTGCCGGCCAAGGGCCTGAACATCGACGTCGAGAAAAATTTTGCCCCTCACTACGAAGTTAGCGCCGACAAAAAGAAGGTCGTCGCCGAGCTCCGCAAAGCTGCCGCTGGCAGTGAAGTCTGGCTGGCATCTGATGAAGACCGCGAAGGAGAGGCGATTGCCTGGCACCTCACGCAGGCTCTTAAGTTAGATCCTCTAAAGACAAAGAGAATCGTCTTCCACGAAATCACCAAAACCGCCATCGAAGCCGCCATCTTGAAGCCGCGCACTGTCGACATCAAGCTGGTAGATGCTCAGCAAGCCCGCCGTGTGCTCGACCGCCTGGTCGGCTACGAATTATCACCAGTTCTATGGAAAAAGGTGCGCACCGGTCTCAGTGCCGGACGTGTGCAATCTGTTGCCGTCAGGCTTATCGTGGAGCGCGAACGCGAAATCCGTGATTTCAAACCTGTCAGCACCTTTAAAGTCAGTGCTGTATTTTTGGCAGACGGCCAAGAAATTCCAGCCGAACTCAGCACCAAGCTCACCGATGCTGCTGGTGCTCAGAAATGGCTCGAAGCAGTCGGCGATGGCATCTATGACGTCAAAGACATCCAGCTCAAGCCTGCCACGCGCAGCCCAGGCGCGCCGTTCACTACCAGTACGTTACAGCAGGAAGCCAGCCGCCGTTTAGGCTTCAGTGTCCGCCAAACCATGACGCTGGCCCAGCGCCTCTACGAAGCCGGCCACATCACCTACATGCGTACCGACAGCACCATTCTGTCCGGTCTGGCCATTGGCGCTGCTGAAGAGTTTATCAAGAAGGAATACGGTACTGAGTACCACCAAGTTCGTCAGTACAAAACCAAAAGCCAAAGCGCCCAGGAGGCTCACGAAGCCATCCGCCCAACGGCGTTCACCAAAACCAGCGCCGGTGACGACGAACAGCAAAAGAAGCTCTACCAGCTCATCTGGTCCCGAGCTCTCGCCAGCCAAATGGCGCCCGCCAAGCTCGAGCGCACCGAAGTAACCATCGGCGTCAGCACCCAGCCGGAAACATTCCTCGCCAAGGGCGAAATCCTGCGCTTCGACGGCTTCATGAAGGTTTATGGCGGTACCAAGGACGACACGCTGCTGCCACCAGTCAAAGTCGGCCAAAAGCTAGATCTGCAGTCCATGCAAGCTACCGAAACCTTTAGCCGCTCCGCTGCTCGCTACTCCGAAGCCATGCTGGTCAAGAAGCTGGAAGAGCTGGGCATCGGCCGCCCAAGTACCTACGCGCCGACCATTTCCACCGTCCAAACCCGCGGCTACGTCGAGAAAACCGATCTGGAAGGCACCGAGCGTGAAGTCACCGAGCTCATTCTGGAAAAGGGCAAAGTCACCACTGTTAAGAATACTGTTATCACCGGTGCCGACCGTAATAAGCTCGTCCCGACTGGTATCGCCGAAGTTACCACCGACTTCTTGGTTAAATACTTCCCGAGCATCGTCGATTATGATTTTACAGCCCGCGTCGAAGGCGATTTCGACAATGTCGCCGAAGGCAAACAGGGCTGGCAGGATATGATCGCCGACTTCTATAAAGATTTCCACCCACTGGTAGAGAAGTCCGCCGATATCTCTCGCGCCGAAGTCTCACAGGCCAGGGAACTGGGGCCCGACCCCAAGAGCGGCGAGCCAATCTTCGCCCGTTTCGGCCGCTACGGCGCCATGCTGCAGATGGGCCGCACCGAGGACGAAGACAAGAAGCCCAAGTTTGCGCCGCTACCAGCCAAGACTACCATCGACACCGTCACCCTCGAGCAAGCCCTAGAAATGTTCAAACTGCCACGCCTCGTCGGTACCACCAAAGACGGCCAGGAAATCAAAGCCAACATCGGCCGTTTCGGTCCTTATATACAAGTCGATAAAACCTACGTGTCTATTAAACCACTCGATCCACGCGACATAACAGAGGAGGAAGCCCGAAAACTCTACGAGGAGAAGCTCGCCAAAGACGCCGCCAAGCACATCAACGAATTCCCAAGCGGCATCAAAATCCTAAATGGCCCGTACGGTCCGTATATCACTGACGGCAAAAAGAATGCCCGTATCGCCAAAGACGCCGATCCAAAGGCAATTACCGAAGAAGAAGCCAAAAAACTCCTCGCCGCAGCTCCCGCCAAAAAGCGTGGCGGCTTCCGACGCAAAACTGCCAAAAAAGCTTCTAAATAATTCTAAACCTAAGAAGTGTAACAGAGGTGGTAGTCCTGTAATTTGCGCCAGGGTAAAGTCTGTGGATAAGTAACATTTCTACAACATAGACTACGCACAGCTGTCAGGAATGTGCTAGAATAAGTTATACGTACGAAATGTGTTGACTTTTAAAAAATTTAGTTTTATAATACTAATCAACGTACTATATTAACAGGGAAGATTGAAAACCTATGGCCCAGACTGCAAACGCCAACCAGACCACAGAACTCAGCACCGAACAGCTCGTAACCGATGTGCTTGCTACTATTGAGCGTGAGCGCGAACGAGAGATTATCGCGCGCCGCTTTGGCCTATTTGACCGCAAAGAAACTCTGGAACAGATCGGTGAAATGCTGGGCATCACCCGTGAGCGTGTCCGCCAGCTCGAGAAATCAGTTGTCGCACGTCTCCGTGCTACTGCAGAGCAGGGGAGCCTACCCCATATCGCAGATTTTCAGGCACGAGTCCTGGAATTCCTGCACGCCAACGGTGAAGTCGCTCGCGTTAGCGAACTGGCTGCCAACTTGAGTGGCGACGCCAGCCGTGAAGAGCAGGCAAGGGTAGCATTTCTAAGCCAACTCGGCCCAGAATTAGCTGCCGTCACCGAAGATGACAATTTCTACTACAGCGTCAGCGTCCGTGCCGTCTACGACGAAAAAGCCCTCAAAGCTCGCGTCACCGAACTTATCGCTACTATCAAGAAAATCGGCGAACCCGAATCTATTGAGAAAATTGCAAAGGCCGCCGGCATCGAAGATGTCAAGCAAGCCGCAGCGCTGGCCAGCACTTCCAAGCAGCTCGCAACCCTGAACGGTCGCTGGGGCCTCATGAAGTGGCCAATGGTCAACCCAAAGAACATCCGCGACAAAATCTACGTCATCCTCAAAGAAAACGGCAAGCACCTCCACTTCAACGAAATCGCCGCCTCCATCAAAGACAGCGACTTCAAGCGCAAAGACGTTACCACCCAGGCAATCCATAACGAACTGATCAAAGACAAGCGCTTCGTGCTCATCGGACGTGGCATCTACGCTCTCAAAGAGTGGGGTTACGAAAAGGGCACCGTCGCCGACATCATCACCGAAGTTCTCCGCGAAGCCGGCGAACCATTGCACCGCGACGAAATCGTCAAGCGCGTCCTCAAGAGCCGTTTCGTCAAAGAAACCACCATCCTCCTGAACCTCCAGGGCAAACCGCAATTCAAGCGCGTCGCCAAAGCTACCTACGCGCTGAGCGAGTAATCTCTAGGCAAGCGCGCACTATGGCAAACGAACAACAACCATCCCATGTGCCCGATCATGTTACCGAGGAGGAGTTTTTCGCTGAGCGAGATGCCGGCTGGAGACGAGATGGCACCGCACGGGAGAAAGTTGCGGAAGATTTTACGGAACAGATCAACCAGCTTTTCGATAACAATCCTTTAAGCCGCTTTATCACTATTCACAGAGTCGATGACCAAAGTTATACCAGACCAATAGAAGTAATCTGGGAAGCAATACGGCGGCAACATAGTTTAGCAGGGATGCTTTCCGAAGAAGAAATAGAGCAGAGAGTGGCCTACTTCAAAGAAGGCTTAAAGACGGCTGTCAGAGATAGCGTAGCGCCCCCGACTCCTACCTATCATGAGCATCTCTACGCTGCTGACCCGCACGGCTACCAAACGTATGTGATTGAGAGGATTTTTCAAGGAGGTGAGATTTCCAGCTGGCAAATACCCATTCAAGATGTAGGACTCTGGATGCCACCAGAAGGAGGCAGTATAGATACCACGTACACCGTAATTAGATACAAGATGGTTGATGATAAGGGTAGGCCGGTTGAAGTTGTGCGCCAACAAAAAGAATTTTTCAAAAGAAGTAATGATAGCGTAGTGCAATACTCGGAACATAGCGAGTTACCAAATCCTATAGACTATGGTACCAATGAGGTTGCTAGAAAACTGTTTGAAGAAGCTAACGAAAGAGCCTTGACGCATTATGGGGCGGAGTCATATGACGCAGACCATTTTATAATCAATAATCTTATAAGGCAGCTTGGCACAGCAGCCATAGATTCACCTCCATTCCCAGTACCGGTTATACAGTTCACCTCTGCGCATCATCCGCCCGACAGGCCATTACTGCCCCCAGATCCCCCTGATATGCCAAAACCTATGGGAGACCAAACATTTTACGAACAATTCAGAGTTGTTGGTTTCTAATACAAAAAGCGAACAGAGCATCACGACAAATAGTAGATAGAACTTAGCATACTAGGTCGTTTTTATCAAAATACTCGAAGCAGAGCAGGCCACAAAAATTTTCAAAAATAAATTAGGTGGGCGAGCCAAAATCGCCAGAACAAAGAGCGGCAGAGCATCACGTCAAGTCATAGACACAATGTCGCACAATGTATATTTTGCGACACGACAATAGATAGAATAGATGATTACAGATACCCCTGCTGCAGGGGACTTTCTATATGCGACTACCACACCACGCAATTAAATGACGCTCTATATGCCTTACTTACTGGTATCCTGTTAAGCTGTGCTGGCCATAATGCCTATAGCGTCCCGATGTGATTTGACACACAATTTGACTTTTCCACAGTTCCGTCGTGAAATTTGCCTATTTTTGACATTTGTTTCAAATTATTAAGTCCCCTCTCCTTTCACACATTTTGTGAAATATTTGACTTTTCACGTAAGTGATATGTTTATATAGTTTTTTATAAATCACACATATAATAAATACTGAACAAAACCCGAACTAGCGGGGCAGCAGAACAGGGGGAGCGCTCTATTTATAATAAGCACGGCCATCAACTCGCACATCCACATACTGCGCAGGTGTTACGTGCTCGCTCTGCAATCGGTTCATTGTAGCCAGGAACGTCCCTGCCTGCTGCCGCGCGTCCCCGCTCTGCAGATTAAACTTCACGCTGTATGGCTTGCCGTCAACCGACACATCCAGCTCGCGCGTAGTGGCCGGCAGGGTTAAATTCGAAACCACATACTGCTTTGCTGCCAACTGGGCTATAACCGTCTGTATAAAGCTCACGTCAGCTGTCGTCAGCGCCTGGCGGCCAAGTCGCACCTGCAAACCACTTTGGTCGGTGACGATTGGCAGACTTCGGTCAGTGGCAAAAGCTTCGCTCTCCGCCAGCAGCGCCTTGCCATTATCGCCCAGGATATAGAGATTATCACTGGTTTTCAGCGCGACTGCAGCCTGCACGGGCTGGATATACACGATTGGTCGATGTGCCGCCAACGGCAGCGTCACACTGGCGCTAGCCAGCTCTGGGAACTGCGCCACCAGCTGCTTCGAGACGTGACCCGTGTCCACCGTAATCTTATTACGATTCCAAACAGACGAAGCAAACAACTTATCGGCCGCGTCCTGATACGTCGCCTGGCTGTGCAAAAAATCATTGGTAGTCTTCGTGAGCGGCACAATCTGTGGATTTGTGGACAGCGTCAGCGCATTCACCACTGAGACGATCAACGCCAACAAGAGCAATCCCAACCCAAAGCGCTGTATCCAGAAGCGCTTGAAACGGTGCACGGCTGGCCGTAGAGCCTCACGATTGAGCTGGCGACCAGTGTTCAACGGCTCCTGGCTCCGACTACTGCGATACGAAAACGACGGCCGCGCCCGAGGTATATCGCTGCGTTGCAAGCGTTGGCGGGCGGTTGTTGGTAGTTTTTTCTTTTTTCGGAATATGCTCATGGCAGCACTGTTTACCGTATCTGTTTCAGGATTATTTTGGCCAGATCCTGAGCCGCGTGTGGCTTGGCAAAAGCAGCCAGATTACGCCCCAGCTCCTGACGGCGAGCATCGTCGCTCAACAGACCGCTGGTCAGCTTCGCCAGACGGTTCGGATCAGATAGCAAATCAGTCTCATCCAGCACGACGGCAGCTTGCTTCTGTGCCAGATATTCAGCATTTTTCAGCTGATGCCCCCCTGTTAGGAACGGACTCGGCACCACGATACAGGCCTTCCCTTGCATGGCATAGTCAGCCAAACTCGTCGCACCTGCTCTTGTAATTATTACATCGGCTGCCCCGCTGTAGCGGTAGAGGTCAGTCAGAAAGCCGTACACCCGTACTCTCCCCCGCTCTGCCTCTGTTAATTCATGTTCGTATGATGCCCGCAGATCAGATTCATTATCACGTCCAGCAATGTGGATTACCTGTAAATCACGAAATTCTCGCAGCATATGCGGCACTGCTTCCAGCACTGCGCCATTAATCCGTTGTGAGCCTAATCCGCCGCCGCTGATTAGCAGCAATCGGGCGTTCGCAGGCATTTCAATTTCACCGCGATACTGCTTGCGCAAAGCCGGCGTGACCAACTCAAAGTTCGCTGGCAACGGTATGCCTGTGGTCACTGTTTTATCCGGTGGATACTCATAGACCTCTTTCGGCAATGCAACTGCATGCACTGCAGCCCAGCGGGCGATAATCCGGTTTGCCAGCCCAGGAATCGCATCAGAATCATGGGTAACGTACGGTATGTCCAACTTCGCGGCCGCCAGACCAACCGGCACCCCCACGAATCCGCCTTTAATAAAGATCACATCGGGCGCCAATTCGCGGAGCAGGCGCCAACTCTGCCACAGCCCAATCAACACGTACACCGCGTCACGCAGATTCTTGAGCATTGTCGGGATATCCAGGAGTTGCCGCAGCCCTTCGCCGTGATAGCGCCGAAGCTTGCCAGCCCGCACGGTGTAAGTCTTATCGATATTAGGATCAGCCGCCGGAATATCACCCAGTGAATCACCAGTTTGACCGATGTAAATCAAGCGCATATCAGGATCGTGATGCTTCAGTTCGGCCGCCACCGCCAGCAGTGGCGTGATATGTCCGCCAGAGCCGCCACCCGTCAAAACGATAGTCTTAGAAGCCATCAGTACTGTGCCCTTCGTAGCGTGTTATCGCGGTAACTCTTGGGCGCCGATCGATCAGGTGATGAAATTCGTGGAGCGCTGTAGCCCGCATACTGCGAAGCCTGAAATGCCAAACCAACCGCAGCCGCCGCAAACACCACGCTGGTACCGCCATAACTAATAAACGGCAGCGTAATTCCCTTCAGGGGCAGCAGTCCTATCATCGCACCGATGTTAATCACTGCCTGCACGCTCAGCCACGACAGTACGCCCACCACAAGCAAGCGACTAAAATCATCCGTCAGGCGCTCGGCAATAATCTTCAGCCGCGCAAAGAACGCCACGAACACCGCCAACAGCACCACGCTGCCAATAAAGCCAAATTTCTCGGCATAAATCGCGAAAATCGAGTCGTTCGCGGCTTCTGGCAGATAGCCGTAAGCCTGCACACTACTGCCCAGCCCAAGCCCGATCATGCCGCCCGAACCCACCGCAATCAACGCCTGACACGCCTGATACCCTGTCGTCTGACAGTTCGCTTCCGGATGTAGATACGACTGCAAACGCTCGCGTCTGTACGGCGTCGTCGATACCGCCAGAATCAGCCCAATTACGATCAGACCGCCGATCAACAGCACGCGCTTCATGGGTAATCCCGCCACGAAGGCCATAGTGCCCATAATCGCCACCATCACGCCTGTTGAGCCAAGGTCACTCTGCACGCCGGCTATGATGACGCCAATCGCCCCCAGAGCATACAGCAACGGCTTCAATGTTACCTGCGTATCTTTAATGCTACCCTGCTTGATCCGATCAGCCAGAAATCCAGCTAACCACACCATGATCGCAAATTTCAGTAGCTCAACGGACTGGAAAGAGAAACTACCCAATCGCACCCAGCGGTGCGCCGGATAAGCCGGATTCACCGGCAAAATCAACGCTAGCAGCGTCGCCACACCAGCGACGATTAACAGTGGTTTGTAGGCATGCTTCCACCACTTCAATGGCACTTTCGCCGTCACAACAAATGCCACCAGGCTGAGCCCGATCGCCAGCAGTTGTTTGCCCACGTAGTAGCTGTTACTGACATGATTAGCCGCGCTCAGCGCCGGACTGATGGCATACACCACGATAAGGCCAACAGCCAGCAGTGTGGCACACAATATCAGCAGCCAGTAATCAGGTTTGTGTTTACGACCAAGGTTCAAATCAGCAATGGCGATCCGCGCTCGGCGTCTCGCTGGTTGCTGCCTTTGTTGTGGTCGCATGTGCCCCCTACCCCTGCTTACCCAGCAGGAAGACAATTAAGCCAATCACACTAGCCATTTGGCCCAGAATCCAAAAGCGCATGGTGACTTTGGTTTCCGGCCAGCCAATCGCTTCGAAGTGATGATGAATCGGCGACGACAGAAAAACTTTCTTGCCGTTCCTCAGCTTGCGCGATAATCGATTGATAATAACGCTGCCGGTTTCCACCACGTACACCGCGCCAATAATCGGCAGCAAATACACCGTATCCGTCTGCAGCGCGATAATCCCCAGGGCTGTCCCGAGAGCAAATGACCCCACATCTCCCATAAAGAACCGTGCCGGATAGATGTTGAACCAGGTGTAACTGAGTAATCCGCCAACCACCGTCAAGCAAAAGCCAGCCAGCGCGAATTTCTGCTCCACCACCGCGATAATCGCGTAAGCCACAAACGACGATGTCAGCAAACCGCCGGCCAGGCCATCTAGCCCGTCGCTAAAGTTCACAGAAATAGCCGTGGCAATCACCACCAGCCAAAATATCGCAATAATACCAATGCCGACATAGAGATGATGCATCCCAGGCAGATACAAAGAAGTTACGCCCAATTTCGCGTAGAACCACCAGCCGCCAGCTAAGACCACCAAGCTATACAAGCCAAACTTAGCCCGTGCTGTCATCCCTGCAATACCCTTGCCGCTACTCCTGATATTCATGGCATCATCCACCAGACCAATCAGACCGGCTCCCAGCATGCCCGCCAGCGGCAACCAGGTCTGCCCGCGGCTCAAATTCCCGAATAGCGTCACCAAAGTGATAGATGCTACAAAAATCAGCCCCGCCATGGTGGGAATATGTCGTTTATGCTTCTCGGCGTGCAATTTGTTGTATACCGTCGCCGTTCCACCCGACCATGCTTCGGTACGCTGACGTTTCCACCACTGTTGTTTATAGGCTACTGTCGTGTAAATTGGCGTGATCACCATGCTTAGCACAAAGCCAATAAAGCCCAGAAGCAGGATGTGGATCAAATTATCAGTCGTGATCGCCAAGTGCAGTGTATTCATAGATAGGATTTTTCTTTTTTAGTTTTCCTCATTATACCATCTTCCACTTCAGAAATCGTGCATAATTAAGCAGCTTAAGTGACCGCTAATGCAAAGCATCCATAGAGCATTCCGGCTACTACTAGCCCGCCAATTATCCGCCAGAAAGTCCTCCTCTTCTGTACGAACGGCCGTTTGGATATGTTGACAGGCCCAGCAAATATAAAAAATAGATCGAGCGTGAGTGCCAGGCCGCTCAGAAGCACACTCGCTACAATGTAATTAAGAAGCTCAAATCCTGCATCTGGCGCTGTGTTCCCTGAAATCCGTATTGCACCAATTATTACCCAAGCTATTGAGAGTGCCAGCGCTACGAAGAATAGTTTGAATCTCTTCATACTTACTGCTTAGGCTTCACGTAAGAGTTGTCGATAAGCATATGCGCCAGATCCGAGAACACCGGCTGTGCCGCCGCAGATCCAGCGTAACCGCCATTCGTTGGCTTGTTGATAAAGGTGACGATGACGTACTCCGGCGCGTCCCCGCCCACAAAGCCGCTGTAGGTACCGTTAAAGAGATGCTCTTCATAACCGCCAGGCTTGGCGATCTGGGCCGTACCGGTCTTGCCCCCAACCATGTAATTCGTCTGGTCAAACTTCAAACCATGCTTCTCCACTACATATTGCATGATTGGGATCAAATCAGAGGTCACATGCGGGCTCACCACATTAGTTTTCAAAACTTTCGGCTTCACATGTGTCGCCTTGCCCGAAGCGTCAATCGTCTGGTCGACCAGCCGCGGCTGATAGTATGTGCCGCCGTTAAACACCGCCGACAAAGCTCCCGCCACCTGCACCGTCGTGGCCGTCATAGCTTGCCCGAAAGCCGTGTTGGCATAGGTCAGATCGATTCCAGCGCCATTGTCAGCCGGTTTTGGTATGCTGCCATCAGCCTCGTACCCCTGCTCTATCCCCGTCGGCTTCCCAAACATAAAGTGATTTGCCATGTAGTTGTACCAGGCGTTGCGGGCCTTGGTGTTTATCTCGCCACCGCCCATCTGCATCAGCTCCCAAGTTGCGCCGGTGTTCAAAGATAGGTTTAACAGATCAGAAATGCTTTTCGTACCTGGCCCACCATCTTCCTCAATATTGGTGATCTTAAACCCGTCCACCTTGAAGGACGCCGGATCGGCATAGGTT
>JAQGHB010000054.1 GCA_028289045.1 Candidatus Saccharimonadota bacterium
ACGACCTGGACTGGTTCATCGGCAGTGGAATACCGGCAGAGCTTGAACAGATCCAGCGTGATATACAAGCAGCTCGCCTCCAAGCACGCAAACTAGCACAGACCGAATATGAAGCCGAGAAAGCTCGTGGCAAATGGGACTAGTGCTCGATACTAGCGCCTACATCGCCCTATTGGGCAATAATCCGGCAATTGTGCAGCATGCTCGCCGAGCTGATGTTATCTTTCTGCCGGCGGTGGTGTTTGGTGAGCTGCTGTTTGGCTATCACAAGGGTAACCGTTTGGAGGAAAACAGGCAGCGCCTCAGGCTCTTTATGAATAGTGACCGCGTGCAGCTACTACCAATTGACGAAGCGATCGCCGAGCGATACGGCGCACTCAAGCAGTCTCAAGGCGCCACTGGCGCCATCGTGGCGGATAATGACCTGTGGATTGCCGCCGCCTGCCTGCACTTCGATCAACCCCTCCTCACGCTGGACAGTGATTTTAAACGAATTGGTGGTCTAGAATTGCTATCAGTCTGAATACAGGCTAGCTGGCGTTGATTTTCTGAAGCAGCGCGATAAACGTTTGGAATTCTTCGGCGCTAAGCTTAGACAAAATCGGACTATCATCCCGATCCGTCAGGCGCGACAGCAGGGCAGAGCGCACCTGGGCGCCCTTGGGTTCGAGTTTGACCATTTTGATGCGCCGATCCTCGGTGCTTTCATATCGTGAAGCCAGTTTCTTTTGCTCCAGGCCGTCGACCAGGCCAGTGACATTGGAGGCGTCGCAGTTGAACATTTTACTAAAGCTGTTCATGGGCCGCGGCGCGCTGAGCAAGAAGAGCATCATGGTCTGCATGCCAGTTAAGCCGAGTTCGGTCCCGAGTTCGATAACACGTCGCTTGGACAGCATTAAGAACTCGATTAAAACGAGATATGATTCTTCGAGCGATGTTGCGGTAGCCATTTCACCTCCTAGTATTAAAAATATGTTTGACAAAGTCAACTATTGAGATTTACAATGATCCTCATTCAATTGTAAGACTATATAAACATAGATTCAACAGGAGGCGCCATGCTTAAAATCTTTAAAAGAAACCTAAACAAGGACGAACGAGGGGAGACCAACCACTGGTTGATCCTCGTCCTGCTGGCGCTGGCTCAGTTCATGGTGGTACTCGACGTGTCCATCGTCAACGTGGCGCTGCCATCCATCCAAACCGCATTCCACATGACGCCGACCAGCCTGCAGTGGATTGTCACCGCATACACGCTGTTCTTCGGCGGCTTCCTGCTGCTCGGCGGCCGCGCAGCCGACCTGTTCGGTCGACGCAAGATCTTTATGCTCGGTACTATCGTGTTTACACTGGCGTCTCTGGCTGCCGGCCTGGCGCAGTCCGGCGGCATGCTGATTGTCTTCCGCTCCATTCAGGGCCTGGCCGCGGCGTTTATGTCGCCAGCTGCTTTATCTATTGTTCTGGTGACCTACCGCGAAGGCCATGAACGCAATGTGGCTCTGAGTGTCTGGGGTGCCGTGGCAGCCGGCGGCGCAGCCGTCGGCGTGCTACTCGGTGGGGTACTGACACAGTACTTGGACTGGCGCTGGAACTTCTTCGTCAACGTGCCCATCGGCATTCTGGTCGTGGTAGCCTCCATGCGCTTGCTCGGTCGGCACGAATCCACCCTCGAACACAATAACCTCGACCTGCCCGGCGCCATCCTCGGCACCGGTGGTCTGATGACCTTGGTTTACGCTCTGGTCAAAGCTCCTACCTATGGTTGGACGTCCGCGCACTCGATCATTTTCTTCAGCATCGCCATAGTGGCACTGTTTGCCTTCATCGCCAACGAGGCTCGCGCCAGGTACCCACTGATGCCGCTGAACATCTTCAAAATCCGCAACCTATCCGGCGCCAACCTGCTGCAGCTATTCGTAACGGCAGGCCTGTTTTCGGTATTCTTCTTCACGACACTGTACCTGCAGCAAATTCTGGGTTACTCAGCTATCAAAACCGGCGTTAGCTTCCTGGTGATTCCGGTTGTCATCGCCATCACGGCCACCACCGTACCACGCCTCATCCAGAAGGTCGGCTACCGTCCTATTCTGATGATTGCGCCACTCTTCATCTCCACCGGTTTGTTCTGGATGTCACACATCCCTGTAAATGGTACGTTCTGGGGCAACGTGGCGCCAGGCATGATTGTCATGGCTCTAGGATTAGGCGGCAGCTTCGTTAGCGTGAGCATAGCTGCCACTTCCGGCGTACCTCAGGACGAGGCCGGCCTGGCCTCCGGTATCCTAAATACCGCCCAGCAGGTGGGCGGCTCCATCGGCCTCGCCATCCTCACCGGCGTCGCCACCAGCGCCACCGCCCGCTATATCACCGATCTGCACCTTGCAGGTCACCCAAGCCAACAGGTGATGGCAGCCGCCACCGTCCATGGCTTCCACGATGGCTTCCTGATCGCCTCCACCTTCGGCATCATCGCCTCACTAGTCGCAACCTTCGTCATCCGCGAACAACGCGCCGTGCACGATCCCAGCCACGGCGAACCTGTGCCCGCGATGCGCTAGAGCCACTGTCTTTCGACAAAAAATAACCGCTGATTCCAGCGGTTATTTTAAATGAAGCAGAAACTCTACTTCATACCCTTATATGGGTCAAACTGCAGCTGCCCATCAGAACCAACACTCACTTTAAAAGCGGTGCCTGTTTGGCCCAGACCTGCAAAATTACGGTGGCCAAATTTCTGCTGTTGTTCGTCAAGCAAGCTATCATCGCCAGATTTATCTCCGGCTTCATACTGTAGGCTCCCGATTACAGGCAGGGTGGTAATGCTGGTGGCTGCAGAATCGGCTGAGTAGATGCTTACCTTGTATAGCTCGCTGTCTTTAAAGGCGGCGAACTCCAGATGACTCGAAAGACTTTCATCAGGGCCATCATCTTTTGCCCAGGCCAGCACTGTCATGCGGTGCTCAGCGTCATGAAGGATTATCGGTTTATTGACAACCAGCTGACCACCCTTTAAGGAATTGCGCTCGTTCGGATCGGTAAAGGCCGCCGATCCCTCAATGAAGGACTTTGGCATATCGGGATTTTGAATCGTTTCGCTTGCCTTATTTATGATCTGTATAGGATCAACGTAGCCAGGGATTTCTTTGGCAGAATGTACGGAGTGCAGAACTATAGAGTTACGTTCTGGGCCTTCGAGCTTAGGTATGGCGTACGACACGCCCGCAATCTCGCTGGCGCCGCGATCCGGTGTAGCGAGTGGGTTAGGGGCAGTGCCATTGGGCTGCTTTCCACTGAAACCGCCCGTAAGATCAATAAATGTCGACATAGGGCCGACCTTGAGGGCTTTACCATGCTTCATGAAGAAACTGACCGAGCCGCTAGCGCCAGGGGTAGAAGAGCTGCCATCAGTTGTTTGCGGGAAGCCAGCGTAGACGACATCCATGGACTTGCCCTCGTCGCTTCTGGACTTGCCAAGGCCGACAAATTTAGCACTGAAAGCCTGTCGTTCCATACGGCCGTTGAGATTCTTAGGTTGGTGTACTGGCCAGCTGGCATTGTAGATGGTGTCCCCAAATTTGAGCTGGCGCAGATCTTCAGGAGTAGCGACTGACTTGGTGTAGGCGGCTAGGGCTTCTTCAGGCGTATGATTTTCGTCGACAGCAATGGCGGTGTCGTTCGTGAAGTCGCCGGTTTGAGGCACGATGTATTTGTCTATGGTAGCAACGGTTTTAAGCCTGTCATGATCGGCACCAATACGGACTTTAACGCGCTGGGGTTGGACGATGTAGAATTTGCCATCGCTGCCTTCTATGCGCTCGTTTTTTGTGTTGGTCAGGCCACAGTGCTCGGCGGTAGTGGCGCCTAGCACAGCACCTTGTTCACTTTTGATAACAGAGCCAGAGCAGCGGAGAGAAGTGAGGTAGGCAGTGTCATGTCGCATAATTTTCTCGATGCTCTCGGGGATGTGAGCGGTTTCAGCACCTTGCAGAGTTTGCGCGGTTTTTTCTGGAGTCATGCCGCGGAATTGGTCTTGCAGGCTAGCGGGCTGTTTTGATAAGAACTGTTCAAATGTCAGCTTTGTTGCGTGAGGCGCTGGCATGGTGTGCTCGGGGCTAATAGGCAAGTGCTCTGTAGCTGCGGCTGGTGCTACGCCGCCAGCGAGTCCGGCCGCGCCCAGCATTGCCGCGACGCCGCCAGCTAAGACTTGGTTATGAATGTTTGTTGGTGTTTCGGCTGGCGCGTTTTTGTGAGGCATATCATTAGTTCTTTCTATTTTTTGTTTTTGCGAACGTTAAATACATACTAGCATAAATTTGTTAATTTGTAAAGTAGGAGTGCTTAGGGTTTTTAGCTGTACTTGCGCGGGGAAATACTTGCGAAATTAGTGGTTCCGTACTTCAATAGAAGCATAACTATAAGCAATATGGCGTGTGGCCAGAGGATGTAGCGTGAAAAAACTCAAAAAGCCTTCTAAGAAGCTCTTGGTGCTGATTGTGTTTGTGGTTGTCGCGGGCCTCTTGGTGGCGTGGCATGTTGCTAATCATGGTAAGAACTCAGACGGCACGAAGGCTAACTTATCGGGCAATAATAGATCAAATTTCTTGAAACTTAGCGACGAGAACGTCGTACTGACTAATAAAGCGATTAACGCCATGCTGGACGAATCGGCAGATGCAGAGAGTCAGAAGACGGCTGCTTACAATAACGCCCAGGAACTGGGGGGAGCCATCAAAGCTCTATATAGCACGGATACGGAGACTACTTTTAATAAGACGTGGAAAGTGTATATGGACCAGGCATTTGTGTACGCTGCGGCGAGTAAGAAGGGCGACGAAGCTGCCAAGACAACGGCACTCAATACCATTAATACGGGCTATACTGTGCCGCTATCCCAGTATTTATCGAAATTAAATCCTGCTATCACCGAAGTAACAGTCCGAGCTGGGCTAGCCCAGCATGCTGCCTATATGCTCCAAATGGCAGGCGAGCACGCACAGGGTAAGCTGGCTCAAGAGACGGCCGATCTGCAACAAGACAGGGCTCTGACAAAGACAGTGTTTGGGGTGATAGCGGATGGAATCAAACATGGCAAGGCTTCTGACCCGAATAAGCGTACCTATAAGAAGTTATAGTTAATAAAGCACTTCCAATTACTGAATTCTATGGCATGTTTTATTGAGTTGTAAAGCATAATAATTTACACCCCAGGGGTGATAATGCTTACCTTGTGATTTTTATCACTAATATAATAAACATAAGCAATTGCAATAAGCTGAGTTTGGTGGTACTGTCAGTGTACAAATTAACTACGGTGGGGGATTATATAATGGCACCACAAGAACTCTCTCAGACACCAACATTTGAACCGATACACGAAGAACAAAACCGTATGGCGCATCTTTCGCGTACTGCAATTGAGAACATGAAATCAACAAGAGAGTGGGTGACCGGAATTGCCGCAAGCGTTCTTGCCACTCTGGTCGTTTCACCTGCACAGGCTTCACCGGTGCATTATCCAGCGAGAGAAATAGGCGCTAAAACCGAACATATTACCACGAAGAAGCACAGTAATGTTTTTGGGGATTCTGTCATCGGCAAGGTCAGCTTCATTGCTTCTTCAACTGGCCAAACTCAGGAAAGTCAGCCTCGAACAGATAGCGGCCAAGGTAGCGAAGGCTCATCTAGCAGTACCCCAACCACTGAAGCAGGCAAGAAAGCAGCACTCAAAGAGGCTATAAAGACCTCTGCACATTATTTTAAAGTATATCCATATACGATTAACTTGAACGAAGGTTTCGCGGAGTCTCGTCATCCACACCCCAAAGGAGCACATATATGGGGACATATTAACCCTGATACGAGCAGGCAGGGCAGGGATGATTATTTCTATACACTGAAAAATGCACATTACTGTGCCATGTTAATATCTGGTAGTGGAGGGGATGACATAACTTTTCCGAAACCAACCAGCCGTACACGGACAGGAGGACACTATAAACCATCCGTAAGCATGCCAGGTGCGACGGTTACATTTTTTGCCGCTCCAATGAATCAGAAGTGTGAACAAAAATAAATTTTCAATTAGTTAATTTTCGAGGCTAGGCTCAATCCTTTGCGCCCCATAAGCGCTTGCTGTATGCTTAAAGCATAAACGGCTTGCGTCTATGAAAAAATTTCTCATTATATCGAGTGTGGTGGCTAGTCTCCTCTATTGCGGGTTTTTTGCGCAAACCGCGTTTGCTGCTCTCAATAGGAGTACTGATAACACCTGTAGAAATGATGATCTTAACTATTTCCCATATGGCATGTTCTGCGGGAGCGCTCCGGTAACCTCTCCTCAGCAACAAGCATATTTAGACACGCCAAATGGGCTGGCAGGGGGAGCCGATTTTTCTACTGCTCAAGGTTTAGTTGCCAGTAGCGTGTCATCAATACACTTCAATGCTCATTATGACCAAGCTAACACTCCCAGTAAGGGTAGTGAAGTATTTGCGTGGGTTACTATCGATGGCGGAGGCGGTAACATTGTTACAAACAGCACTGTCACGAATACTTCCGCCACGAAAGCGACCTGCCCGGGTATCGGAGCACCTGACTATGCACCGGTGTTTAACTCGCGTGATCCTCAACCTGACGGTAATAACGGTCCCGATGCAAGCCCGATCGCCTACACTGACGCCGCCCATGGTTTCGAAAACTGTGGCACAAGCGGAAGAATGTTGTATTGGAAGAATGCTAGCAGCGGGGCGAACTATGGATTCGATCTAAATTTACCACAAGGCAGAACTGGTGATTTCTGTGTGCGCTTGAATGTGTCCTTACGGTTAAGCGGTGGTGAGAATTACTTCACGGGGATCAATCCTGGCAACAGCTATGGTTCTTACGAAGATCAAAATAGTGTGGCGAGCCACGTTGCCAAACAATCCACCCCGCGATGCTACCACGTATATGACAATATACCCAAAGGTAACCTTTTTCTATTGAGCTGCAGCGTATTTTCTACGACGGGGGCTCATGACCCCGACCACCCAGGAGAAGCGGTGTTTTTCAGGCTTAAGCATCTGCCCAATTATCCTGCGAGTAACTCTAGTAATTATACCAGTGGAGCATTCTCTACAGACACATCAGGAGGTGGTTTTGGAGGTGCCACAATTAGTCCGGGCGGCTGGTATTTGCTCGAAGTACTAGATCCGGACGTTGCTGGTGTGCCAGGATATGACCCATGGATGGGTGTGGCGCTGAAGCAGGCAGGACCTGGAGTGGATTGTACGCCACCCGAGATAGAGCCGAGCGCGAATAGGGCAATGGATTGTAATATAATGCGTATAGATGATCTATTTGATCCTAACGACAATGGAAGCGGGCTATTCTGGGAGGTACTACTCTTCGATGGGCAAGGGGCTAATAGAAAGCCGCGAGTGTATTATAGCGGTCACAACGGCGACCATGCCAACATTGATATACCGGTGAACCAAAATGCGACGCAGGATAATGTGAACGACGGGTGGTCAGCTGATCTGATTATTTATAACTTTGCGAAAGGTGCTGATAGTAGCGGACCGGGTGATACAAAATATATTCAGACTGTTAATTCACCAGCACCATGTTATGCGGCCCATTGTACGGCGGCGATTCAGGCAAGTACGCCAATACAGGGCAGGCCGAATGGAGTAAAAGCTAGTAACCCATTCAATTTACTAGTAACTATTTATAATGATGGCCCAGGGGATTTGCCATCGTCAGTAATCAAAGACGGCACAGGTGAGACGATTTATCTGACAAGTACGGTAAACGCTAACCCTAATTTTCCTAATCAGGCAGGGCACTCAGCAGCTATAGCTCCTGGGGGTTCGGCGGTCGTGGCTATGCCGTATACGGCGCCCGGAAGCATAGGTAATTACAATATTGATCCTTATCCGGATTACAACGGACTGTTTAGCATTGGCGCGAGATGCCCGACGACAGTGACGGTGTACAAGCACTTCACGCTAACACCTCATGCCAAGATAGCGACTAACGCCGCGATGACAGAATTCAACAATGAGGATCCTATACAACTGTATTACCATACGTGGCTGACCGACGATGAGCACATATCTGATGGGCAGGGCGGTCTGCCTGCCACCACAGCCCGCTTTCTGAGCAAGAAGGATACATACTTCCTTGACCCCCCAAAGTACGATACAGATCGCTTTATGCGCAATGGGTCGGGCGGCTGTCCTCCTAGCAGCAGCAACCCCTGCAAGGACTATGGTGTGCAGGGGCCATTTGTCATACCAACCAGTGACAAGTATCAGGCGGGCGATCAGTACTGCGCTTATTTGTCGGTGAATAACCACATAGGCTGGTTAGGGCCAGGCGACGATATCGTCAACCTGGGAAGTACCGAGACGCAGGACTGCCCACACGTTACAAATAACGCGACATTTAAGGTGCTGGGTGCCAATGTGTGGGCTGGTGGCGATTTCAGTGAAGTCACTGCTGGCAGGTGTGTTGGCGGCGGCGAACTAGCGGGCTGGTTTAACAACACGAATAGTGGAACGTACAGTTGGGGTAGTAGTACAGCGCTCAGTGCGATAGCGTTGGTTAAGGACGTAGGGTTCGCGAGCGCGCAAACGGTGGCTACTCGGTCGCCGACGGATCTGACGTTTGCAAATACGACTACCAAATTGCAAGCCGATTATAGCCCTGCGCTTGGTGGCGACTTCGGCAGCACTGTCAGCCATTGTTTGACGTCTGTGAGAGCACCGCTTGGTGCTGGGTCGTTCGGGGGTGGTAGTGTGAGCGGCTTGGACGGTGGCTACAACGCAGGTAGCAACACGACAGTGGATGGCGGACAGATTAACCCTGGTCATAATGTATCAATATTCGTGAACGGCGATGTCTACATCTCTGATAACATTACCTACAACACTGGCAGCTGGACCAAAGACAACATACCGTCTTTCGTGCTTCATGCCTCCGGCAATATTTATATCGCGCCGAATGTGACTCAGCTGGACGGGTTATATGTCGCCGAGCAACGGCTGAACCCTGTGGACGGAAAGCCTATCCCGAATACCGGTAGTACGATCTACACTTGTGGCACTGCCTACGCGCCAGTTCCTCAGGGTGCGATACATGGCACTTGCACGAACCAGTTGACGGTACATGGCAGCTTCGTCGCCGATCATGTCAATCTGATGCGTACATATGGTACTATGCGCGACGAAAAGCCAGGGATAGGTATTCTGGATCCCGGGCATGCTGCTAGCGGCCAATCCATACCGTTCTATCGATTTAGTTGCCCTGGCGGTGCCCCTCCATTGGGCAAGCACCAGTACAGTACAAAATTGACAGGGGGGACGTCGCCAAGCTGTAGTCCTGAACGCACAGCTGGCTATATCTTGCCGCCTACCCAACTACCACCTGCGGGCACAGCGATACCACTGTATGCCCAAGGCACGGGCAGTATATTTAATCCTCGATTGGTATTAAGTACCAATTACGCATATTTATCTTCTCTACCTAACTTTGGTGGCGCCCCCAGCTTAGTTGGTTACGTACCAGTTAATGGCACGCCAGGCACAACTGGCATTCACAGCTACACGAGTAACTCTAGTCCCTTTGATTTTTATTCTTCCGGACCTGGCAGTGACTCATTTGTTAACAACCCCGGTGTTACTGACCATGGAGTAGCCTTCAACCTGTATAACGCACCCAACCAGGGCGGCACCTATCAGCAAGATCCCGTGTATGGAGGCGTCGCAGCGCCAACATCGTTAAACTGCAGCAATACAGGTACTCCTAGCTTCTCGCGTCTGAGGCTGAACGGTGGGCCGGCTACCTGCGCGGCTGAAGTCTTTGACTTCAGCCCGGAAATGTATCTGTCGAACCAGGCTATTTGTGCAACCAGTGCGTGCATGAATCCACCAGATTTTGACGCCATTACCAGCTTGCCGCCGGTGCTATAGTCGGCAGAAAATATATCTGTGGACGGCAGAAATGCTTATGGTATAATGAAGCCAAACAGGAATCATAAAACGGATAAACAAAACTTCATGGGTGGGAATAATACAAAATCATGAGCTCACTACTCAGCGGCGTAAATGGCTTCTTCGGCCTCGACATCGGTAGTACGGCTATTCGGCTGGTTGAGCTAAGCGGTGGCAGTGGCGCTCGCGCCCTGACCAAGTATGCCTATTTGCCCATCGACAGCAATATTGCCCTCAGCGATTCCAAGGCCGACCAGCAAAAATTAGCCCAGACTATCGCCCAATTGGTCAGTCAGGCTAAGGTAAGCACCCGTAACGTAGCCGTCGGCATCCCCTCGAGCCGCGTGTTCACGACAGTGGCCGATGTCGATCGTCTGCCTACTAACGAACTGGCTAAATCTATCCCGCTGCAGGCGGATGCGCTGATTCCGACACCACTCGCCGAATCAAAGATGGACTGGGCACTGATCGGCGATTCGCCCAACGATAAGACTAAGCAGGAAATACTCCTGAGCAGCGTGCCGAACAAATTTGTTGAAGAGAGACTCGATATGCTGGAGGCGATTGGCCTTAATGTGATCGCCTTTGAGCCCGATAACCTGGCCATGGCACGCGCACTAAGTGTGCCGGATGCTTCGGCACAGCTGTTACTCGACGTCGGACGTCGTTCGACCGACCTGGTGGTGATGCTTGGCAATGTGCCGCACCTGACACGCAGCATTCCAACCGGTACCGAAGCCGTTATCCGCGCTGCCATGCAAAATCTGAATATTGACGAGAAGCAGGCCGAACAATTTGTCTTCAAATTTGGCCTCAGCAAAGAAAAGCTGGAAGGGCAGGTATTCCAAGCTATTAGCGGCACGATTGACCTGTTGACTACCGAAATTGAGAAGTCGATCAAGTTCTTCGAAACCCGCTACGCCGGCACCAAAATCGAGCGCATTATCGTTACCGGCGGCGCGTCTGTGATGCCGGAATTCCCGCTGTACCTGGCCAACAAATTTGGAACTAATGTGGAAATCGGCAATGCCTGGCGCAATGTCATGTTCAGCCGAGACCGCCAGAACGAGCTACTGGCGATTTCTAATCAATTTGGCGTGGCTGTTGGCCTCGCGGAGCGCACGTCATGATTGAGTTTAACTTATTACCAACCGTCAAAATGGACTATATCAAGGCCCAGCGACAGCGTCGTTTGATGTTCACCGTATCAGCGCTCGTAGCCATTGTCGCTGTCGGGCTGTTGATCGCCTTGCTAACCTACGAAGGTCTGCAAAAGAAACATCTAGGTGATTTGAACAAAGACATCGCTTCCGAGTCGGCCAAGCTCAAGGCTGAACCAGGTATCAACAAGATTCTCACCGTGCAGAACCAGCTTGAGAGCTTGACCGCGCTGCACGCCCAAAAACCTGCCGCCTCCAATTTGTTTGGCTATCTCAATGAAGTTACACCGACTCAGGTTAGCATCAGTAATTTTAACGTCGATTTTACCACCCAAAAAGTAACGGTTACCGGAGCCACAGACGCGCTCAGTAGCGTCAATAAATATGTCGATAGCCTTAAGTTCACTACGTATACAGCTGATGGTGCCAGTGCCAAAACAAAAGCTTTCAATAACATAGTGCTCGATAGCTTTGGCTTAGCCAACGGCACCGACAAAGCGAAAGGTGCAAGCTACTCAATTAGCTTTACCTACGACCCAATAATTTTCGATATTACTAAAAAAATCGACCTGACTGTTCCTAGCATTACCACAACCCGCTCGTCGGTCGACGGATCTGGTGATCTATTCCAGGCTGCGACCACTAGCACTAAAACGCCAGGGAGTAACTAACTATGGCTCGTCCAGAAATCTCTACCAAACGGCTGGCGATTAGCAAGTCGAATGCTCAAGTTGTGATTGTGGTCGGCATTGCTGCTTTTCTATCGGTCTTCTGCCTGATGGCAGCGAAAGCCGTCTGGGGCCAGACCCGTTACCAAGCCCATATCATTTCAGAGAAAGAAAAAGCCCACCAGCAACTCGAAAAGAATATTCACGCCTTCAATGATCTGGTTTCATCGTATAAAATCTTTGACTCGACTTCGACGAACGTGATTGGCGGCACCAAGGCCGGCACTGCCGATAACGACGGCCCGAATTCCAAGATCATCCTCGACGCTCTGCCGAGTAGCTATGATTTTCCTGCACTTACCTCTAGCCTAGAAAAAATGTTTGCTGATCGCAGTCTGAAAGCCACAGGAATCAGCGGCACCGACGATCAAATTGCCCAGCAGGCAAATGTCGCCAATGCCAGCCCTAAAGCGGTACCCATACCGTTCTCGTTCACCATAAACAATGCTAACTATGCTGCTGTTCAAGATCTTGTCGCTGCAACCCAGCGATCTATCCGACCGATTCAGATTGATACCCTCAATATTAGTGGTGGCGCGAGTGACATGACAGTCAGTGTCACGGCTCATACCTCCTACCAGGCAGGTAAAACAGTCAACATAACGGCTAAGGAGGTGAAATGAAGCGCAAAGACCTCGGACTAATTGCGGTAATCATTGTCATCAGCGCTGTATTTTCGTTGATTGTCTCCAATGCTATCTTCGCATCACCCAAAAATCGTCAGCAAAAAGTCGAGGTAGTCCAGCCGATTACCGCTGATTTCCCACAACCCGATAGCCGCTACTTCAACAAAAATGCCTTTGACCCGACCAAGGTAATTACCATCGGTCAAAATGCCAATGCCGATCCGTTCAGCGGCTCGGCGCACTAGGATACGCCGATGAGCGTTTTATCGGCCAGTACCGAGCAACAGATGCAGGATACGCTGGTATCTAGCGGTATGCTGACGGCCAAGAAGTTGGCCGAGGCCAAGCACAACGCTGACCTCAAGAAAGAGCCGCTGATTAGTCATTTGCTCAAAAATGGCTACATTACTGACGAACAGCTGACGAAAGCCAACGCAACAGTCACAAAAGTACCATACGTCAATCTGACCACTGCCAAAATTGATCCGGCAGTCCTGGCGCTGCTGCCGCAAGACATCGCAGAGCGCTATATGGCGGTGCCGCTGGGTGAAATGCAACAGCGACTGGTCGTAGCCATGCTCGACGCCGACAACGTGCAGGCTGTTGATTACTTGAGCAACCGCATCGGCAGGCCGCTGAAGGTCTACGTGGCCAGCGAAGCTGGCATTCGCCAGGTGTTGCAGCAGTACACGGCTCGGCTTGACACCCAGATGCAGGAAGCCTTTAAAGACCCCTTAGTAGTTGAGGGCGAGGCCGAAGAAGTCGCAGCCGGCGACGCCACAAAAGCTACAAAAGGTCGTACGGCGCCGGGTATCAAGACCATCGTACAGGATTCACCAATCAGCAAAGCCTTATCGGCCATATTGGAGTTCGCGGCCCGTAACCGCGCTAGCGACGTACACATCGAACCACTCGAAAAAGAGCTAAAAGTCCGCTGCCGAGTCGATGGTGTGTTGCGCGAAATCATGCGCCTGCCCAAAAACACCGAGCCTGCCCTGATCTCACGTATCAAAATCTTATCGAATCTAAAGATTGACGAACACCGTATACCGCAGGACGGCCAGTTTACCGTCATGGTAGACGAAAAGGCGATTGACCTGCGTATCGCTATCGCACCAGTCGTCTGGGGCGAACAAGTGGTTATCCGTTTGCTCGATAAAAGCGGCACTACGCTGAAGCTGGAGGCCATGGGCTACACCGGCCGGGCACTGCGAACTATTCGCGATGGCTTGAAGCAGTCAAACGGCATGATTCTGACCAGTGGCCCGACCGGTTCTGGTAAATCAACCTCACTCTACGCGCTGATCCAGGAAATCAAGGATGAAACCATCAACATTGTCACCCTTGAAGACCCTGTCGAGTACAAAATGGACGGCATCAATCAGATACAGGTTAATGCCGAAGTCGGGCTGACATTTGCTTCTGGTCTGCGCAGCATCTTGCGTCAAGATCCGAACGTAGTGATGGTGGGAGAGATCCGCGACAAAGAAACCGCCCAGCTGGCCGTGCAGGCCGCCCTAACAGGTCACTTAGTATTCAGCACGCTGCACACCAACAGTGCTGCCGGCATTCTGCCGCGTCTGCTGGATATGGGTGTCGAGCCGTTCCTGATCGCCAGCACGGTGCGAACGGTGATTGGACAGCGTCTGGTGCGCCGCATCGGCGAAAGCAAAGAAACCTATCAGTCATCCGAGGCCGAAACGGCGGCTATTCAGTCCACATTGAAGGGTATTTTGCCGGCCGATGAGGCGGCCATGGCCGCTGCCGCCGAAGATTATGGCTATAAAAGCTTGCCCTTACTGAGCCAAACCGCTTATACTTTAACCAAGGGTGCCGATAGTGCCGATACACCTGGCGGCTACAAGGGTCGAATGGGCTTGTATGAAGTATTTGAGGTTTCCGAAGCGATTCAGGGATTAATCATGAAGCAGGCAACAAGTGCCGAAATTGAGAAATTAGCCCAAGCCGAAGGAATGGTCAGCATGCGACAAGACGGATACCTCAAAGCGCTCGACGGACGAACCACGCTCGCCGAGGTGAACCGTGTAGCGGCCGAGGATAATGCGTGATGAATAAAACTGAGAGGTGGGAATAATGCAGGCACAGCCAAGAATCGAGGTGTTACTCGATGAAGTCATCAAGAAAAAAGCGTCGGATTTACATATTCAGGTCGGCTTGCCGCCGATGTTACGAGTCGATGGTTCGCTCGTACCGATCACGGGTGCCGACGCTCTGACCGAAGAGAGCATTGAAGCCCTGATTTTCGCCATTCTCGACGAAGACCAGAAGCAAATCCTGCTCAAGGACAAAGAGTTCGACTTTAGCTTCGCCTACGGCGATCTGGGCCGCTTCCGTGTCAACGCCTTCCACGAACGGGGCAATATGGCCGCTGCCTTGCGACTGATCCCTAACGAAATTTTGACTATCGAACAATTGGGGTTACCGGAGATCGTAAATAAGTTTGCCGATTACCCTCGTGGTCTCGTACTGGTGACCGGTCCGACCGGTTCGGGCAAGTCTACCACGCTGGCCGCGCTGGTTCATAAGATTAACGTTGAAAAAGCCATGCACATCGTAACCATCGAAGATCCAATCGAGTTTACCCATAAGTCGATTAAATCGGTTATTGTGCAGCGCGAAGTCCACTACGATACCTACTCGTTTAGCGCCGCGCTGCGCAGCGCGCTGCGCGAAGACCCCGATGTCGTTCTGGTGGGCGAGATGCGCGATCTGGAAACCATCGCCAGCGCTATTACTATCGCTGAAACCGGCCACCTAGTATTCGCCACGCTGCACACCAACAGCGCCGCGCAGTCTATCGACCGTATGATCGACGTATTTCCGCCGCATCAGCAGCCGCAAATTCGCGCTCAGTTATCGAATATCTTGATGTCGATTACTTCGCAGCGCCTGGTGCCGACTATCGGTGGCGGCCGCGTCGCGGCCGCCGAAATCATGGTGGTCACGCCAGCTGTGCGTAACATCATCAGAGAAGGCAAGAGCCACCAGCTGGAAGCTGTCATTCAGACCGGCGCCGAATTTGGTATGCAGTCCATGGATAAACAGCTCGTAAATCTCATTCACGAAGGTAAAATCACTTATGACGAAGCCCGCAACTTTGCTGTTGATATGGACGAATTAGATAGGTTGATGAGAAGCTAATCATGTTAAATTTCAGTTACGAAGCCCGCAACGCGACAACCGGCCAAAAGGTCAAGGCGCTGGTACAAGCCGACGACGAACAGGCGGCTTCCAAGCTGATTCGTGCCCAGGGCCTGACGCCGCTGAGTATTAGTCTCGAGAAAAACAGGGGCGTGCATCGCTTCCGGCGCATCAAGACGAAAGACAAGGTGCTATTCAGCCGTCAGCTTTCTACGCTCCTGAACGCCGGGCTGCCGCTGGTGCAAAGCCTTCGCAGCGTGGCACAGCAAACGGCTAACACTCCTCTGAAAGTCGTCATCAACCAGATTATTACTGACGTTGAAGCCGGTACCTCGTTTGCTACAGCGCTCGAAAAGCACCCTGGTGTCTTCAACCGTGTGTATATCAGCTTGGTTGCCGCCGCTGAAGCTTCCGGTACGCTCGACACCGGCCTGGAACGTCTGGCCGATCAGCAAGAAAAAGATGCCGATATCGTGAGCAAAGTCCGTGGCGCTATGATCTACCCCGTTATCGTGCTGTTGGTTATGTTGGCCGTTGTAGGCTTTATGATTATTAAGGTTTTGCCACAAGTGGAAAGCATATATGCTGGTCTGCCAGGAGCTTCGCTGCCATTGGTGACGAGAGTACTATTGGGCGTATCACACTTTGTGACGCATTTCTGGTGGATTGTGATTATTCTACTGGGTTTAAGCGGTGTATTCGGAACGCGCTGGGCCAAAACAATGGGCGGTCGCTCAATCATCGATAAGATCAAGATGCGCGGTTGGCCTATCGGCCCATTGTTTATGAAGATGTATATGGCTCGATTCGCCCGCACCGGCACTACGCTGGTAGCCAGCGGCGTGCCGTTGATCCAGGTTCTGGAAATCACCTCCGACGCTGTCGATAACGTCCATCTGTCCAAATCACTCGACCGCGCCATTGAAAAGGTCAAAGGCGGTAAGGCACTCTCCGAAGCCATCGATAAGGATCCGAATTTCCTGGAACTGGTGCCAAATATGTTACGCATTGGTGAGCAATCCGGTGCCCTGGAAACCATGATGGCTAAGGTTGCCGACTACTACGAGAAAGAAGTCGACAACGAAATCAAAGCCATCTCAACTATCATAGAGCCTGTCATGATGGTAATTATGGGCATTATGGCCATTACCATCGTGGCGGCTATCTTGCTGCCAATCTACGGCCTAGTCAATCAATCCGGCTTCACGGGAGGCTAGGGAAGCCATGACAAGCAACAATTGCCCTAGAGCCTCTAGTGGTTTCACGATCATTGAGATGATGATTGTGCTAGCAATTGCCGGTCTGATCATGGTAATTACTTTTCAGGCCATCCCAACCCTGACTCGCAATGCTCGTAATAATCAGCGCAAACACGATATCAGTGCCATTCTGGGGGCTGTTTCACACTATGAGCTGAACCATTCAGGGAATTTTCCTGGTGTGGGCAGTGACTTCCTGCAATACACCGATACCTCCTACTATGATAAAACCGTCCACTACATCCCTCCCTCGACGCCACCCACCAGTACAGACGCCGGTGTTTACGTCTCCACTAATGATAAGGGAGATGCCAGTAGCTCAGCCCCCGCGGTTACCAGCACGAACATTGTGATTATTCACAAGTATCAGAAGTGTGATACCAACAGTTCGGGTGGCTCAACTGGCGTTGGCGCTGGCTACTACGATACGGTGGCGCTCTATGCCATAGAGTCCGGCTCGGCTACTGCAAGTCAGTGCGAAAAATTGTAACAGATGGACGCTGAGCGCTAAACTGTGGATAAGTCATAGAAATTACTTGCTTTTTTGCCGCCCAGCCCCTATGATCTAAACATAAGCAATAAAATTAAGGCGCAAAGGGGCACTTGCATGCTTAAGAAATTACAGAAAAATAAGAGTAAAGGTTTCACGATCATCGAGGTGATGATTGTGTTAGCTATCGCTGGACTGATCCTATTGATCGTCTTCCTGGCCGTACCGGCCTTGCAACGTAACTCACGTAACACCAGCCGAAAGTCTGATGTTGGACGCATGTCGTCTGCGCTGAGCGAATGGGAATCAAATAACAATGGTAACGTATTTACGGCTGGTGTCGGTAACGCTAACTTAACGGCGGTTGTCAACAGCGCCGGAACCCTTAGTCAATACACCTTGATTCCCGCAGGTGCTATCGGAGCAAACAGCTTCACTGTCGCGGTTGGTGCACAGCCAGCACTGCCTTCTGGTGCTAACAACGTGAACTTGGGTAGCATGCAAGTTGTAACCGGTGCCACCTGTGGTACTAGCGGTGCAACTATACAGAGTACCTCTACACGTAGACTTGCTCTTCAGTACATGGTGGAGACAGCAAACGCTACAACTCCAATTTGTCTAGACGTTCAATAGAATAATCCTAGCAGTCACAAAGATCCTCTATAGCTCACAAGGCCGTAGGGGATCTTTAAGTAGAGGGTTGTTTCCTTTAGGATGAGGTTTATGGTAGGATGACGCTAATGGTTATTGCTGTATTACTGCTGGTTGGACTGTGCCTGGGGAGTTTCGTGAACGCGTTGGTATGGCGCTTGCGTGAGCAAGAGCTCGAAACCGGCAAGAAGAAGCCCAACAAAGAGTACCTCAAGCAACTGTCAATCCGCGGTGGCCGCTCCATGTGCCCGCACTGCAAGCACGAACTTGCGGCCAAGGATCTGGTACCGTTGTTGAGCTGGCTTAGTGTGCGCGGGCGCTGCCGTTACTGCCACAAGCCAATTTCGGCCCAATATCCTCTGGTAGAACTCATCACGGCAGGCCTGTTTGCGGCATCTTATCTCTGGTGGCCCGTGGCATTCTCGACCTCTCAAAAGGTGATTTTTGTGTTTTGGCTGGCTCTGATCGTCGGCTTTATGGCCTTAATCGTCTACGATTTACGCTGGCAGCTGCTGCCGAACCGGATTGTGTATCCGTTAGGCGTCGTAGCGGCCCTCCTGGCATGCGTAGCGGTGGCTAGCGCAGGCGATCCTATCAAAGCCCTCCTTGATACGGCTTTGGCGGTGCTTATCGGTGGCGGTATCTTCTACGCTCTGTTTCAGTTTTCGGAGGGAAAGTGGATCGGTGGTGGTGACGTCAAACTGGGGTGGTTACTGGGCTTAGTGGTCGGCACCCCTGGTAAAAGCTTCTTGCTCATCTTCCTGGGCGCCTTATTTGGCAGTTTGGTGAGCCTACCTCTGTTGGCCAGCAAGAAGTTGCAGCGCACCAGCACCATTCCGTTTGGACCGTTTTTGATTGTCGGGGCTATCATCGCCTATCTGTTCGGTACCGATATCCTGCACTGGTACCGCGACACCTTTATTAACCTGTAGCGAATAGGGTCATATCAGATGACGCTTATGCTATACTGAAAACAATATGAACGGTGGAAAACGGCGCCACGTGAACGCTAAAAACAGTCTCGGTTATACCATTCTCGAGGTTATGATTGTGCTGGCCGTATCAGGGGTAATGTTTGTCATTGCCGCCAACTTTATCTCTGGTAAACAGGGGCGTACGCAATTTACTGAGGGAGTAAATGAGTTGGCCTCAACACTCCAGGATACCGTTGAAGGTGTTACCGATGGCCAGTATACCGACATCGACCTAAAGTGTACATTTTTTGCAGCCAGCCCGCCAACGAGTAGCACAACTACTATTGGAACTGCTGGTTCTCTCGACCACCAGGGTAACCAAGCCCCTTGTGTCTTCCTAGGCAAGGTACTACATTTCCGCGAGGATAATGGCCATGGCGACCCAGAAAAACAGCAATACGAAGTATTCTCCATCGCTGGTGGGCGCGTCGGTAGCGATAACAAGCCAATTACCAATCTGGATGAGGCAGGGCCCACAGTGATCGACACTTTGACCAGCCAGGAAACAGTGCCCCAGCGTCTTGATATTGAAAATATCCAAGTGGATACACCGAGCGGTCAAGTTACCAGCTACGGTATAGGTTTTATGCAGGGGCAGGGAAGTAAATCCATCACTGGTGATACCCAAAACGGCGCTCAAAGCCTCGGCTTGTACTACGTAGAGGGTCTAAGTTATGGTAAAAATACTCCTAATGCCGCAGGGCAAGTTACCGGCGCGAATCTGAAGCCAGCTAATAAAATTCGTCTCTGCGTCACAGATGGTACACGATCAGCATATATAACGCTGGGAGCGAATGGTAACCACCTGGGTGTGGATGTGGAAATGCGGGGAGATGTTGTATGTTAAAGCGCTTTCAGCAGTTGCATCAGCGCGGTGACACCATCGTTGAAGTGATGGTGGTGCTGGCCGTACTCGGCTCGGCCATCGGCATTTCGTATTCGACAGCTAACCGCAGCCTCCTTAATGCCCGTCAGGCTCAGGAAAGCTCGCGTGCCACCACCATCGCTCAGTCGCAGGTCGAGCAGCTACGAGCCATGGCCGACAATCCTGATGTCGCTCCTCATGACACGTACATCTATACCACCGACAATCTACCATTTTGCATGATTGAGAATAATGCGCAGCACATTAAGAAAATTACTGACATAACTAATTACCCAGTTGAATGCCGGTATGATCAAGTCAGTGGTTTTGAGTATGACGTGTCTATCAAGCACAGTACGCTCGGTGACGATAAATTCACCGTCCAAGTTGAGTATGATGACATATTGGGGCAAGGGCGCGATAGCGTAACGTTAATTTATAGGGTACATAGTAAGACGCCATGACGGAACAAACTCCCCTAGGCAAGCAAGAGCGCGGCTTCACAATTATTGAATTGATGATCGCTACCATCGTGCTAGCAACGATTTTGGTGCTGGTATCGGCCATGATGATTGGCATCGGCCAGTTGTACTACAAGGGGATTAACCAGGCGCGCGTTCAGGATACGACTCGCAGTATCGTCGACGACGTCTCGCAGCACTTGCAGCTTAGTGGCAAGGCACCGGTGCCGGAGGCAGTCGACGATACTACAGGGGACAGTACAGCGATTGTGGTTGCTCCTGCTTCCGCTGAGCCCGGGTACACCATTAAAGCTTGGTGTATCGACAGCACGCGCTATACCTATGTGCTTAACCGGCAAATTGGTACGGGTACGGACACCAACGGTGCGCCGCAGCTATCGCATGTCCTGTGGCGAGATACCATATCTGCTGGTGTCTGTACGCCGGCTGATCTTAGGAACCCTGGCACTCTCAGTAGCACCGGCACTGAGCTGATGATCGGCAATTCGCGACTGACCGACCTTACTATCGGGATCACTAGCCCCTATACTCTTTCTGTCGGTGTGGCCCTGGGCGATATCGATTTGCTCAACCTAAATCACGCCGATAGCACCTGTAAAAGCGACGCCGGACAGCAATTCTGTGCTACATCGGGACTTAAAACAGTCGTCGTGCGACGTATAACTAGCTCGGATTAAGGTATAGTATGTCTATGAACAAACCACAACCGGTACGAAACAACGAAAAGGGCTTCGCGTCGCTGGTGGTGGCGCTGATCATGATTATTGTATTATCTCTGTTAATGGTCGGTTTTGCGCGACTGGCACGCCGCGAACAGCAAAGCTCACTCGATAAACAGCTGGCGGTTCAGGCTTACTACGCTGCGGAGACTGGTATAAACGATCTTACTAAGGCCATTCCTACTCTTAATGCCTATCAAAAAACAAACGTGATTGACCAGAACGCCTGCCTGAGCGACATACAGATAACTGCGATTAACGCTCTAGCAGGCACCAACGGCACACCAAAGCTGCCGTCGAGTGATGTCGATCCTACCAATGGCATCTCGTATACCTGCGCGCTGATCAACACAAGGCCAGAGAGCCTGGTCAAGAGTGGGCTTGGGGCTCAATCAGCATGGGAAACGAATTTTTCTACTACAGGCGACCTTAAAAAAATGACTGTGAGTTGGGGGCATAAAGGTCATTACACGTTCCGCACTGACCCCACGCCAGTGCTAACCCCTAAAGCTGAGTGGGATATTAATACACCAGCAGTGTTGCAATTCAGCATTACGCCCCTAGATAGCGTCGACCGCGATGCGCTGATCAACAGCACTTTCACAGCTTATTTGTACCCATCAGCTGGCGGCGGCTCAGTTGTTTACGTTGCACCGTCGACCAATCCCGGTGGCAATGCGCCAATTGTGCCTGGGGACTGTAAGCCCCCCGCCGATGGCGTCGCCGACGAAAGCTACACTTGTAATGTTACGATCTCAGGTTTGCCTGGTGTTGCTGGCTCGTACTACATGGTTCGCATTGTAGGCTATTACGACACTTCCGATATCTCAATCCACGACTTTCTTGATACAGGTGGTACCCATTTGCACACCGTCGATGGGCAGGCCCAGCTTGATGTTACCGGCAAAGCCAAGAACGTCCTAAAACGACTGCAAGTACGCACGCCCATCGGCAAGTCACTAGATACGGATTTCACGCTGCCATCGGCAGCAATCGAGTCGCAGGCTACTTGCAAGCGCATGGCGACCTATCCTGGTAGCACCACATATGACACGTCAACATATGCTAGCAATGCGTGTGACCTGTCAGCTCCTCGTCCGTAATTAGTCGTCGCCGTGCCGATGAAACTTCTCATGCACTGATTTCAGATGCGGATCTGTCACATGGGTATAGATCTGTGTTGTCGCGATATTGCTGTGGCCGAGTAGCGCCTGCACAGAGCGGAGGTCGGCGCCGTTCATCAGTAAATCAGTGGCGAATGAGTGCCGGAGTGTGTGCGGGCTGACATGCTTGGTGATACCGGCCAGCAGGGCGTATCTGGCAACTAGTCGTTGGACGCTGCGGGCGGTCAGCCGGTGGAAGTTTCCGGAAAGGTCGACTTTTTTTGTGCCGCTGTATCTGACAAACAGGGGCTTGGCCGTGTCCTGGCGCTTTTCCAGATAGTGCTCAACCCATTTGGCTGCCTCTGGACTGATGAATATCGGCCGGTCTTTCTGGCCCTTACCACGGACCATAAATTCACGCCGCTTCAGATTGATGTGGTCTTTATCGAGCCCCACCAGCTCGCTGACGCGCAGCCCCGAGCTAAACAACAGTTCAAGTATAGCCCTATCGCGCACGCCCGTGATGCTGCCCAGGTCGGGCTGCTCAAAAACTTGCGCCAGCTCATCTTCATTTAGAAATGTAACCTGCTTGCGGCGAGTCCGCGACAGTTCAATTTTGTCCGCTGTGAGGGCAGGGATGTCGCGTTTAGCGCAGTATTTTAGGAAACTCCGGAGCGCGATCAGGTGATAATTCTGCGTCGCTTTACCCAATTCATCAGAGGTATTCGTGCCCAGGCGGTTGAGCCACAATCGCCACTTTCTGATCAGCTCGGCATCAATATCTTTTATCTGTATATCGCCCGCGAAATCGATCAGCCGTGTCAGGTAGTGATCGTAATTCTGAATTGTCTTATTGGAGCGGTTTTGCTCGATTTCCAAATATTCCAGGAAATCCGTTTTGGCTTTTGCGAATAACATAAGCCTTATTATACCGTTATCGGGCGTTACTTTACCAAGGTTCGCTGTCGTTGCGATGTTTAACGGCCTGGTATAGTGCCACAGTAGTTAGCGCGACTACGATAACCGTCAGGGTTGAAGCAATATAAAAAGGGACTTTGCTATGATGACGACCATAGCTGTAGTACAGATCATAGTCAAAGAATATGAGCAGAAGCTCACTAAAGCACATCAAAATAATGAGGCGTATCGAATTCATGTTCGTATTTTACACTGAATGTTTGCTATCTGAAGCGCACTTGAGTGGCAAGCAAACCCCGTATCTGTTAAGATAGGGGAAAGTAAATAAGGAACTTCATGGAAAAAACCCTGATCATTTTTAAGCCAGATGCCGTCATGCGCGGGATCACGGGCGAAATTATTACTCGTTTTGAGCGCGCCGGCTTCAAAATTGTCGCAGCCAAAATGCTGCAGCCCGATTATGAACACTTTTTTGAGCACTACGAAGGCATTGGCACACTCAAAACCCGCAAGGGCGACGAAATCTTCGAGAGCACACTAGCTAGCATGCAGGATGGCCCCGTGCTCGCCATGGTGTTGGAAGGTGTTGAGGCCGTCGAAACCGTCCGCAAAATGGTTGGCGCTACCGAGCCTAAAAGCGCGTTGCCCGGCACGATTCGCGGCGATTACGCTCATGTAAATTATGGCCAGGCCGCCAGCGCCGGTCGCGGAGTGGCAAATATTATTCACGCCTCCGCCGATTCAGACGAAGCGAAGAAAGAAATTGCGCACTGGTTCAAGGACAAAGAAATTCAAAACTACGAAACCACCCACGAGAAATTCACCCAACCCCGCAAAAAGTAAGCTACAATAGGGGCCGAGCCCCTGTAGTTCAATGGATAGAATACTTCCGTCCTAAGGAATAGATCTGCGTTCGAGTCGCGGCAGGGGTACCAATCTGATAGAATACTGCTTATGGCAGAAGCCCCAGAAGCGAAACACAAATACTTTGAAGATCAGTTCGACGACGA
>JAQGHB010000049.1 GCA_028289045.1 Candidatus Saccharimonadota bacterium
ATTATGTTGATTAAGCACGGTCACGACTGCAATTCCTGTCGTTGAGGCTACCTCAGTTGTCGGAGTAGCTGTGGCTGGTGCGGCTGGCGTAGTAGCGGCAGGTGTGGTCGGCGCTGGTGTGGTGCTAGTGCTAGCTGATTTGGTAGTAGTCTTTTTGGTAGTTGTTCCTGTGCCTCCGGCCGAGCTTGATGCGGCCGTTCCGCCACCACTAGCGGCTGCTGGTGGTGCCGATAAGCTGATTGTGCCCCCACTCACGCTTGCCAGCAGCTCATTACCCACGCCATCAGCAATAGCCGAACAGTTAGCAGTATCAGCAGTAGAGGCGCAGACTGGCTTAAAGGCAATACTACTGCTCCCAGCCGTACCATTTGACTGCAAGGTGACAGTAGCCACTGCGCCACTATATGTAGAAGAAGCGGTGGAATAGCGAGTCAGGCTGACATTTCCGCCTGAAGCGCTATCCGCATTTGGCGGAGTGTCAGTAAACGGCGAACCAGGCACCGTTGCAATGCTGGCTGAGCTAAAGTAACTGGTTGAGTAGGTTAGGTCGGCTTTTAGCGAGAAGACGCTGTTTCCGCCCGAGTTCATCATGATCGTTACGACGACAGGCGAGCCAGCGGTACCTGTTTGGGTGGCTGAGGCCAGATAAAACTGCGCGTTTTGTGTAGCATGGGCGGTAGGCAAGCTAGAGAGAGGGAACGCTATGATGCCAGCAACGAGAAGCGATCGAATTGTTGTTTTTAGGGTAGGCAAGAATTTTTTCATTTTCTGTAAGTTATGTCCTTAGTTAATTATAATGACTCAAAAATATGGCTAGGTCAAACATATTAGTCGCCCCGTCGTGATTGAGATCGTAATCGGGGCTACTCGTGCTATCCCAGTGATCCAGCAGCATGGCAAGGTCAAACATATTGATCGTTGTGTCGTTATTAAAATCTCCCTGAACTGGCACAATATCGGCGGTGATGGCCGATTGAGCCGAAGCAGTACCCGCTGAATTCGATGCGGTTACAATGACTCGTAAGGCTTTACCCTTATCTGCAGGTATGAGAGGGTATGTGCTGCCAGTTGCGTTGGCTATGTTCACACAGCTGGCACCGCTGGTATCACCGGAGTTGCAGCGCTGCCACTGGAAGGTGTAGGCCGGTGAATTTGTCCAGGCACCATGGCTGGCGGTCAGAACACTGGTGACCATGAGTGTGCCGAAGATGGAAGGGGCGACGGTGTTCACTGGAGCAGCAATATCTGCAGTGATCGTCGCTGTGAGAGGCGAATAGGCAGTTGTGGCCCCGCCCTCATTCGTAGCGATCACGGCTGAGCGGACCGATTTACTAACGTCAGCGGTAACAAGAATATATCGGCTACCTGTGGCACTGGCGATATTCACACAGCTGGCACCGCTGGTATCACCGGAGTTGCAGCGCTGCCACTGGAAGGTGTAGGCCGGTGAATTTGTCCAGGCACCATGGCTCGTCACCAACGCCTGGGCCTCTACGGTACCACCGCTCAAGCTGGGGGCGGTACTGTTGACAGGGGCGGCTGGGCTACCTGGTACATATTCGTCAGCACCGACGTCGCAAGCAGAACCGTATGGACGCGAGTCGCCATCGATGTCTTTACTGGCGCAGTTGCTTGGATCGCCCACATCTACGGCCACTGAGTTACTTTGAATATGGTAATTGCTGGTCCACATGATGTTATTCACGGTATTGTTGGTGTCGCTTGGATCGCAATTGCCACCGTCAACCCAAATATTATGGCTGAACGTCCAGGCTTGATTAATAGCAGTTGCACAACTGCCATTGCTGTAGCCCAGATTATTTGTGAAGCTGCCGCTAGAGACATTTACCGAACCAGTACCTACCGTCCATGGCTTGATAAAGGTGTTATTGCGTACCGTAAAGTTCAGTATGGCGGCATTCGTAGGATCAATCTGCAAGGTATACGTTCCCACCCCTGTTCCACCTACACTTTTTGTGGCTTCAAAAATATTATTCTCATACGTGATATTGGATACAGTATTGCTCCCCGATGGGGTGACCAGTGAGCCCAGCTCATCACAATTATGGAATCGGTTGCCTCGTACGGTGATATTTGTGCCGGCTGCGATTTCCAGACAAGCGGTGTGGAGGGATGGGTTTGGCCGCTGTATATCATGAATATACACGCCGGATATGGTTAGGCCGTCAGGGGTGACCGGCGAGCCACTTCCGGCGTACGCCTGGAATACTGGGTGTACGGCATCGTTGGTCACCGCCGCATCACCCCACGAGCCTCCAGTAATCGTCAGTTGCTGGGCACCGCTAGCAGAAACCGCACCGTGGAACACCATGTCGCGGAGCGTCACGTCGGTTGTGCGATGGAGTTGTGCCCATCCGCTTGAGGTCATTGACTCAACTATCACGTGTGAGGCGCCTATGGCTTCGCTGTCCATGCCAAAATCGAGCTGACCGATGGTAACATCGGCATTATTGAGGGGCTGAAAGATGACGGGCTGAGTAGCGTTGGCCTTTGAGCTGTCTTCGATAAGATCTTGGTCACCGTATGTGCCTGCTGCCACTTTGACAATATCACCAGGGCTAGCGACTCGGTAGGCGCGGTTAAAGCTCAGGCAAGGAGAGTCTTCGGAACATGCGTTGCTGTCGTTGCCTGTGGTCGCCAGATAGTAGACATTGCCTGAGGCATGGACAAGGCCAAACAAGAAGACACTCATAGCACCAACAAAGAACAGGGCGCACCCCATTACCAAAAGTTTGAGGTGCTTGTGTTCTTCCCTGTCAATTAGTGCCAGAACTCGGTCTATCATGGTCGGTGGCTCACGCTGCTTTTGTCTACGTATTTATTAGATAGTTACTGAATACATTGTACTACCTGTCGACATAACTTCAAACCGCTTATGTCAGGTGCCGATAGCCGCAAGTTCGATGGGTCTATTTTTTGTGCTTAGAAGGCTTGGGAGCGGCTGCCGTGTGGGCGGCCATGGCGTGGAGATTTTGGATCCATTGTTCTGTTGTCATATTGTATTCCTTTGTTTTCCTTTATTTTTGCCACGGAATAATATGAACAATACCTCTCTGAAACTGCTTGTGCTGTAAGAATTCTTACAAAAGGCCATCTAGTAGAGCGAACAGCTATCTATTGATCAGTTTTTGGTGGGGGCAGTCGCTTGTTGCCGTTGAGGTATTTTGCCTGCAGTAAGGCCTGCTGTAAGGTGCGAAGCACCTGTTCGCCCTGCTCGTAGCTCATACCGACGCGGGCAACGGGCATTGCTTGTGATTTGCCAGTGGCTTGTGTGAAATTGAGGGTTAAACCCGACTGATTAGCATTAACCTCGAGTCCATCGCTATACATAGTGCGCATATCAAGTGCTAGCAGCATAATGGTCGACTTGCTGTTGAGCGGCAGCTGGTCGGCTTCTGACCTAAATTGATCGGGTGCCTCGCTGTCGTACTCGGCCAATTCCCAGAGCTGCACAGCTTCCTGCTCGTGCACGCCAAAGTGGCTAATGAGTAGTAATAAGATGTCTTCGGCGGGACGTTCTTTGCCAGCTTCAATGCGAGCCAGACTTTTTTCGTCAATCTCAACGGCACCCGAAACTTCTGCCAAACTTTGTTTGGACTGCTCGCGCACGTATTTCAGGTGCTTCCCAAGACTGATAAATGGTGCATTTTGCTCACTCATACCCTTCCATGATATGCCTTGATGCCAGAGGACGCAACCCTTTCGCATACACTGTTATAATGACTGTGATGAACATCCTCAATAATGTCAGCTTGGCCGTCCACTCAACGATGGGCTTGGGCGGCGTGGCCGCGCACCTTGTCGAAGTTGCTGAGCGCATGGAGCTACTCGAGGCTCTGAGCTGGGCTCAAGAGCGGAAATTGCCGGTGATGATGATTGGCAGCGGTAGCAATATTGTCTGGCGAGATGAAGGCTTCCCTGGTCTGATTATCGTCAACTCTTTCAAACGCTACGAAGTGTTCGAAGAAGACGCCGCAAACACGTATTTGACTGTTGGCGCGGGCGAAAACTGGGATAGCGTGGTCGAGCGAGCAGCCAGTGCAGGTCTAACCGGTATCGAAGCTCTCAGTCTCATTCCAGGCACAGCAGGCGCCACACCGGTCCAAAATGTCGGCGCTTACGGCCAGGAAATCGCTCAGACGCTGACTACTATCGAAGCTTTTGATGCCAAAACTGGCGACTATGTGACGCTGCGAGCCGATGACTGCGGTTTTGGCTACCGAACCAGCCGCTTCAAGACCACCGATCGCGGTCGCTTCTACATCACCGCGCTGACACTGCACCTGCAAAAGGGCAATCCTGCGCCGCCCTATTACGCCAGCGTCCAAAGCTACTTCGAAAAACACGCCATCACCACAGTCACGCCAATGGTATTGCGCGAAGCAGTTATTGCTATCCGCCAGTCACGCTTGCCGGATCCGGCTGTTGTTCATAACAATGGTTCGTTCTTCGCGAATCCCGTCATAAGTGCGTCACAGCTTGAGGGCCTACGTGGCTCCTACCCCGATTTACCGGCATGGCCGCTACCGGACGATACAGTCAAGATTCCGGCGGCCTGGCTCATCGAGCAGGTCGGTTTCAAAGATGTCCATGACACCGAGACCGGCATGGCCACCTGGCATGCTCAACCGCTCGTCCTCGTCAACGAACACGCCAAATCCACGGCTGACCTTCTAGCTTTCAAGCAAAAGATTGTTGACGCCGTGGTGGACAAGTTCGGTATTACCTTGGTGCAAGAGCCTGAACTTCTGCCCTTAGCATAAATTTCACATTACCGACATCATTGACTTGTTAAGCATCTAAACTTATCATGCAGCTATGAGTACCGAGCCTGGTCCAGAACTACAACCCGAGCCAGAAAACATTCTCGGCATAGCAATAGAAGAACTTGATGAAAAAAATACTCTTTTCTTTAGTGCCATATACGCATGGAAAGCTCAGCCGTCATATGAAAACCTTAATGATATTGCTCTATCGGGAGTTGAGGCCGGAGTTGCCTTTCGTAATGTCGTTGAAACCGTTCTGCAGGGTGAAATAGCAGAGACAGTAGAAGAAAAAGCAACCCTATTGGCTGGAGTCTTTACAGCAAATCAACAAGAACGGGTTGAAGAACTCAAGAAGATTACTCCCCAAGTTTCGTACCAAGCGCCACTTGCTACGGAGGAATTAGCTAGAGAAATTCTAAACGATCTGGAACAAGATATAGTGCCTGATGTAATCTGTTCTAAACTCATTCAAGATTTTTTAGGTGATCTTAACGAAGATGTTCGTGCCTTATGCTCTACCGTAGCTAGGAGTAAAAAAGGCAGGCTGTATCATGCTTGGGAACGTAGCCGAGAACCACTTGCTGAGTTTGGTAAACATACAGCAGCAACTACTCTGGGTGTTACGCTTGCGGGCATCATCCTAAAAAAGATGTGGGAGCAAGAATAGCTCCCTAGCTATCGCTGGGGAGGGGGAACGTAAGCGCGAACTGCTTTACTTCGTCTCTTAACGTGTTAAGTGTTGTTTCGTCTTCTCTGTTATCGATGGCTTTTCTCATCCAGTCAGCGATTTTTTCCATGTCTGTTTCTACGAGGCCACGGGTGGTGATGGCTGGCGTTCCCAGGCGGATGCCGCTGGGTCGGAATGGTGGCAGCGGGTCGTCAGCGACGGCGTTCTTATTGAGTGTCAGGTTGATCTTGTCCAAAGCGGCTTCGGCTTCGTTGCCGTCGATACCAAAGCTCTTGTAGACATCAGCCAAGATGAGGTGGTTGCTGGTACCGCCGGTGAGGAGCTGAAAGCCTCGGGCTTGCAGAGCATCGGCTAGGGCCGCGGCGTTTTTCACGATCTGCGCGGAGTAGGTTTTGAATTCCGGCTTCAGGGCTTCGCCGAACGCAACAGCTTTGGCAGCAATGATGTGCTCGTGCGGGCCGCCCTGCATGCCGGGGAACACGGCACGGTCAATCAGCGTTGGAATATTTTCGAGGGTTTTTTCAGGAGCCTTTAGGGGGTTGCTGACGGTGCCCTTGCTGAGGATCATGCCGCCGCGTGGGCCACGAAGGGTTTTGTGCGTGGTGGTCGTGATAACGTGAAAGCCGTAGTCAAACGGATTCTTGGCGACACCACCGGCGATCAGGCCAGCAATGTGGGCCATGTCGGCCATCAGCAGCGCACCGACCTCGTTACCGATTTCGGCGAACTTCGCATAATCCAGTTCGCGCGGGTAGGCGCTAAAGCCCGCCAAAATAATTTTAGGTTTGT
>JAQGHB010000021.1 GCA_028289045.1 Candidatus Saccharimonadota bacterium
GTGGGGCCTGGCCGGCATCGCCATGGCACCTGGCCTCAACCCCGAAGAGTAGTAAACAGGCTTGCACTAAAAAAGGACTTAGTAAATACTAAGTGTCATGAGCGAGCAAATTACTCTCTACGACACCCTGGTAGACGGGCAAGATCACCCTGTAGTGTCTGGTCTGTCATTTCGTGGAAATGAGGCCATCAGTTTTTGGGTGGAGCCTGACCTCGAAGATATTGACCCATTTGGAGAGAAACCAAGGGTCGCGGCCGTGCGCGTAGATTTTCAGCCAGAAAGGTTTACTCGCGAGGGCGCTGATCTTGCAGCCATTGGCAGAACTGCTTTAATTGAACTGCCTCACCGACTACATGTATTAGGTACCGAAGAGGGCGCGTCAGTACGAATGGAGCAACGCTTGCCTACGCTGGCTGAAGAGGTTTTTGAGAAGTTAAAAGGCGAGGCCTTGGCTGGAGATTACCATTCAGCCGCACCAATTGTAAAAGTCGAGCAAGGTACTGACGACGAATATCTCGGCGGCATTGAGATACGTGTAGCTGGCAATATGGTGATCACACTATTAGAGAGCGATCATCACAACGATCCGTTTCTGGTCATGTATGAAAGACCAGTGCCAGAATCTCCAGAAATATCGGAATTGATATCGTTTAGAGATATAGCTCGCCGCCCTAAGGTTAACGCTACCGCCTTTATGAAAGGCTGCGGCATAGTAAGCTACGAGATCGATGACGTCGCAGCTGTAACCGAAGTTGTTGAAGTCTTGGAAGAGGCGCTCAGAACTGCACCAGGCGCTCAGAGCGAGTACAAGAAAAGTGTGGATTACTGGAATCTCAACCAATATTACGCTGATGATGCTTCATCCTAGGCGGCATAAGGTATGCCAAAACTCTCTAAAAAAACAGTCAAACAATTCGCCAAATACATGGCCGGCGGCGGCGTGTATTTTTGGAGCGGTTATGCCATCTTCGCCCTCTGTTATTCAGGCCTCAAGTGGAGCTGGTTTCCCGCCAAAGTGGCCGCTGACGCCGTCGGCTGGACGCTGAACTATCTAGTGCAGCGCTACTGGGCTTTCGCCGACTCCGGTCATCACCTCAGTGAAATGCAGCACGTTGGGCGCTATCTGACTATCGAAAGCATCGGCTTTGTGCTCGACTACCTCATCATCTTCGGCCTTAATTCCATCGGCATTACGCCGTACATCGGCTTCTTCATCTCGGCTGGCTTTTTCACTGTCTGGAGCTATTTTTGGTACAAGTATTGGGTCTTTCCAGAAAAAACCAAAACAGCTGCCCACTGATCTGTTAAATCTGGTAAAATGTAATGATGCAACACAAAGGTTCATTCTCGATCGTCCGTAAAGATAACAAAATCCTACTCGTCAAAATGCCCGACTGGGCGCATTTCAGCGATCACTGGAATTTCCCAGGCGGCCTAGTTGATTCTGGCGAAACGCTGGAGCAAGCCGCCAAGCGCGAGGTCCTAGAGGAAACCAACATCGTCTGCGATATTGGCGCACTTCGCCACACTGTTCAGAACAGCGAACACAACATCGAAGTCTCCATCTTCGACGCCTCGTACGTTTCTGGTGACATCAAAATCCAGGAAGAAGAAGTGCTGGAAGCGCAGTGGTTCACCGTGCAGGAAGCGCTTGCGCTGCCGCTGGCGTATCAAATCCGCGACATCATTCTTGAGCTTGCGTAACAGAGGTCGGGATTGCCAAACTATTGACTAATGGTGTATAATGTTATTATTGATGATCTTTGGAGGGCACAGATAATGTGTATGTAGCCGAGAAGCCGCGAGTTAGTTCCAGGAACGCCTTACGAGCAGGCGCTGCTACGTTTTTGCTAGCCATGGGCGTAGCCAATATCGCTGAAGCCAAATCGGTGGAACGCGACCATGATGCCAAAGTCGCCGCCCGCCACCTTGCTGGACGCATTGCCTCCGAGAAATCTGTCGGCATAGATGCTAATCACAGTGTTGTGTGGGATCCGCCTGCGGGGCTTAACTGCTATCTGGAACATCGGCAGCCCAATCCCAAAAAACCAGCTAGACACCTCAGCTGCCAGACTGACGTACCGCTCACGGCCACTGTTGATGGCCGCAAGCGTTATTTTGAACTCAAACAGTACGGCAAATCCCTGTCCACCATCCATGTGAAGCCCATTCCTACTGCCAATATCAAGCTCGTTCCGGGCCCGCTCACCAACATTGAGCCCGATAATCCCCTCGGCCGGCACGAGCGCGTCGCCACCACGCACGCCGTGGTTGAGCTCGACTCAGAAAATAAGCCCATGACCGGTGTCATCTACGAGGATCCACGACTCGCTAACGCACTGGTATTAACGCGTGTCGGCATGACCACTAGCATCTCAGACACAAAAATAATACACTAGCATCATGAACGAAAAGCAAACATCCAGTCAGGACAGCGTGCGACCGACCAAGAAGCAGAAAGAACTGCTGAGTTTTATCGAAACTTTTATCACCGAGCACGGCTACAGTCCGAGCTACCGCGAAATCATGAACGGCCTGAACTACACCTCGGTAGCAACGGTGGCGCTGCACGTCAACAATCTGATCAAGCGCGGGCATCTGCGCAAGCGCGAAAACTCCGCGCGCTCACTGGAAGTCGTCGCTGGCTCCCTGGACGAAAAGAAAATCACCACCAACCAGGTCGCTCCTGCGGAAGAGAAGTGGCTGGTCGAGAAGGTCGAACACGCTTTCGCGCAGATTGAAGCGCTGGGTGGCGAGCTGAAAGCAACCAGCATCGATCATCTGTACGTTTTAATCGGCGCGCTCAAGGTATTAGAGCTGGACGGTGCTGCTCAAAGCTTTATGCCCCGACTGAGCGCACTCAAACAAAAGCAAACAGCGGAATAAACGCAGTAATTACTACTATATCTAGCGTCCGTCCGAGCTGCTAGACTACTACATACATTAACAACACACGCTGGAATCCTGTGCAATTCAGGAACTGTGCCGCAACGGTGAACTCCCAACCCTCACGAGTGGAGAGAAGTCCGATACAGCTACAAAAAGTCTCTCGAGCAGGAGCAGCTATCTATTGTGGCCCTCTTGCTCCCGAGCAGAGGGTATTTTTTTATGGCCGTCGCAGCCGCCGAACAACAAACACACGAATTTAACTGGGATATCGCCGATGCGGAATTCACGAGGACGATGAATTATGATCGTCTCCCTGCGTCAGAAATCTATGGACGATCGCTCAGCACAATTTACCGACTGGGAGCCTATATGGTTGAAAAGGCCGTCGCTGAAGCTACCCATAGTCCGGAGGCTGACCAAGCTAGAGTTGAGTTCTATACGTCCGTAGAAGAAGGCTTTGGAACAGATCTGGAGCTCGGCGGAGGACTCGAAGTCCGTGATTTTGACAAACGGCCAGTTATCAATGGAAGAGTCATGTCGAAAGATCTTAAAACAGCGGTTTCTGGTATGACACACGCCGGGCTTATCTGCGCAGAAGAAAAGGTCGCAAAGGAGTCAGCCAAAGGGGATGAAAGCTTCTTGCCGCAACTGATACGCTCGAAGTGGGACCATGAAAACGCCGTAATTGTAGACCAAATGGCGAGGGGCGAGACAAACTACAATACGCGAATTGTGATTAGCCCGTTCCCAGAAGAAGCCGCTGCAAAAAGTGGTGCTGCCTATTGGCAGAACATTGGCTATGTGCCTCACTTGAAGCGCGGTTTTGTCCAGCTGTATTATGTAAACGAAGAAGGCGAAGAAGCACTGGCAGGGTCGTTATCTTTTGACGGTAGCAATAAGTGGCGACTGATAGAAGTATTTCAGAGGCGCGATATTAAAATACCAGATACCGAGGTAACAGATAATTGGCTGAAGTATGCTATTACCGACAACCTAACGGAAGAGCAAGCCAAAGCACTAGCCTTAGAAATTGCCGATCAAGCAGGCGATTCAGCCTACAAAAAAACTGAAAACACAGTCGATGTTACACACGAACATCGCGTAATCATAGACAAAGTATTTAACGAGTCGTACGTCCATGCCTGCGAATCGCTTGCACGGGGATATCAAACCGAGGGTGCCCGAAAGCTTATTCTCCAACTGGCGGATAAGGCCAGCGATTTTAATGAGCATTACGAAAAGGCTCTTTACGAAATGAGAGCCAATGAGCATCAATTCACTGATGAAGACATGATCGTATTGCATGAGTTGCTGGTCTATTCAACAATCGAGATGATGCGCGCCTTCCATATAGATAAAATAGATGTGGCTGATGGTGGTGCCGGCATGCACGGTCCTGGAATGCTCGATGCTATGTACCTCGAGATCCTACATTCCCAGAATCCTGAGGCACTCCAAAATGCCTTGAGCAATTTTGCTGCCCAAGGAGCGAGGAGTAATCGCACGTATTCAGCCTGCGGACTATCGATTTCGCTGGGCGATCCAACTAATCCCGACAGCCCACAAAGCGCGTATGGGGGGTATGAGTCATCGCGTAAAAAAGTTATGACGTGTCCGCACTGCAGCGCCAAGGTATTCGACGATCCTTGTGCCACAGTACTGGCTTGTAATGACTGCAGAGCCTTGGTGATTAACGGCCACACCAAGTCAAAAGGTAATGGCGGCACTGCTGCTCGTGAAGCCAAGAAGAAGGCCGAGAAACAGCGCCGCGAAGCTGAACTAGCACAGCAGATTGATGAAATCTACAAAGCACGGGGCCTATCCGAAGATGTCCTAGACAAGCTGCCCGGCCATGCCCCTCAAGAAAGTAATCAATTGGCAAAAGTCCAAGCCAGTACTTAGCAAACGCGATATAATACGAGAATGAGTATTCATCAAAATATGGTTGCAGAACACCCGCGGCAAGCACTGCCCTATGTATTTGAACCGAAGCTTGTTGAGATAAATTTCTCTCATGCCATGGCGGAGGTAATAGATGTCTGCGAGCAGGAGTTGAGCCAACGGGCAAATCAAGAGCCGCACAGTTGCTGGGGCTATTTTCCTGATGGCGACGAAGGGGCAATAGAGCGCAATTTACCGGCTAGTAAGGCTCTTCAAAATGCCTGTCCGGTAATTGAAGTGGGTGAGCAAGAATTGGCTTTTAGTTGGATTCGTTTTTCCGGCAGTGACACAAGCACCGAACGGCCCTCGTACCATCTTGATGCAGACGCGCAAACTGGCCTGCTGAACGAGAGACTTGGAGAAAGTGTGATCCCAAGCAAAAATATCTGGCGTTTGCTGGTTAACCTGCACCGCTCAGCCAGTCGTAAATTCGCCTATCTTGATATTTCTGCAGATAGCCTACAATGGCAAAAAGACCGAGGAATTATTGGGCTTTCAGCTGGCGAGCAGCTAAACACTCGCGAGCAAAAGGTAGTAGATATTCCGCGCCGATTGGGTGGTTACGCAATGGGAGTACTGGTTTGTGTTAGCCAGGTGCCACACGCTGGCAAAGAGACAGGCGATGGACACTTTCTGGCTAGTTGGAGTTTGGAAGAGGTAGCGGCGTGAAGCGCGTCGGCATTTACGCAGG
>JAQGHB010000024.1 GCA_028289045.1 Candidatus Saccharimonadota bacterium
TCAATGGCCGCAAACTTCGTGTTTTGCTCGCCAGTGTCACCTATTTCAAGGCTAAGCCTGGTGATCAGGTCAGCGTCAATGTCCCCGAAGACGACGCTACTACTGAGTGGGCTGCGCTCGAAGCCGCTCTTTAGTTAGCCCCTGCTTAAGCTTGCAAGTTTACACGAAGGCGATACAATGTCGATATGGCAGAATTATTAGATATACCGAGACTCGGAGCGGGCATTGATAGGGAAGTTTACGATGGTGATTACAGTTTCGACCGGTTAGCGCTTATCCATCGCACAGGCTTGCCACTCGATTTAGTCGCGCCACGTTACAGCGATGAAAATGAAGGATTTATACTAAGAAACGGCGAGTTTATCACAGTACCTATCGAAGAGTTTTATAAAGACAAGCCCTCTACGCTGACATGCCCCAATCCCGAAGCCGAAGATGACATCTTTACTTATGCGGTCATCTCTCAACCGTACGGAAAGACATTCAGCGCCTCTCTTACTATCTATGAGCGCACAGTGGGTTCAAGCGCGGTCGGCCCAACTGGAAATACCGAGCTTAATCCGGCTGAGCTTGATAAGCTATTACGATCTACGATGCTTGGCGCGATCGCGCTAGAACATGAGATGTCCATGCTTCTCACATTTGAAGATATTTATAAGCAGCCAGTTATCGCGCTAGACGAACTTCGGGAAGGGCTTACGACCAGCGTTAAATTAACGCATTACCTTAATGGTGATGCTTCAGCCGGTACACCAGATGTTCTAGCCGCAGCACAGGAAATAGATCCAAGCATGTATGGAGGGATGGCTACATTCGTGGCGGGCACGATCGACGAAGAACTACTACGTAAAATTAGCCAACCACCCGTCCAGGCCTAGATTAAAGCTACTCCAAGAAACTTCCATCCCAACTAATACTACAACAGGATAATTGCCACAAAAGCGCTATAATTGATAGACTATGGGGCAAGCGTTATACCGTAAACACCGGCCAAAGAGGCTGTCTGAAATTGTCGGACAGGAACATATTACCAGCACGCTGGAACAGGCGCTCAAACAGGGGCGGATTAGTCATGCCTACCTGTTTACGGGTCCTCGTGGCGTAGGTAAAACCTCAACAGCGCGTATCCTGGCACATGAAATCAACAACTTGCCCTACACCGACGATAGCCAACACATGGATATCATAGAGATTGACGCTGCCAGCAATCGGCGTATCGACGAGATTCGTGAGCTGCGCGATAAGGTCTACATGGCGCCCACCAGCGCCAAATATAAGGTGTATATCATCGACGAGGTGCATATGCTCACGCGTGAGGCTTTTAATGCGCTGCTGAAGACCCTGGAGGAGCCACCAGCCCATGTGGTGTTTATTCTGGCTACCACCGATGCCCATAAGCTGCCGGAGACCATTATTAGTCGTACCCAGCGCTTTAGCTTTCGGCCAGCCGACAAAGCCAAGGCCATTGCTCACCTCAAAAGCGTAGCCGAACAGGAGAAGATTACTGTCAGCCCCGAGGCACTAGAGCTTTTGGCCGAGCACGGCGACGGCAGCTTTCGCGATAGTATGAGCCTGCTTGATCAGGCCAGTAGTCATGGCAAGAAGCTCGACGCGGCCGGCGTGCAGTCGCTGCTAGGCATTCCCTCGGTTGAAACTGTTGAGGCTTTGCTGGAACAGGTGAGTGCCGGCGGAGCACCGGCTCAGATTATCACGACGCTGAATGACATGTATGATCAGGGTTATCAGGCAGCGGCCATCGCCAAGCAATTGGGCCGTAACACTCGCGCCAAGCTGATCGCGCAACAGCTGTCTTTATCATCTGAAGCTGCCCTGGCATTGTTAGGAAAGCTGCTGGCGGTTCCCGCAGCACATGATCCAGAGCGTTTTCTGGAAATCGTGCTCTTGCAAAGCCGTCCTGCCACCGTTACGGCCATCGAATTCAAGCCACCCACTATAACCCCAGCTAATCCACCCATTATTGAAAAAGCTGCCGTGCCGTCACCGCCCGCAGACACCAAGCCCAAAAAAGAAGCAAAAGTCGCAGCAAAGCCCAAATCAGAAGCCAAAGAGACCAAGGAAGTTAAAGCCGCTGCAACACCGGCCGGAGATTTCGACGAAAGTATTTGGCCGGTCATCTTGGGACTGCTCAAGCAGAAATATAATACGCTGTACAGCGTAGTACGCATGGCGCAGCCTACTTTTGTAGATGAAAACACCTTGCAGCTGGCGTTTGCCTTCGCTTTTCATCAGAAACGCATTAATGAGGCTGGCAATCGACAAAAATTATCAGATGTCATCTTTGAAGCCGTTCAGCGGCCAATAGCTATTGAGTGCATTGTAGACAAGGGCGCGCAGGCTCCGGCCATCGCTGTCGCGCCAGCGGCAGTTGCGCCAAAACCGGACATTTCAGCCATAAGCAATATTTTTGGCGGCGGCGAGCTGCTAGAATCATAAATAGCTAGAGGGATTAAAGAGGGAAGCAATGCCACCAAACACACCGCAAGCACAGCCGCAGAACAGCGAGGCCGAAGCCAGCCTGTTGGGCGCTTTGTTGATTGATACTGATGCCATCGTCAAAATTGCCGACAGCCTCAGCCCCCGCGACTTCTTCGAAGCCCGCCATCAGCGCATCTACGAAGCCATCAGCCAGTTATATGAGCGCCGTGAAGCCATCGATGTGCTCACCCTCGCGAACCGTCTCAAAAATAATGGATACTTGGAAGGTGTTGGCGGTCCGTCCTATCTTACAGAACTCACTAACTTCGTACCAACGGCAGCCCATGTCGAGCAGTACGCTGATATTGTGGCCCAAAAGGCTGTCCGTCGTCGCCTGATCAGCGCTTCTCAGGAGATTACCGGTCTGGGTTATGACGAGTCCAAGCAGCTCAAAGAGCTGATTGAAGAGGCCGAAACCCGTCTGTTTGAGGTCAGTCAACAGCATGTTAAGCAGAGTGTTGTCAGCCTGGAAACCATTCTGGCCGAGAGTTTTGACAGATTAGATGACCTGCACAAAGACAAGGCTAAAGTCCGCGGCATACCGTCCGGCTACAAGGACCTTGACAGCATGCTGGCCGGTTTCCAGCGCTCTGACCTGTTTATTCTGGCCGCCCGCCCATCGATGGGGAAGACTGCTTTTGTATTGAACCTGGCGCATCAGGTGGCAGTTAATGCCAACGAGCCGGTGCTTATATTCAGCTTGGAAATGAGCAAAGAGCAGCTGGTAGACCGTTTGCTATCCATGGAATCCGGTGTCGACGCCTGGGCGCTCCGTACCGGCAACCTTACCGATGCCGACTTCGAGAAAATCGGCCAGGCCATGGGTACGCTCAGCGAAGCCCAGATGTTTATAGACGATACCCCTGGTATTACCGTCAGCGACCTGCGCACCAAGGCACGCCGCGAGGCCCACCAACGTCCGCTCGGACTGATCATTGTCGATTACCTGCAACTAATGAGCGGTGGTAGTCGCTTTGGCAGTGAAAGCAATCGCGTCCAGGAAATCTCTGAGATCTCCCGTGGCCTCAAGGGTGTCGCCCGCGAGTTGAACGTACCGGTGATCGCATTGAGTCAGCTGAGTCGTTCTGTAGAAAGTCGCAGCCCGCAGATTCCGCAATTATCCGACCTGCGCGAATCAGGCTCCATCGAGCAGGATGCCGATGTGGTGGCTTTCCTGTACCGCGAGGACTACTACAATCCGGACACTGACCGCAAAAACATCATGGACGTGTTCATCAAAAAGCATAGAAATGGCCCGACAGGCGGCGTTGAACTGTACTTTGATCGTGATAAACAGAAGATTAGTTCCATTGATACGCGGCACAGCGATCCATTTAACTAACGTAACGGCTAGTGTATAGTACGCGACTCAGGTTATAATTAGCACAAGCATGAAATTACCCTCACTTCCCAAGAAGAAAGCTGACCGCCGCAAATTTCTGAGCTTTGTCGCGCTTACTGCAGGGGTCTTAGTCTTGTTGTGGTGGCGTCTGGGCAGCCTGCTACCTGGCTTTAATCATACTGAGTTGGTGACCTCCCGTGCGCCCCTGGGCCTTCACGATCTCTACAATCACCCACTATATCTGCCGCTAAAACTGGTTCAAACAATTGTTTTCCATTTGTTTCCTGATCATGGCCTGCTACTCACGAGGCTCCCCGCCACAGTATTTGGCGGCCTAGCTATACTGGCTTTTGCCTACGTGCTACGCCAGTGGCATGGCGGCCGCACGGCAGCATTTGCGACCCTTTTGTTTGCAACCAGTGCCTGGACCCTGCATAGCAGTCGCCTCGCCAGCTTCGACGTCCTCTACCTCTGGGCGCTGCCCACGCTGTTGCTAGCTCATCTGACTATGCAACGACGGTCGCAGAGCGCTTACGTGTTTTACGGCAGTATGCTGCTTTGGGGCGTGTGTCTCTATATCCCTGGACTGGTATGGTTTGTGCTACTGAGCATGTACTTGCAGCGAAAAGCCATCGCCACCGGATGGAAACATCTCGAGGCTGCCTGGCAAAAAGCACTCTATGTGCTGGCTGGCCTGATATGGCTGCCGGTGCTGCTACATGATCTTGTGAAGCACAGTGCTGATCTGCGACTCTGGCTGGGACTCCCAGATCATTTTGCCGCGCCACTTACTCTTCTTAAGCACTTTGTGGCCGTGCCGGTTCACCTATTCGTCCGCGGGCCGCAGTATCCCGAAAACTGGCTGGGACGAGCACCGATTCTGGATATTTTTTCGCTGATGATCTGCGCGCTTGGTATTTACTTCTATCTGAGGCATTGGCGTGCCTCTCGCAGCCGGCTTCTGGGTGGTTACTTTATCCTCGGATTTATACTGGTGGGAATCGGCGGTGCTGTGAGCCTGAGTCTCTTGGTGCCATTACTATATTTGGTAGCAGCCACCGGCATCGCCTATCTGTTGCATGACTGGCTGCAGACCTTTCCACTTAATCCAATTGCCCGAGGACTTGGAGTGGGTCTGGTGGCTGCGGCAGTGGTTCTGAGCTGTAACTATAATTTGCGAGCTTACTTTGTCGCCTGGCCGCATAACGAGACCACACAGGCCACCTTTCGCTACAGGCCCTAGCCCTGTTATACTAGAGTTATAAAGGGAGAAGTATCATGAGCCGATTTGACCAAGCCAAAATGTTAATGCGCGTCAAGAAAATTCAGGGCGAACTGCAGAAGATGATTATCACTGTCGAAAAGGGTGATGGCGCCGTAAAAGTCGAGATCACCGGTGAGCAAAAGATCAAGAAAGTGCACATCGATCCTGATTTCGTCGACCTCGATGATATTGGCCAGCTGGAACGTTGGGTAGAAGATGCCGTCAAGGAAGCCATCCAGGAGAGCCAGAAAGTAGCCGCCGAGAAGATGCAACCGATGATGGGTGCCCTCGGTAATTTGGGTCTTTAGGAACTGTAGCCAGTGAGCGTACTGCCCCCAGCCCTGCAAAATATGGTTGATGCCTTTGGCCTGTTGCCAGGCGTCGGTCCGCGCACGGCTGAGCGCTACGCCTACTATCTGTTACGCCACGCCTCTGACACGCCTCAGAAGCTGTCTCAGGCCTTGCAAGAGCTGCACAGTGGTATTGGGTACTGCCAGAAGACCTTTGCGCTAGTCCCTGCCGGTCAGGAGCTATCTGATCTGTACACCGATCCGCGCCGCGACAAGAAGACGGTTGCTGTCGTGGCGGAGCCATTTGATCTGGTGGCACTCGAGAAAACCGGTGAATTCCATG
>JAQGHB010000040.1 GCA_028289045.1 Candidatus Saccharimonadota bacterium
GGAATGGGTTCTGCGCAAACCACCAGAGTGTCGAGTTCGTCACCATCTTCGTCCAAGGTCTGGGGAATGAAGCCGTAGTTGACGGGCTTGGCAAAAATCGCCGGCTCAACGCGGTCGATCATGAAAGTGGCCGTTTCGCGGTGCCACTCGATTTTCAGAAAACTGCCTTGCGGAATTTCGACGACAGTGTTGACGGTGCCATTCTGGTAATCGCCTGGGGTTAGGACTTGGTTAAAATCAGCCATGTGTTGCTCCTTGCTTACGCTGTATTAATCTGTAAATATTGTACACTACAAGGTATGAAGATCATTGGCCACCGCGGTGCTAAAGGCTTAGCACCCGAAAATACGCTGGAAGCCTTGAAGCTCGGACTAAAGCATCACGTTGATGAGCTGGAGTTTGACCTGCGGGTCACCAAAGATAATGTGGTCATTTTGCATCACGATCCAGAGATCACCGATCCAAGTGGCGACAAGCTGGAGATAACGGCGTTTAGTTTTGATGAGCTGCTCTCCCATAAGCCAGATCTCGCTACTTTTGAGCAGGTTCTAAAAACAATTGGGCACCCCGTGCCGTTATATGTGGAAATCAAACCAGGCGTACCATTACCGCCAATCATCAAAATTTTGAAGTCCTACCTGGGGCACGGCTGGCAGCCCGAACATTTCCTGTTAGCGTCATTTAGCCAAAAAACATTGCTGGCGCTGCACGAGGCGCTGCCGGAGATCGAAATTGTCGTTTTAGAAAAGTGGTCTGGTGTCCGAGCCACCCATAGAGCAAGGCAGCTTGGCACCAAGCGCATCAGCATGAATGAGATGTGGCTATGGTGGGGCTTCATTCGCCAGATGTCGCGTGGCGGCTACCAGCTCAGCGCGTATACGCTCAATGATCCCGTCAAAGCTGCCAACTGGGCCAGGCATGGCCTGTATGGCGTCGTCACCGACTACCCCGACCTGTTCGAGAAGTAAGTTATACTTAAGTAGCAATGAAGGTTATTTTTGATCACTCTGAGTCCGAGGCTGAGCACATTCGGACATTTTATTTTAAGCCCGAAAAGCCAGTGCACTTTACCGCTGGCCAGTTCGCTGAGTGGACACTCAAGCATGATAACCCTGACAATCGCGGTATTCGCCGCTGGTTCACCATATCGTCCTCACCTACCCAAGAATTTGTCACCATTACCACTAAGTATGCTGGCGATGACAAGAGCAGTTCGTTCAAAAAGGCCCTCTTTAGTGTGGAGCCAGGCCAAGAACTGCAGATGAGCGACGCCATGGGCGATTTCGTACTGCCTAAATTGGTGCAGACATCCTTGATATTCGTGGCTGGTGGCATCGGCATCACGCCGTTTCATAGCATTCTCGGCTGGCTAGCCGACACCAACGAAACCCGTCCTATTCGCCTACTTTACGGGGTTCATAATGAAGATGAGATTATTTTCCAGCCGACGTTTGAGCGCGCCAAACAGCACGCTACCATTGTCGTCAAAGAACCTTCATCTGCCTGGGGCGGCCAGCGCGGCCAGCTCAGCGCCGAGCTTATTCTTGGCCTTGAGCAACCCTCCGAAGATACCCTAGTCTACGTTTCCGGACCCGAACCCATGGTCGAATCGTTGCAAAAAGACCTGCGCGCCGCCGGCCTCAAAAACCACCAGTTCGTCGGCGACTTCTTCCCCAACTACAGCGCTTCTTATTAGTTTTAACGAACTGCTTCGTAAGGTTGTGAGGGTTCGATTTTGCGCATAACGATTTGCAAGAGCTGGAGGTTGCGAGCGCGGAAGGCGCCGGCGCATGACAGTAAGTAGAAGGTCCACATGCGGTAAAAACGCTCATCATACTGCTTGCTGATTTCGGAGTAGTGCTTTACGAAGTTGGCATGCCAGGCCATGAGCGTCTTCTCGTAGTCTGGACCGAAGTTATGTACATCTTCGATGATGAGCTTTTTTTCGACAGCTTTGCTGATGTGGGCCAGTGAGGGGATAACCCCGCCAGGGAAGATGTACCTGTCGATCCATGGGTCAGCGTAATTGGCCGAAAAATTTTTACCGATAGTGTGGTGAAGCATGATACCACCATCTTTCAGCATGCTTTTATTCTGCGCGAAGAATGTTTTGTAGTTTTTGGGGCCTACATGCTCTAACATGCCAATCGACACGATCCGATCAAATGAACCGGTCATGTCGCGGTAATCTTTCTGCAAAATGGTCACCGGCAGATTTTTGGTACGTTCGCGGGCAACTTCTACCTGTTCTGCCGCTGGCGAAATACCCGTCACTGTAACGCCGTAATTGCGAGCCGCATAGGCCGCGAAACCACCCCAACCGCAGCCTATATCGAGCAGTGTCATGTCTTTCTTCAGATGTAGCTTGCGGCAAATGAGATCAAGCTTGGCCATCTGGGCGTCTTCCAGCGTTTTGGCATTCCGCCAGTACGCACAGCTATAGATCATACTGGGCCCGAGCATACGCTCATATAAATCATTCCCGATGTTGTAGTGATATGAGGCGTTGTGCGTGGCACGTTCCTTGGTTTGCCGATTGAACAAAGCGGCGCGTATAAACGAACGCACCATAGTCGGCGTGACTCGAATCTTCTTATGTACCCCTGCTGAAATCACGCGCGCGATGAACTCGTCCAGCCGCCGTACGTCCCACCAGCCGTCCATATATGATTCGCCCAGCCCCAAAGTCCGTTCTGCCAGCACACGGCCGTAGAAACGCTCGTCGTGCACCTGGATATCAAAGGGGCGTGAGCCATTAGGCTTGATGTCGGCAAGCGATAACAGGTGTTCGATCGTCTCTTTAGCAGTCGCCATAACCCGACATTATACAACCATGTTCAAGAGCGGACTGTAAGCTAGCTAGTTTTGGCTCACTAGTTTTGAATTGGGTGGGCGCGGCCTTCGAGGTATTCGCGGATCTTGAGGGCGGCCGTTGCGCCTTCACCGGCTGCGGAGGCAATTTGCATGGTGGCCCCAGAGCGAATATCGCCACAGGCGAAGACGCCAGGGATGGCCGTCATGAGGTCTTGGTTAGTGGTGACAAAGCCAATTTCATCGAGTAGTACGGCTGAATTTTTGACAAACTCGGAATTTGGTTCAAGGCCGACAAACACGAAGACGCCGTCAACATCAAACTCGATTTTTTTACCGTCCTTGGTGCCGGTGACTTTGGTGACAAACTTGTCCTCGCCTTCGATAAGATCGGTGGTCGTATTGAGATGAATAGTGATTTTGCCCTTGTCGACGTATTCTTGCAGCTCCTGCTGCAGTACATCGCTGGCCTTGATGGTGGAGCGCACCAATAGATCAATGTGGCTGGCGAAACGAGTCAGGAAGATAGCTTCCTGGACGGCCGAGTTACCCCCACCGACTACGACCAGCTTTTTCTCGCGGTAAAAAGCACCATCACAGGTTGCACAGTAGTGGACACCGCGGGCATAGAATTCCTGCTCGCCGGGCACACCGATTTTTTTATAATCCGATCCGGTAGCAATCAAGACGGCACGAGCGTGCATGTCGCCACTCGTAGACTCGATGCGCTTGTACTCGCCTTCGTCATGGATGGCCGTGATTTCACCCAGCTCGATGACCGCACCGAAGCGTTCGGCCTGTTTTTGCAGATCCTGGGCGAGTGTTAGCCCTTCGACACCATCGGGAAAACCAGGGTAGTTATCAATTTTATCTGTCACGGCAGCCAATCCACCAACTACACCGCGCTCAAACAGCAGCGTCTCGATATCTTCACGTGTTGTGTAAATAGCAGCAGTCAGAGCAGCTGGTCCTGCTCCGACAATGATCACATCATGCTTTGGAATTTCGGTAGTAGTATCTGCCATTTGATTTTAGGCTACGGCAGGAGCTAGTTTAGCGAGGTTGTAGCCCACAATAACCTCTTGGGAGTCGTCTTCTCTGGTCACAATAGTAACAGGGGTAGTCATAGCGCCGGACAAGCGTGTTGCTTCGGCTTGGCGATGAGGGTGTTCATCGAGGTTTACTTCCTCGTAGGTGTGGCCCTTGGCACCCAGGTACTTTTTGACCATCTGGCAGTATGCGCAGGTGTTGGTAGTGAAGATTGTGATGTTTTTGACCATTTTGGTTCCCTCCAATTTTAGTAGTCGATGTTATTTGATTTTTACGAACAGTTCTCTGTTTGGAATATCAGTTTAGAGATGTTACCACTCCCGAGTCTCTCAGGTCCGAGCGCAGTCATGTCTCTTTTTACTGTTTTTATTATATCCAAGCCGATTTGTTCTGACTGTAAGAAAGATTATATATAGCGCTTGCGTTAAAAGCAACACGCTACATATTGTGCTTTTTACCCCAAAATGAGTATGAGGAGCGACAGGAGTTGTTATCGCTTAGGGTCACGCAGAGCTTGCATAGCGACTTCAGCCTGAAGAGGTGTAAGGCCGGGAAATACAGAAATCCCGTTCCCATTACCACTGCCAACTATCTTCACTGGCTCCGATATCCCCAACTCCTTCCTTTGATCATTAAGCGCAGTATCTACATGAACGTGCGTATTCAGGTCCTGTTCCCATAGCTGGCGCGCATAGGCCACAATAGACATATCTTCTGGCCTTTTATCTAATTCTGACATAGGTTGTCCTCTTTAATAAACCGCATTATATACCACTGAATTTCAGCTCACAAGGAACAGCTTATACTACTTACCGATTTTATGGAG
>JAQGHB010000042.1 GCA_028289045.1 Candidatus Saccharimonadota bacterium
GACTTTGTGAGTAGCTTGCCATCGGGAGTTATAGAACTAGATCTCCAGGAAACCAAACTGCACGTTACAACCGATCAATACAAATCCGTAGTGAACGGCGTGGTGGCTGATGACTTCCCCGTTATGCCGGCTATTGCCAGTGGTAAATCATGGGAGATCGACAGCGGATTGTTCAAAAAAGGCCTGCAGCAAGTGGTATTTGCTGCCTCCAACGACGAAACCCGCCCTGTTCTAACAGGGGTCTTACTACAATCCGTAGACGGTATGTTGGCAATGGCCGCTACCGATAGTTACCGCTTGGCCGAAAAACAACTCGGTAAGAACCCAGAGGCCGTGCAATTACTGATCCCCGCTTCAGCGATGCATGACTTACTCCGCGTACTCGGTGATGACACAACGAAGATTCATGTAACTCACGACGACCAACAGGTACTATTCCAGGTCGGTGATGTCGAACTAGTCACTCGCCTAGTTGAAGGTAAATACCCTGATTACCGAAAATTAATTCCTGAATCATTCGCGACTCAAGCGACTTTGAAACGAACAGATCTAGTGAATGTAACTAAAGTTTCCAGCCTGTTCGCCCGCGAAAGCGCAGGGAGTGTGACGATTGATGTCGACGAAGCAGCCCAACAGCTCAGTATTCGTTCGGTGGCCTCACAGCTGGGTGAAAACAATGCCACAGCAGCAGCCAAGGTTACCGGCAGCGGCAGCATCACCTTGAATTCACGTTATTTATTGGATACCCTAGGCGCATTGGGCGGCGAAGATGTGGTCTTCGGCTTCAACGGCAAGCTCGAGCCAACCCTGTTGACTGATCCCGCCGCTGATGACTACAAACACATCATCATGCCACTGAAGAGCTAACTCGACAGGTACAATAGAGGTATGATTACCGACCTGCGCCTGCAGCACTTCCGCTCCTATGACGACTCGTCTTTTGAACTAAGCCCTGGCGTGAATATCGTCGTTGGCCCAAACGCTAGCGGCAAAACGAATTTGCTGGAAGCGGTTCTGGTCCTGGCTCGTGGTAGCTCGTACCGAGCTCGTGACGCTGAGCTGGTAGCCTTTGAGCAGCCCTGGGCTCGCATTGACGCCGATATGTCAGACGGCGGCGCGAGGACGGTTAAAATCACTCGTGAGCCCTTGGCGGGTAAATCATATGAGATTTCCGGCAAGCCCTACAAGCGGCTGAACCTGGCTTCGTCTCTGCCCGCCGTGTTATTTGAGCCCAACCACCTGCAACTGCTATCCGGCAGCCCCGAGCGCCGCCGTACCTATCTGGATGATTTGTTGGAGCAAACAGTTGGCGGCTATGGCTTATTGCGCCGCCAGTACCGCAGAGCGTTGGCCCAGCGCAACAGTTTACTGAAATTGCCCACGCACAGCATCGAAACCCAAATATTTCCCTGGAATATTCGTTTGAGCGAGCTGGCGGGTCGAATCGTGCGTTACCGCTGCCAATTGGTGGCTCAAATCGAAGCCGAGCTCGGTGCTTTATACAAGGAATTATCGCAAACAAGTACTTCGGTAGCGATCCGTTACGACGGCCGCTGGCCCGCCGACGCCTACGAAACAAATCTGCTGAAAAAACTGGAATCCAGCTTGGAGCTCGACAAGTTGCGCGGTTTCACTGCATCTGGCCCGCACCGCGAAGATATGACCGTGTTGTTCGACGGCCGCCCCGCGGCCGAGACCGCCTCCCGCGGTGAGGTCCGTACCGCCGTCCTAGCCCTAAAAATCATGGAGCTCAAACTGATGCAGACCGCCCACGACGGTGTTGCTCCCTTGCTGCTGCTCGACGACGTCTTCTCCGAACTCGACGGCAAGCGCCGCCACGCCCTCACCGACTACCTAGCACCGTACCAAACCTTTATTACGACTACTGACGCGGATCTGGTGCTACAGAACTTCACCAATGGCTGCAACGTCATCCCGCTGAGCTAGTTACCGAGTGGGTTGATAACGGTGTATCGAGAAGTGTTAATACCTAAACGACCAATAAGCTGGTTGATATTTTTGTTAGTCGAGGCTTTGATAGCAGGGTCATATTCGTACTCTCCCGAGCTCAAGTTGTAGATTGGTTGACCCAGATTCGGGGAAATATATATAAAGTTCTTATACGCAGAAACGTCTGATACGTCGGGTGACTGTAGTAAGCCATATATTTTCTTATCAATACTATCGGTATTTTGCTGACTCGTATTAATATAAAGAGCAACATTGTTGTCTTTAGTCGTTATCTGACACAGCACATAACCGTTAGCTGACTGACTGATGCCGCAATATTGCCCGCTGCCATAACTGAATTGTGTTGATCCACTAAGGCTCTCTTGATCAAGAACCATAACCTTACTGTTGGTAGCAATCACTGCCTTGCCATTCACGGGCAGGACGCGCTGAACATCTTTCATGCTGAAGACATACTTGGCCTCGCCACTACCTATATCATAGACGTCGAGAACATTACTGTTGATAAGACAAAGTTTTGTATCGCCACACAATCCACCAGACGTGTATAGCTTATTGAGTGTGTATGATTTTGCAGAGTCTTGAGTATAAGTAATGAATTGACTACTGCCAGCGATTGTCCCTGTCGTCTGGTTGCCTTCCAGCCCGATGTCCCCGACGTCACTGCCGTCATTGAATAGGGCTCCAATCCCATCTCCGTACACAGACAGTCCAACTGGATTTTTAGTTTTTTCGTCAGGACTTATTGTTTTGATGGATACCGGCGATGATACAGGAGATTCGTAGTAGGCAATTTTAGATAACCCGTGATTGTAAATTATAAAACCTGATTTGTACGAAAGAACGTTTTGGCTATCGCTAGCACTTGCTTCGGCTAGCCGTGCGGCGTTGGTGAGGCGCAAATCAGGATCAATGTCATATACAGAAACACTGTTTTCTTCATCATCAGTTGCCAAGACTTTGTTAGTGCCACCAGCGTCGATAAACCCAATGAGTGGAATGTATGGCGGCTCTTTTTCGGTGAAGGTTGTTGTAGGAGTGCTTGCGGTGGCTGGTAAATGTGCGGTCAAGCCACCAGGCTCGGAACAATCATACGAGTATAGGATATCTTGGCCATAGTGCATGCAAAAATGCGGATTATTGCCCACAAACTGCCGGCTTTTCTCCGATTGCAAGCTGGCAACTACTTTGGTTACTCCCAGAAAACCCTTTGTGTGAGTTATCTTAAAGTAACTTTTGCTGTCCCCATCTACGGTTATTTGAGCAGTTCCCTTGCTGGCTATTTTTTTAATATGGCTATCGGCGCTTTCAATAGTAGCAACCGTATCACCACCTTGATTCAGAACTTTATAGGTGAGATTTTTGCCTGACCCATTTTCGACAGTTACGTCGATAAAGCCATGGGAAGCAATCCACACAAAGATAAATAACAAAATGAGCAGTGGCGTTAAGACTTTAAGGCCGGTAATGAGGCGATGATTATTCAATTGGTACATCCTGAAGTCGGTAGTGTTTTAGGAGCTGGTGGCGTCGTGCCTTTTCCGATGGCTTCCAGAAGATTCTGTGGACAATGCTTTACCCCCCCGACTTCGATTTGGAAGTGAAGATGGGCTCCTTCGGAGTGGCCCGTGTTGTCGGACAGCATGAGAAGCTGACCAGGTTCTACCGTATCTCCAACCTTAACTCTAACACTGCCTGGAGTGCCATGGAAGTAGCCATAGACCACATCCCCGTCTTTGACGAAGACGTGGGTGCCAGCACCTCCGCCCCAACCGCTATTAGCCAGCTCGCTTACCTCACCTTTTGCTACCGAAAAGATTTTAGTTCCAGAAGTAACAGGTATGTCAGCTGCCGGATAGTCATGATGCGGCTTTGTGAAATAATCCTCATGTTCGGTAAACCATTTCTTGGCCACAGGTAGGCTGTACTCCCCTGTCACCTCGCCACTGCCATCACTACTTACTGAGCAGGTTGCGGTATCGGCCGTGTCTGCGGCTGGATCACCACCACCAGCCGACCCCAATTTTGTAAGAATATCTTGTGCTTTGTTGGCGCGTTCTGGCTGGGCTAAGCCAGCGTGCCGCTCGTATTTTAGCTCGAAGGTCGATGCCGCACTGACGACGTCCGTGGTGGCTTTGAGTTGATCTCCTGCTGCTTTCTCGGGGCTGGTGGTCTTTCCATCTAGTTGATCCTGCAGGAATTTCAACTGCGCGCCGAGGTCGTTGGCCTTGCTCTTTGGTGAAAACGTATTAATTATTTTGCCTGGTGGAGTCCACTGGACTATGCCCCAACCAAGATTTGTATCAGAGAGCTGACCGGGACTCAGGCTTTCGGCAGGTGTTTCCTTTCCTGACGGAGTACTTTGTAATCGCTGAGGTTCATAGTTTGACTCAAAGAACATGCTGCCCATAATTCCGGCTGCCTGAAATGGTTTTAGTCCTGCTGTGCCTGTCAGGTAGTTGTAGACCTTACTCTCATTGTCAGAACCTGTTAAGCCGATTGATCCTGCGTCGCAAGAACACTGTGTTCCCGGGTCGGCCGTGTTGCCTCCCGCAACACCTCCAACTACAGTGTCGGCAAAATTTTTGGTGCCCGTGCCGATGGTTTCGTGAATTTTATCGCTGTCATCGAGCTCAATATTTTTATCTGTCGTGTCAATCACCGTATAGCCAAGGCTGTCCGACGAATCATTGATAATCTTATTTATGGCGTCCTTATCGATCTTATTGCTTCCTTTGCCCTCGGAGAATACGTTTACCCAGTAAATTCTTGCAGCTGCATTGTAGCCCTTAACTTTTGTGATCGTATCTTTTATGGACTGCTTGAAGTCGCTGTCACGCTGGTTTGTGCCAAGGGCGATTACAATAGTACTGGCATTTTTCACTCGATCTTGATCGCCGTCTAAAGCATCCAGGCCGCTGGTCTTGAAGCCATCGTCTGTTCCGGCTTTAGTGATTGAGCGGCTGGTAGAGGCATTTATGTATGGCGTGGCGCTCTTGGCGGTGAACTCCGTGTCTAAGTTGTCTTTTGCCCGAGCGGTGATTGAGTCACCCAGCATATATACGGCGCCACCGATGGTGCTGGTTTGGGTACTTGCGCCGCTAGCAGAGCAGGCATTCACGTCAAAATAGTTAATACCTTGTCGATAGAGCAGCTGCTGTTCGGGCGAAAGCGCGCTCACTAGGGGAGTGGCCACAAGGAATGTTGCCCAGAAAAGTAATGAGCTAGCAAAAATAATTTTTTTGAAGGTGCCCATATTATTCACGCACCTTCTTCATTACCTCATCAAAGTAGTATGAATCAACATCGCTCTTTTGAGCCGCTCCTGGACAATGATTATAGTCTGAGTGCGGGTGGATTCCGACTACGTTGTCGCAGGTAGCTGGCCCATCAAGCGGAATATTGTATTTTTTGACCAGATACTTTACGGTATTTACGACGGCGTTAAATTTATCAGGGTACTTCGTGATACCTTCTTTGCCAAATTCTCCCGGTCCACCCTCTATCTCTATGCCTATGGTTGTGGCGTTCCCACCAATAGCGTGATTGGCTTTGGTATTAAGATTTTTTGTCAGCTGGTATACGTCTCCATCCGAGGTGATTCCAAGCTGGACAGATAAATGGTTCCCTTTAAATATATCCACTAAAGGAGTAATGCCCTTGCCGAACTGGTTACCCCACCAGTGGAGTGTCACACCCTTAGGATCTATGGTGCAGCCACAACTTGCGCCCGGGATGGGATTCGCTAATTTCTTTATTGTCACGCTGCCATCGGTGATATCGGGGGCGCTTTCCCTTGGAGCAGCTTGCGTACCAGATGCACCAAGAGCTTCGCAGGATTGATCTGAGGTGTCTGACGTGCCATCGTAGCAGTCGGCGGCATCCATAGTCTTGGTATCGAAAACGAACAGCATCATACGTTTCCAGTTGTAGTCGCTGGTATCACTACAGTGAGCGTCGATATAGCCCTGATCGTTGGGGCTTACGGCTTTGGTGAAAGCGACATCCCAGCCATCCGTCCCCTTGCTAATATCGGTTCCAAAGCAATGATTTGCTCTGTCTATGTAGCTTTTGCTGTCCGGCCCATCAAGTACAGCCGCGACTTTGTCGGCATTATCATAGGGATTTTCCAGATTTGTATCGTTAAGTATGTCATGTGGAATGCCATAGATTGGAAAACCCCAATCATACGGTTTATCAGCAGCGCTAGTTTTTGGTAGCAGTGCTGAGAAAGCATGTGGAAGTATGCTGCCAAGCCGAGTGAAGCCACTTGCCAGGCTGGCTACGTTCTGCGAGGTGCTAGGGCTTACTGAATCGGCTAGTCGCCCTGTCAATGAACGATAATCACTGGTGTCAAACATCCTTGCAAAATAGCTCTTTGACTGAAAAGATTTTTGATCTTCGACTTGTTGTTGTTTGTCGAGTACAGCAGTTTCAGTATTACTGAGTTCTATGCCTCCGGAGGATCGAGCCTCGGTGCCAGCCGCTGCACGAGCACCATAAGCTAGGATATTTCCACCTACAGGACCACTTGTCACAGTAGGTACGATAGCTTTGTCGGTGAATATGTTAGTTAGTTCATGCTCCAATAAATAAATAACCCCAGCCGTACCAGCTATGCCTGCCCCTATCTTACCAGTCTCAACTGCTACGGAAGTTCCGCCTGAAGGTATGGCTGCTACAATCGAGCCAACCGCAAGGCCAATCCCAATAGCTCCCTGAACAATAATACCGGGCGTACTGCAAGCTATAGCGCCGAAACCGCCACCGCCCAAGTATTGCTTTATCCCCTCTGCTGTCGTGTTTTTTGAAAAAGCCTCTTTGTAGCCACTAGATATATCTTCGCCGGACGAGCTTTGGCCATCGCTTGCTGTGGCTTGCAGCGCCGCCGCCTGCCAAATACCTTTTCCATCGCTATTCTGGAAGCCTTCCACAGCCGCACCAACTTGACCTGCACTGATGTCCCGACCTGACTGGACTTGGGCACCAAGCGCAATTGCATCAGTCGCTTTTAGCATCGAGGGCGCCACAATTGCCGCCTGGTTAACTTTGACGACGTCATCGGATACGCTTCTGACAATGCACATACCAGCTGTTGCCAACAGGGCTCCGCCAGCAATCGCACGTACTCCTCCCGTTTTGCTTTTTATGTTGTCTTTAGCAGGTTGAGCATCATCTAATACGGGCTTTTCTATGGCTTGCTGTCGTTCCGCCTCAGTTTTAGCTCGTGCTTCAACAGTGTTGACTGCCTTCTTTTCTTGCTGTGCAGTTAATCGCCGAATAGGGTGAAATAACGACGGCTCATTAAAAAACCTAGCCATAGTTCTAAATTTTATACCGCTTGTAGTTCGCCCGTCTTCTAGGGCGGCGGTAGCATTCTTGAGGAGCGCTCGAGATGCCTTGATCCCATAGCCGCGAGTATTAACCCCAAATTTTCTACCGGCAACATCGCTACCGGAACCAAGATTGCCCAGGTCGCTTAACGGAATATCGAAAGTTCGGGAAACAAAAACTTTTTGCTCTGCCGGCGACATATTCTTAAGTTCGGGGTATGCTTTTGATAGCTTTCCGGTATCAATCGTCATTGATTTAACATGGTCAAGTGAGTTGCGCTGAAATTCGATTCCGACATCTTTCAATTGGTCGATCGTTCTGCCAAATACTTTACTTCCTACCATTCCAACTCGTGTTTCTCCGAAACTACCACTGCGTGCATATCGAAATAGGCCGTTCATTCGATTTTCTGAGGCATCGTCGGAGTTGCTAAAGTTTTTCTGCAGGATTTGTGATAGATGCACGAGCTGCATTGGCCCAGAGGACACGCCAAAAATGGCAACAGCACCAACGATGATGAGCCCTGTGATACCGGCACCAATGAGTGGTTTTTTCTTAGCTGAACTTCGAATTATTCCTTTAAGGCCCGCACGAGCGGCGCCTGCTGGACCGCCAGTCGCAGCACCTGCAGCAATTTCGGCCCCAGCGAGTGCTTTCCCGCTCAGGTCGGCAGTCGAGCCGCTATCACCTTTTGCGTTGAACATGCCGCCGCTTTTTTCGGCGTTTTGCAGGTCGCCGCGAGGATCGGCAGGGTTATGCATCGGATCTTTTTGTGGATCGTATTCGCCGGTAGGATTTGAAGGGTCGCCCAGCGGTGTGTTTCGATTGTCGTCCAGGCCGTGTTCGCCAGGAATTTTATCATCGTATACGGAGTTTGCCATGTTGGTTTTGCCTAAAACTTCTTATGGTAAGTATTATACTCCGAAACGCCCAAAACGCTTAGGCGCTGCCAGGGTACAGACGGTTGCTCAGATCAATAGTTCCCTGGGGCTGGCTGAAGTCACCGGCTTCTTGGGCGGCATTGATCTGTTGGACTTGGTCGGGATTGGTAGTGATCAGGCCGGTTTCGGTGGGGCTGGCTACGACCTGGATGTGGACGTGGTTTTGGCCGGCAAAGAATAATCCCTGCCCTACAGGGAATTGGCTGAGGCGCTTTTTCTCCTCGCTTGTTAGCTTAAACACATCGCTCAGTACATCTACGGCCGAAGTAGATTGCTTCAACAGGAACTGCATCGAGGCGTTGGCCACAATGGCGCGGCCCATGCGCGAGCCCATGAAGTCCTCGACGTCCTGGGTAATAGTGGTGATGCCCAGGTTATATTTGCGAGCGCGCTTGGCTAATGAGAACAGGAAGTTAGCCGAGTCTTCGTATTTCATGAGCTGCCAGGCCTCATCCACGATTAACAGGCGCTTTTTCTGATCGGACTTGGTCTTGTTCCAGATATAATTCAGTACGATGTACATGGCGACAGGTCGCAGTTCGTCTTCCAGATCGCGCAGGTTGAAGACCACCAAGGGGTTGTTGATATCGGTGTTGCTCTGTTGGCTGAAGATACCGGCAAAAGTACCCGTGGTGTACTTGCGGAGGCGCTGCGCCAGTTGCGGGCCGGTGCCACCCATGTGTAGCAGCGTGTCGTATAGGTCAGCAATAGTTGGTGGCGTGCCGGTGTGAGTCAAGGGGTCGTTGGTGATACCGGCCTTGGCGTAGGTTTCTATCAGCGCGGCGTCCAGGTCGGCTTCCTCGCTGGGAGCGAGAGCGGGCATCATGGCACCGCTGCCGCCCTGCATCTGAACCTGTGCGCCGCCCATCATCAGGCGCAGCAGACCGTGCAGTGTAATCAGGTTGCTGCGAAGCGCGTTATCAGCTTCTTCGCTGTCGACAACTCGCGGCAGATCAAAGGGGTTGATACGGGTAGCCGAATTTAAGCTGAGGCGCACATAAGCGCCGCCCACGGCTTCGCACATGCGCTGGTACTCGTTCTCTGGATCAATAATAAAGATTTCAGTGCCAAACATCATGCTACGCAGAGCTTCTAATTTCACAGTGAAGGATTTACCGGCACCGGACTTGGCGAAAACTACCGAATTGCCGTTCTCCAGAGAGAAACGGTCAAAAATAACCAAGCCGGAGTTGTGCATATTGATGCCATACAGAATGCCATTATCCTGTGTGAGATCAGCGCTGGTGAACGGAAAGCTGGTGCTCAAGGCGCCGGTGCTCATGTTGCGGCGAATCTGCAACTGATCCACTAGTTGCGGGATGGTGCTGTTAAGCCCCTGCTCTTGCTGTGATGTCGCGGCTTTGCTATAGACCAGCTGTTGTCCAAGCATCGACTCCACTTTGTGGCTGACAAACTCCAACTCCTCCATGCTCGTGGCATAAATCGTGAAATACAGCCCAAAACGGAAGAAACGCTCTTCGCCGACCTGCAGTTTGTCGCGCATTTCCTCGGCATCCATAATGGCTGCCTGTTTGCCTGGATCTCGTACACGACCCTTCTCGGCTTCGATCTGAATACCGGCCTCCAATTGTGTAACTTTTTTACGCAGGTTTTCCAGCACGACTTGGCTTTCAACGGGGTAAATGTACATGCTCATGTCCATGACTTCGTCGAGGTTAACCATGCTGCTCAACCAACCGGTGTAGACCTGGCGTGGATAGCCATAGACGTAGTAGGTCCGTGCGTAGCGGGTGCCTAGCTGAAAATGCGTACTCTTGAACTCCAGTGAGCTTGGAGCGATAAAGTCGCGTAGTGCTGTAATGCCTTTTCGGAAAGCGGCCTGGACCTCTTGCTCTTCACGGGCACGTTGCTGTTGAGCAACGGCTACCGGATCGACAGCAGGTTTTTTGCCCTTACCAAACGCCATTACTGCAGTTCCCTCTGCAAGTGTGCCTGCGATGCTCTGCCTGCCCCTTTAGTGATAATATCGGCAGACAGTTCATCGAAATTCTTAAGCTGCTGCCTAGTCGCGGTGTCGGGGTTGTAGGTGTCATAGTAGAGCTCAATCAATTCTTGTGTATCAAGCGGCAGCCCTTGAATACCGCACTGCAACAGCCCCGATAGCACTGCCTGGACGCGGTTACGAAGCTCGGTTTTAGCATTCTCCAGGTCACGCTCGTTAATGACAACATGCTGTTCTTTGCTATTGAACAGGCTACCGACACCGCTCAGAAAGTTTTTGCTCTGGCTGAGCGCTTTCTGGGCATCAATCGTCGG